>NZ_LZTC01000035.1:0-304802 GCF_001665905.1 Gordonia sp. 852002-50395_SCH5434458
GATGTGTATAAGAGACAGCCTCACAGAGGTGGGCAGCTCTCCCATTTGCAACGTGTTGTGTGTTACAAATTGAATATGAGGTCAAGTTCAACTATGCGATCAAGTTCCACTACGCGATCAGCTGTGCTCATCGATTTCGGGGGAGTGGTGACCACCAGCGTGCTCGACGCCTTCCGGGCCTTCGGCGCGGAGATCGGCGACCGTGAGCTGCCGCTGCGTCTACTCGGACACGACGGGCAATCCCGCACGCTGCTCGCAGATCATGAGGCAGGACGGATCGACGCCGAAACCTTCGACAAGGGTTTCGCCGCCCGACTCGGGGCACACGGCGTAAGCGTGCCGTCCGATGGACTCTCCGCGAGGATGCAGCATCGACTCGAGCGTGACGACGAGACGATTGCCATGCTGGGTCGGCTGCGCGCCGCGTCGGTTCCAGTTGCCCTGGTGTCCAACGCGTTCGGACGAGACACCTATGCGGGCTTCGAGCTCAGCGAGCTCGCGGATGTTGTCGTCATCTCCGCTGAGGTGGGTATACGCAAGCCATCGCGTCGGATCTTCGAGATCGCGTGCGAACGGCTCGGTGTGGCGCCGCAGGATTCGGTGATGATCGACGACCTCCAACAGAACCTCGACGGTGCAGCGAAGCTCGGGATCGCGGGCATCCTCCATACCGACGGCGCCGACACGGCGAGGCAACTGACCGAAACGTTCGGACTACCCGCAACCGCGTGAGATCCGTACCGCAGATGTCCACCCGCGTGGACGAATGATCGAGAACCGAGGAGAAGCACTGTGAACGCCTCATCGACGACTACCTCGCCGTCAAGCACCACCTCCCCGTCTACATGCGCCGCCAACGCGCTCGAGACCGCGTTGGCCGAGGTCAGCCGGATCCAGCAGGAGAACTGGCCCGTCGACGTACCGCGGACCGTCGAATCCTCGGTCGAGGCGCAGGGCATCGTCGGTTACCTGCGGCACTGGGCACGTGAGACCCCAGCTGCAGTGGCGATCGCCTTCTATGGCCGCGAGATCACCTATGCCGAATACGACGCACTTTCCGACAGTGTGGCGGGCTGGCTCCGCGCACAGGGGATTGGCGTCGGCGACAGCGTCGGCCTGTACCTGGGCAACTGTCCGCAGTTCCACATCGCGATGATGGCGATACTGAAACTCGGTGCCGTTCATGTGCCCGTGAATCCGATGCTCCGCGAGCACGAACTCGCTCACGAACTCGCCGACGCCGAGGTGAGCGTGGTGATCACCCAGCCAACGCTCGCCGCCCTCGTCGAGACGGTTCGTGATCGCACGCAGGTGCGCGTCATCGCGACAACAGATCTCTCCGACATGCTGCTCGCGGACAGCCCCGCCGCACCGTTCGAGCGGACCGGGGAGTCAACGGACTGGGCTCGGATCGTCGGGACGCCCGCGCCTACCGACTTTCCACCGGTCGACCCGGATCGTCTTGCCGCGCTGAACTATACGGGCGGGACGACCGGAATGCCCAAGGGATGCCGGCACACTCAGGGGCACATGCTCTACACCGCGGTCACGGCGACTGCGGCGCATGGCCGTCGGGTCGGGGCTGTACATGGTGCGTCGCTGGTCTTCATGCCGGTGTTCTGGATCGCCGGGGAGGACACCGGAATCCTGGTCCCACTGGTGAACGGCGACACCGTCGTCTTGCTGACGCGATGGGATGCGGGCGTCGTACTCGACGGCATCGAGAACTATCGCGTGGATTCGATGATCGGCACCGTCGACAACTACATCGAATTGATGGAGCGCGAAGACTTCTCGACGCACGACCTCACCTCGTTGACCAATCCGCTCGCAGTGTCTTTTGTGTCGAAACTCGACCCGACGGTCCGCGCTCGCTGGCGTGAGGCGACGGGGAACACGTTGCGCGAAGGCAGCTACGGGATGACCGAAACGCACACCGCGGACACCATCACACTCGGCTACTCCGCCGGAGACTACGACCTGTTGGGCGACCCGGTGTTCTGCGGGGTACCCGTTCCCGGCACGGACATCCTGATCGTCGACGCCGACGGCAATCCGGTCCCGATTGGCAGCGAGGGCCAGATCATCGTGCGCAGTCCGTCGGTGATGGGCGGCTACCATCGCAATCCCGAGGCGACCGCCGACGCCTTGCGCGACGGTTGGCTCCAGACAGGCGATTTCGGCAAGTTCAGTGAGCGCGGCGCGCTGCACTACCTGGCGCGCAACAAGGAGATGATCAAGACCAACGGCATGAGCGTCTTCCCCTCGGAGGTCGAGTCGCTGCTGATGCTTCATCCGGCCGTCGACAAAGCTGCGGTGGTACCCAAACCGGATCGACGACGAGGTCAGATCGCCTTCGCCTTCGTGCAACTGCGCGACGGCGAAGAGCTCTCGGCCGACGACATCATCGCCTGGGCGCGACAGAACATGGCAGGTTACAAGGTGCCGGAGATCGAGATCATCGAACAACTTCCGATGACCGCAACGGGCAAGGTACGCAAGGGCGACCTCTTCGCGAAGGTAGGAAAAGCATGAGTTCAGCAACCGTACTCGTCGCCAACCGTGGGGAGATCGCTCTCCGTATCATCCGCACCGCCCGCGAGACCGGGCATCGCGTCGTCGCGGTGTATGCCGCGGACGACGCCGAGGCACCACACGTCAGTGCCGCCGACGAGGCCCTCGCGCTCGAGGGCGTCGGACCGCAGGCGTACCTCGACGTCGACGCGATCGTCGACGCCGCGCAGCGCACCGGCGCCACCTTTGTCCATCCCGGATACGGATTCCTCAGCGAGGAGCCACGTTTGGCGCGCGCCTGTGCTGTCGCCGGTCTGCGGTTCGTTGGTCCGTCGGCACAAGCCCTCGAGACGTTCGGCGACAAGGCGTCGGCACGACGAGCAGCGATCGCCGCAGAGGTGCCGGTCCTCGACGCCACCGAGAGCGGGGTCGACGAGGCGCAGGTCGCCCAACTGCTCGCCGCGCACCCGTCGGGCGTGATGATCAAAGCGGTGGCAGGCGGTGGCGGTCGCGGCATGCGCGAGGTCACCTCGGCCGACCAGATCGGCGACGCGATGAAGACGTGTGCCGCCGAGGCACTGGCGGGATTCGGCAACGCGGACCTGTTTGCCGAGGAGCTGTGCGGCTCGGCGCGGCACATCGAGGTGCAGATCATCTCGGCTGAGTCCAGCTCGGGGACAACGACATCTGGAACTACGGCACTGGCGCTCGGTGATCGCGACTGCAGTGTGCAGCGCAGACATCAAAAGCTCATCGAGATCGCACCGGCACAACACGTCTCCGACGAGATGCGTGCCGGGCTGCACGCGTGCGCGGCACGGCTGTGTGCCGCCAACGGATATCGCGGGCTGGCGACGGTCGAGTTCCTCGTCGCGGGAGATCGATTCGTCTTCCTCGAGGTCAATCCGCGAATTCAGGTGGAGCACACCATCACCGAAGAGGTGACCGGTTGCGACCTCGTCGAGATCGGGTTGGCCATCGCCGCAGACCGGCGCTTCGGAGAGTTGGGGCTACCCGCGGGCATCACCTCCGACGGTGAAGCCGTGACCGGAACACCCGTGGATACGGCGGGTGTCGCGATCCAGGCGCGCGTGAACATGGAGACCACAACCCCGGATGGCACGACGGTGCCGCAATCGGGCACGTTGCGGTCGTTCTTAGCGCCAACGGGACCCGGGGTCCGGGTGGACACGTTCGGGCGGCCGGGCCTCACAACGAGCCCGCGCTACGATTCGTTGCTCGCCAAGGTGATCGGCCACACAGCGCGGGGTGATTTCACCATCGCGACGCGCAAGACCGCCGATGCGTTGGGCGAATTCGTCATCGACGGCGTCGCGACCAACGTCGGCCTGCTACGCGCGATACTCGGCGACAAGGCATTCGGCGCAGGCTCGGTCACGACGGGGTACCTCGGCGAGCACATCGACGAACTCGTCGCGCGTGCAACCGAATTCGACACCGCAGGCGCGGCCAAGCCGATCGCCGACGACGCCGAGGCGCCGGTCCTCGACGTCGAACTCGCCGACGGCGAGGACGTGCTGGTGGCCCCGATGTCCGGGGTGGTCGTCGAGGTGGCGGAGGCGGGCGTCGCCGCAGCGCCCGGTACGGCACTCGTCGTGCTGGAAGCGATGAAGATGCAGCACACCGTGTCGGTGCCCACCGCGGCAACACTGATCCGGGCGCTGGTCGAACCGGGTCAGGCCGTCGCAACCGGTCGACCGTTGGCGGTCGTCGGAGCTGCTGGCGGTGATGCAGATGTCGAGACTCGCGCCGAGATCGACCCGGGCCACATCCGGCCCGATCTCGCCGAGATCAACGCGCGGCACGAGGTGACGCTCGACGCCGCGCGTCCCGACGCGGTTGCCAAGCGCCACCGAATCGGTCGACGTACCGCTCGCGAGAACATCACCGACCTCGTCGATGACGACAGCTTTGTCGAATACGGGGCGTTGGCACTTGCCGCTCAGCGCACGCGCCGCACCGAAGAAGACCTCGTTGCGAACACTCCCGCCGACGGACTGGTTGGCGGCGTGGCGACGATCGGTGCCGACCGGTTCGGTGCCAAAGCTGCTGAAGCTGTGGTTATCTCGTACGACTACACGGTGCTGGCGGGCACGCAGGGACTGCGTAACCACGCCAAGACCGATCGGCTGATCGAGTTGGCCAAGCGCAAGAATGTTCCGCTGGTGCTTTTCGCCGAGGGCGGTGGAGGCCGGCCGGGTGATACCGATGCCAACGGTGCGGCGGGCCTGGAGCTCAACACGTTCCGAGAAATGGCCTCGTTGCGCGGCCGGGTGCCGACGATCGCTGTTGTCTCGGGTCGGTGTTTCGCGGGCAATGCCGCACTCGCCGGAGCGTGTGACGTCCTCATCGCCACACCCGAAGCCAACATAGGCATGGGCGGTCCGGCGATGGTCGAGGGCGGTGGTCTCGGCGTGTTCCGTCCCGAGGACATCGGGCCGGTCGAGCTTCAGCGTCGCAACGGCGTCGTGCATATCGCGGCGCGCGACGAAGCCGACGCCGTCGATCTGGCACGGCGATACCTCGCGTACTTCCAGGGCGACGTCGTCGACTGGGACGCGCCGGACACCAGGCTCTCCCGACACGTGGTACCCGAGAATCGCCTGCGCGCCTACGACGTTCGCGAGGCGATCGACTCCATTGCGGATCCCGCCTCAACGCTCGAGGTGCGGGCCGACTACGGCATGGGAGTCGTCACCGCGCTGATCCGAGTCGAAGGCGTGGCATACGGAGTGGTCGCGAACTCGAGTGCGCACCTCGGTGGCGCGATCGACGCGGAGGCCGCCGACAAGACTGCCGACTTCCTGGAAATGTGCGAAGCACACAGGCTCCCAGTGGTGACCCTCTGTGACACACCGGGATTCATGGTGGGGCCGGATTCGGAGGAGCATGCAACCGTGCGCCGGTTCTCACGGTTGTTCGTCGCCGGCGCGCGGCTGACTGTGCCGTTGGGAACGATCATCCTGCGCAAGGGCTACGGTCTCGGTGCGATGGCAATGGCGGGCGGCTCGTTCCACGCACCGCAGTTCACCGTCGCGTGGCCGACGGGCGAGATCGGACCGATGGGACTGGAGGGTTCGGTACGACTCGGATTCCGAAAGGAGCTCGAGGCGATCGATGATCCTGCCGAGCGGGACGCGTTGTTCGCCGAGTTGGTGGCGAAAGCGTACGAGCACGGCAAGGCGCTGCACTCCGCCACGACCTTCGAACTCGACGATGTGATCGATCCCGCCGACTCACGGGCGTGGATTCGTCAGCTCGGTCGTCAGCGACACCAGTAAGAGCGGAACAACAGAACAGCGTGAGAAACCCAGAGCGGGGGAGGAAATCTCCTCCCCCGCTCTGGGTTTCGTACGAAAGGGTTACGTCCCTTGGGGCCCGATCGGGCTAACGGATCTGCAACACCAGCTTGCCCGTGTTGGCTCCGGAGAACAGCATGGCGAGAGTGTCGCCGAACGCCGTGATGTCGCCCTTCTCGACCTGCTCGGCCGCGGTGATCTGACCCGACCGAATCCAGGCTTGCAATGCGGCCTGAGCCTCCGGGTAGCGACGCCGGTAGTCGAAGATGATGAATCCGGCCATCGACGCGCGGTTGATCAACAGCGATAGGTAGCGCGACGGCCCGGGCGGGGGCGTCGTGGCGTTGTACCCCGAGATCGCTCCGCAGATCGCCACGCGTGCGTGTGTACGCAACTGTGCCAGAGCCGAATTGAGCACATCGCCACCAACATTGTCGAAGTACACGTCGATGCCCGTGGGAGCGGCCGCACGCAGCGGTCTGCCGATGGAACCCTGCTTGTAGTCGATGGCGGCGTCGAATCCGAGTTCGTCGGTCAGCCATGAGCACTTGCGCTCGCCACCGGCCACCCCGATCACCCTGCAGCCCATCAGTTTTGCGATCTGCCCGGCGATGCTGCCGACGGCACCCGCCGCGCCCGAGATCAGCACGGTGTCGCCAGGCTTCGTCTGTGCGACGTCGAGCAGCCCGAAATACGCTGTCATCCCGGGGAATCCGAGCGCGCCGAGCCAGGTCGGTGCGGGCGCGAGATCGGTATCGACGACCATGATGTCGTGGCCGTCGGACACGGCGTACTCCTGCGCACCGAACGGTCCGGACACCACGGTGTCCACGGGGTACCTGTCATTCTCCGAGACCACGACGGTGCCGACGGCGTGTGCGCGCATGACCTCGCCGATACCCACCGGGGGGATGTACGACGGCACGTCGTCGAGCCAACCGCGCATGGCGGGGTCGACCGAGACATAGTCGACGGCGACAACGAACTCGCCCGCCGACGGTTGTGGGATCGGTTCCTCGGTGACGGTGAAAGTGTTCTCGTCGATCTCACCCGTGGGTCGAGCCGCGAGTCTGATCTGGCGGTTGACTGCACTCATGCGGTGGCCCTCCTCAGGGACGTGCGATCAATGTTGCGTTTGAGGATCTTTCCGGTAGATCCCTTGGGTAGCTCGTCGACGAACAAGACCATGCGGGGAATCTTGTAGGCGGACAAGCGCTCTCGACACCACGACTCGATATCCTCGTGCCTGGTTGTTGCTCCCGCCGTCAGTACGACGACCGCCGCGACTTCTTCGCCGTAGTGGCTGTCGGGGACGCCGACGACTGCCGCTTCGACCACATCCGGGTGCTGGTAGAGGATCTCCTCGACCTCGCCGGGATAGACGTTGTAGCCACCACGGATGATCAGATCCTTCACGCGGTCGACGATCCGTAGATCACCGTCGACGTCGATCTCGCCGAGATCGCCTGTGCGGAACCAACCGTTGTGCGACAGTGCCGCGGCGGTCGCCTCGTCATTGCGCCAGTAACCCTTGAACACCATGTCGCCCGCGATGAACACCTCACCGACGACGCCCGGTGCGCACACGGCTCCGTCGGCGTCGCGTACCTCGACGTGCATGCGCGGCACCACGGCGCCGGTGCTACCGATCTTTCCGCCGCGGTCGATGTCGTTGAACGTCGCCATCGCGGTGGTCTCGGTCAACCCGTAGCCCTCGAGCAGGGTGCACCCGAAGCGCTCCTCGAAGGCGCGTGCGATCTCCCCGGGCAGCGACGCTCCGCCGGAAACGGCAACGCGCAGATGTGCAAAACCTTCGCCGTCCGCTTCCGTCGCCTCGTGCAGCATTGCGTTCCACATGGTCGGGACGCCGCACATCACTGTCAGCCGATCGCGGGCGAGCATGTCAATCATTGCGCGCGGGGTGAACCGGCTCAGCAGCGACATCGATGCGCCCGTGGTGAAGGCCGCCATCATCACCGACGCCTGACCGAAGACGTGGAACAGCGGCAGTCCGGTACCCAACCTGTCCTCTGCGGTGCCCCTGCTGACCTCTCCTGCCACCTCTCCGGCCGACAGCAGGTTCTTGACCGTCAGCTCGGCGCCTTTGGGCTTTCCTGTGGTGCCAGAGGTGTAGAGCAGGGCGGCGGTCTCGTCGGGTGCACGGTCGACGGGGGCCTCGAGCGGTGTCGCGGACGCGTTGCCCGGACTCGCCGCAGCGGTGTCGAGTTGCCACGAGGGAACACCGGCCTGCGCCGCGGCATCGGCGACCGCTGGGCCGAGCGTGACGTGCCCGATGGCCAGTGATGCCTGCGAGTTGCTGAGGAAGTAGCCGACCTCGGCGGCCGTGGACATCGTGTTGACGGTGATCACGGTGGCCCCGAGTGCCTGAATGCCCATGTAGGCAATCGCGAACTCGGGGACCGACGGTGCCGCGAGCAGCACACGATCTCCGCGTCGGATGCCCGCATCGCGCAGCGCCCCGGCATAGGCCAACGCCGCGTCATAGAACTCTCCGTAGGTCAGTGACGTCGAGTCACCGAGAAGAGCTGTCGCATCGGGCCGTGTCGTCGCGTGACGCGCGACGGGATCGATGAGATTGACCATGGGAGTTGCCTTTCAGATCAAAGTGGGTGGACACGTCGTCTCGCCCGTCAGGAAGCGGCGACGACCCGGGCGATCGACTCGGCGACCATCACCGGCTTGTCGGAGCCCTCACGCTCCATGACCTGCGACGTCACGACCTGGATGCCACCGGATACCTCGTCGGCGGACACGACGGTGACGCGCATACGCACGCGCGAACCGACGGGTACGGGAGCGGGGAAACGGACCTTGTTGTAGCCGTAGTTGAGGCTGTGCGCGAAACCGTCGAACTTGATCAACTGGCTCGACAGGTGCGGTCCGAGGGACAGGGTGAGCAGGCCGTGTGCGATCGTCCCGCCGAGGTCGCTGGCGGCGGCGCGCTCGGTGTCGAGGTGAATCCACTGGTGGTCGTCGGTGGCGTCGGCGAAGGCATTCACCCGGTGCTGCTCCACGGCGTACCACGGCGTCGGCCCCAGTTCGGTTCCGACCAGCTCGGTGAGATCGGCGGCCGTGGTCGGGCGGACGGGCTGTGTTGCGGTGGTCAAGGTTCCTCCTGTGATCGGATCGCCTCGGGGCGATGTTGAATCTGAAATCACCTTCAACTATAGATGGTTGTCGAGACTGCGATCACGTTATGGGTCAGTTTGTGAGGGGGCGCTCTGCCTCGCGAGCACATTCTCAACGACGACGTCGACGACGACCCGAGGGGACGTCGGCCTGCTCACCACCGAAAGGATCTCTGCGCCATGACATCTCACGACCTCACCGGACGGACGGCACTGGTGTCCGGAGCCTCGCGCGGTATCGGCCTCGCCGCCGCGGTTGCACTGGCTGACGCCGGCGCCAACGTGGTCGTCACCTCGCGCAAGCAGGAGTCGGCCGACGCGGCGGCCGCTCAGATCGGACCTCGCGCGCTCGGCGTCGCGGCCCACGCTGTCGACGAAGATGCCGCGCAACGCTGCGTCGAACTCACGCTGGAGCGGTTCGGCAGCATCGACATCCTGGTCAACAACGCCGGGACCAACCCCGCCGCAGGCCCGCTCATCACCCAGGACCACGCACGATTCGCCAAGACCGTCGACGTGAACCTCTGGGCGCCCCTGCTGTGGACGAAGCTCGCCGTGCAGGCGTGGATGGGTGAGCACGGGGGATCGATCATCAACACCGCGTCGATCGGCGGGATGGTCCATGAGGCGAACATCGGTGTGTACAACACCACGAAATCGGCGCTGATCTACCTCACCGAGCAACTGTCGCTCGAATTGTCTCCGCGCATCCGGGTGAACGGCGTCGCGCCCGGCGTCGTCCGCACCAAGCTCGCCGAGGCGCTGTGGCGAGAGCACGAGCCGCAGGTTGCCGCTGCCACGCCGCTCGGCCGAATCGGCGAGCCCGAGGACATCGCGTCGGCCATCGTCTTTCTCGCCTCCGACGCGTCGTCGTGGATGACCGGCGAGGTGATGGTAATCGACGGCGGCCAACGACTCGGCGACGCCTCGCAGTACCGCTAGTCCGCCCGCGGCACGACCACACATCGGCGCTCACAACCACATTCACTTCCAGCACAGTCGAAGAACCCAGTACCGAACAACGGAGGAAACACCATGACCCAGAAGGTAGCGATCGTCACCGGAGCAGCGCGCGGAATCGGCGCCGCGATCGCGAAACGGCTTGCCGACGACGGACTTGCCGTCGCGGTGCTCGATCTCGACGCCGCAGTATGCGCCGACACCGTGGCCGCCATCACCGCGGGCGGAGGCAAGGCGATCGCCGTGGGTGCCGACGTCTCCGACGAGGCATCTGTCGGCGCTGCCGTCGAGAAGGTTGTCGCCGAGCTCGGCGCGCCGACGGTCGTCGTCAACAATGCGGGCGTGCTGCGCGACAACCTCCTGTTCAAGATGAGCGTCGACGACTGGGACACGGTCATGGCGGTGCATCTGCGCGGCGCCTTCAACGTCAGCAAGGCCGCGCAGAAGCACATGGTCGACGCCGGATGGGGTCGGATCGTGAACCTGTCGAGCACGTCGGCACTCGGAAATCGTGGTCAGGCCAACTACTCCGCGGCCAAGGCGGGTATGCAGGGCTTCACCAAGACGCTCGCGATCGAACTGGGCAAGTTTGGCGTGACGGCCAACGCCATCGCACCGGGATTCATCGAGACGGACATGACAGCCGCGACCGCCGCGCGGATGGGCGTCGACTTCGACGAGCTCAAGAAGGCAAGTGCCGCAGCGATTCCCGTCGCACGAACCGGAAAGCCGGAGGACATCGCCCACACTGCCTCGTTCTTCGTGTCCGAGGGTGCGGGATTCGTCTCCGGCCAGGTCGTCTATGTGGCCGGCGGACCGAAGGACTGACGGCACGCGCCTCGCCGATCACTCCACCGCTACCCGAAAGGATCGATGCCCAGTGCTCCAGGATGCTTCAGCGCCCGTATCTGACGACATCACCACCGACCTCGACGCGCGGGTGGCACGGCTGCTCGCCACCCACCCGCCGACCGAGACATCCGACAGTGATTTCCTCGGTGCCCGTTTCGATGCCGGACTCGCCTGGGTGCACTTCCCGGTCGGCCACGGTGGACTCGGAATTGCGCAGACCTATCAGGCCGGCGTGGATGCCGCGCTCGACGCGGCCGGGGCTCCGGGGCCCGCGCGCGGTCGCAACGGAATCGGACTGGGAATGGCGGCACCGACAATCGCCGCACTCGGCACCGAGGAACAGCGCGCGCGATTCCTACGTCCGCTCTACACCGGTGAACACATCTACTGCCAGTTGTTCAGCGAGCCGGGAGCGGGCTCGGACCTCGCGGGCGTGGCAACGCGTGCGGTACGTGACGACGACTCGTGGGTGGTCAACGGTCAGAAGGTGTGGACATCGGGTGCGCACAACGCCCAACGCGCAATCCTGGTGGCGCGCACCGACCCCGGCGCCGTCAAACACTCCGGGCTGACGTACTTCATCGTCGACATGAGTGCGCCGGGTATCGAGATCCGGCCGCTGCGGCAGATCACCGGAGAAGCGGAGTTCAACGAGGTCTTCCTCACCGACGTCCGTGTGTCCGACGCCGACCGCATCAGCGACGTCGGCAACGGATGGCGGGTTGCCACAACGACTCTCAACAATGAGCGGGTTGCCATCGGCTCCGGTGCTCCCCGCGAGGGCGGGATGATCGGCAAGCTCGTGCAGTGGTGGCGCCAGAATCCGGCCGACCGTGAGCCTGCGGCATTGGATCGGGTGATGCAACTGTGGATCGACGCAGAGGTCACCCGCCTCGCCGGTGAACGCCTTCGCCAACAGCTCGCGGCGGGCCAACCAGGGCCCGAGGGCTCCGCGATGAAGCTGGCCTTTGCCCGTCAGGCACAAGCGATCTCCGGACTCGAACTCGAGTTGGCAGGCGACGAAGGGCTGCGCTACGACGACTGGACGCTGCGGCGCCCGGAGACCGTCGACTTCACCGGTCGCGGACCGGGATACCGGTATCTGCGGGCGAAGGGCAACTCGATCGAGGGCGGAACGTCGGAGATCCTGCGCAACGTCGTGGCCGAGCGCGTGCTCGGCCTGCCGCCGGAACACCGCGTCGACAAGGGAATCGCATGGAAGGACCTACCACGGTGACCACAACCACAACCGCAACTGCTACTGCATCTGGCGCCGCGCCGACGACTGCACCGCAGTCTGTGCAACCGACGACTGCACCGCAGTCCGGGCAGCCGGACCTTGCCTATGGCGATACCGAGGAGGCGCTGCGTGCCGCGGTGCGCAGGCTCTTCGACGACCGACTCGACCCTGCTGCGCTGTCGGCGAGCTACGACGAGCCGGCCATTGACACTGCTGCGCTCTGGAGGTCGCTTGCCGGTGAGATCGGCGTCGCGGGATTGCTTGTGCCCGAACGCCTCGGCGGCGCAGGGGCGACCGAGCGGGAGGCCGCTGTGGTCTTCGAGGAGATCGGTCGCGCCGTGGCGCCCACCCCGTTCCTGACGAGCGCGGTGCTCGCGACCGAGGCGCTCCTGCACGCGGGCGACGTAGACACGGTCAGTGCTCTCGCCGGGGGAGAGCAGACGGGCGCACTGTTGATTCCGTTCTCGACGACGCCGGGTGCCGTTGCGGCGTCGGTCGATGCTGTCGACGGCGTCCTGCACGGCAGGGTCGAGACGGTAGCCGGTGCGGCACAGGCGGATCTGCTCGTCACCCCTGTCAACGGACCGGACGGGCTGGAGCTGCATGTGGTGGCCGCCGATGCCACCAGAGTCGTCGTCGAACCCGTTGTGTCGCTGGATATGACGCGTCCGCTCGCGGACGTCGAGCTGGTCGGGGTCCGCGCCAATCGAGTCGACACCGCCGACGCTGCAACCGCGCTGACGGCGGCCGTCACCACCGCGGTGGCACTACTGGCCTCCGAACAGTACGGCGTGGCGCAGTGGTGCCTCGACACGACGCTCGCGTATGTCAAGGAGCGTCGACAGTTCGGCAGGGTGATCGGCTCGTACCAGGCGATCAAACACCGACTGGCAGACCTCTGGCTCGAAGTCAGTTCGGCACGCGCGGCCGCCCGCTATGCCGCGGATACCGCGGCGCACGGCGATCTCGATGCGACCATCGCGGCGCACATGGCGGCGTCGTACTGCGGAGACGTCGCCGTACGCGCTGCGGAGGAATGTGTGCAGCTCCACGGCGGTATCGGGATGACCTGGGAGTACCCCGCGCATTTCTACCTCAAGCGGGCCAAGGCCGATCAACTCGCATTCGGAACCGGCTACTGGCATCGCCGACGCCTCGCCGAATTGATCGACCTCGCAGGCTGATTCCTACGTGCCGCAGGCGCGGCCCTCGGCACCGCCCATCCCACAACATCATTCGAAGTCCATAGAAGGAGATACATCCATGAAAGCCTGGCGCGTCAACGAACTCGGTGATCCCCGCGACGTCCTGACCCTCGAAGAGGTCGACACACCCACCGCCGGTCCCGGCGAGGTTCTGGTGAAAGTGCTTGCCACGCCTGCCAACTTCCCCGACGTCCTGCTGTGCCAGGGCAAGTACCAGATCAAGCCGCCGCTGCCCTTCACGCCCGGCGTCGAACTGTGTGGTGAGGTTGTCGCCATCGGTGAGGGAGTCGATCGTGCCGTCGTCGGCGAGCGGGTCGTCGGAAACCCGATTCTGCCGGGCGGGGCGTTCGCCGAGTATGCGCTGATGAATCAGGCCAACGTCTTTCACGCTCCCGATGCACTCGACGACGCCGAGGCCGCCGCGTTGAGCATCGGCTATCAGACCGCATGGTTCGCGCTGCACCGTCGGACGCAGATCGCCGAGGGCGACTACCTGCTCGTGCACGCGGCCGCAGGAGGCGTCGGCAGTGCGGCAGTGCAATTGGGTAAGGCTGCGGGTGCGCAGGTCATCGGTGTCGTGGGTGGACCCGAAAAGGCGTTGTACGCCAAGGAACTCGGTGCAGATCTGGTCGTCGATCGACGCTCCGAGGACTTCGTGTCCGCGGTCAAGGAGTTCACCGGAGGCCACGGCGCCGACATCGTCTTCGACCCGGTGGGCGGCGACGCGTACGCCGGATCGACCAAGTGCATCGCATTTGAGGGGCGCATCGTGGTGATCGGCTTCGCGGGTGGCACCATTCCGCAACCGGCACTCAACCATGCGTTGATCAAGAACTACTCGATCGTCGGGCTGCACTGGGGTCTCTATCAGACCAAGAACCCGGCGGTCATCGACGAGTGCCACGCCGAACTGACCCGGTTGGCCGACAAGGGTCTTGTCAAACCTCTTGTGGGCGAACGACTTGCGCTGTCCGACGTTGCCGACGGTGTCGGTCGTCTCGGCGAGGGCACGACCGTCGGTCGCCTCGTGTTCATTCCCTGATCCCGCCATACCCCTCTACGCGAAAACACCAGCACGCGACAGTACCAGCACCAGAAAGAACAGACACTCATGCGCGAAGCAGTCATCGTCTCCACCGCACGCACCCCGATCGGCAAGGCGTACCGAGGAGCGTTCAACAACACCCAGGCACAAGAGCTCGCCGGGCACGCCATCGCCCATGCGGTGTCGCGGGCAGGCATTGAGGGAGGCGAGGTCGAGGACGTCGTGCTCGGTGCCGCCATGCAGCAGGGCTCGACCGGGTTCAACATCGCCCGCCAGGCGCTGCTGCGTGCGGGACTGCCCAACTCGGTGTCGGGCATGAGCGTCGACCGGCAGTGCGCGTCCGGCCTGATGGCCATTGCGACGGCCGCCAAGCAGATCGTCGACGACGGTATGGAGATCGCCATCGGCGGCGGCGTCGAGTCGATTTCGTTGGTGCAGAACGACCATGCGAACAACTACCGGGCTCAGGACCCGTGGCTCGTTTCCAACGTCGGTGACATCTACATGCCGATGCTGCAGACCGCGGAGATCGTCGCAGAACGGTACGGCGTCAGTCGGGAGCGCCAGGACGAGCTGGCTCTGATCTCCCAGCAGCGGACAGCGGCAGCGCAGGAGGCCGGCCGGTTCGACGACGAGATCGTGCCGCTGCGGACCATCAAGCTGGTCGTCGACAAGGAAACGGGTGAGACGTCGGAGCAGGAGGTCATGCTCGATCGCGACGAGGGCAACCGTCCGTCGACGACCAGGGAGTCGCTCGCCGGTCTGCGCGCGGTGCTTCCCGACGGAGCGGTCACCGCGACGTCGACCGTCACGGCCGGCAATGCGTCGCAGTTGTCCGACGGCGCGTCGGCGTCGGTGTTGATGGAAGCCCGCGAAGCGTCACGACGTGGACTGGAACCGCTCGGTGTCTACCGGGGCATGGCCGTTGCGGGATGCGCACCCGACGAGATGGGAATCGGGCCGGTGCTCGCGGTGCCGAAACTGCTCAAGCAGCATGGGCTGACCGTCGACGACATCGGTCTGTGGGAGCTCAACGAGGCTTTTGCGTCCCAGGCCGTCTACTGCCGGGACGAACTCGGTATCGATCCGGAGAGGTTCAACGTCGACGGCGGCGGTATCTCGGTGGGTCATCCCTACGGCATGACGGGTGCGCGCTGCGTCGGGCATGCGTTGATCGAGGGTCGACGACGCGGCGTCCGCTATTGCGTGGTGACGATGTGTATCGGCGGAGGTATGGGCGCCGCCGGGCTCTTCGAGGTCGCCGGCTGAGTGGTCGCCGACCGGGTGGCGGTGCGTCGGCGTGAGCGACGGCGGTGGGTCGGCCTGACCTGCGGCAAGATAAGCTCGGGCAGGTGACCAGGACTCGACGCTCCGGCTCCGCCCATGGCGGTCGGGAGGCTGACGCCGAGACTCGCGCCGACCGCAAGAACCGCACCCGGCAGGCGTTGATCAGTACAACCCTCGATCTCGTCGCCGAACGCAGCTTCGGAAGTATCAGCCTGCGAGAGGTCGCGCGGGGTGCAGGCATCGTCCCGACCGCGTTCTACCGGCACTTCGCCTCGATGGAAGACCTTGGCGTCACGCTTGTCGAGGACTCGATGCGAGTGCTGCGCCGCACGTTGCGCGAAGGGCGTCGCGACCTCGCCGCCAGGCAGGCACTGCCGACCGCGAAGAACTCACTCGACATCCTGCTGCAGCACGTGCACGACAACGAGCCGGCGTTTCGTTTCCTGATCCGCGAACAGCACGGCGGTTTGGCGGAGATCAGGCGGGCCATCGACACCGAGTTGCGGTTGTTCTCGAAAGAATTGGCCATCGACCTGTCGCGGATACCCGACCTCGCCGACTGGACCGCCGACGACCTCGAGCTCGCCGCGGAACTCATCGTGAGCATCATGCTGACCGCCGTCGCCGACATCCTCGACGGCGAGCACCGCGGCCGAGGCGCGGAGTCGGCGATCATCGACCGCACTCAGCGCCAGTTGGTCATCGTGTTCCTCGGTATGGCGCAGTGGGAGCCGTCCGACGACCGCTGACCATCCGACTCCGGAAAGGGGTCGTCGCGCAGGGAACAGGTCGGCGCATGTCGTCGACTTGAATCCATGCCGATTACAACTGTGGGCGGGTGTGGCGTCGTCGATGACACTGAACTCCGATTGTGTCCGAGAGCGGACGTCCGCCGAGCAACAGGAGTGTCATGTCCACCGAGAAGATCGCCGACGAGATCAAGTTCGCGTATTGGGTCCCGAACGTGTCCGGTGGGCTCGTGACGAGCGACATCGAGCAGCGGACCGGGTGGGACTTCGAGTACAACAAGCGTCTCGCGCAGACCGCCGAGAACAACGGATTCGAGTATGCGCTCAGCCAGGTGCGGTACGAGGCGAGCTACGGGGCCGAGTTCCAGCACGAGTCGACGTCGTTCAGCCTCGCGCTCCTCGGCGCGACCGAACGCCTGAAGCTGATCGCGGCCATTCACCCCGGACTGTGGCATCCCGCAGTGCTCGCCAAGTTCGGTGCGACCGCAGACATCTTGTCGGGCGGGCGTTTTGCGATCAACGTGGTGAGTGGTTGGTTCAAGGACGAGTTCACCCACCTCGGTGAGCCGTGGCTCGAGCACGACGAGCGCTACCGACGCAGCGGCGAATTCCTCGAGGTGATCCGCAAGATCTGGACCGAGGACAACGTCGACTACCGCGGAGACTTCTACCGCATCCACGACTTCACCCTCAAGCCCAAGCCGCTCAACACTCCGGAGCGGCCCAATCCCGAACTGTTCCAAGGCGGTAACTCCACGGCGGCACGCAATAATGGTGGCCGCTACTCCGACTGGTACTTCTCCAACGGCAAAGATTTCGACGGTGTCACCGAGCAGCTCGACGATCTGCGTGCCGTGGCCCGCGCGCACAACCGCGAAGTGCGCTTCGGACTCAACGGATTCATCATCGCGCGAGACACCGAAGCGGAGGCGCGTGACACCCTGCGCGAGATCGTCGAGAAGGCGAACAAGCCTGCGGTGGAAGGCTTTCGGAGTGCGGTACAGCAGGCGGGCAGCTCGACCGGCGACAAGAAGGGCATGTGGGCCGACTCGTCGTTCGAGGATCTCGTGCAGTACAACGACGGCTTCCGCACGCAACTGATCGGTACACCGGAGCAGGTCGCCGAGCGGATCGTCGCGTACAAGAAGCTCGGCGTCGACCTCGTTCTCGGTGGATTCCTGCACTTCCAGGAGGAGATCGAGTACTTCGGCGAGCGTGTGCTGCCGCTGGTGCGCGAACTCGAGCTCGCCGAAAGCAGCGCGACGGTCTGACGGTGTCGACAGACCCCCACACATCAACGGCGACAGAAGGTTTGACTGCTCGGCCGGCAGAGACCGTACCGACTGCGGATCCAGTCGCCGTACCGACTGCGAATCCAGTGGTCGTACCGACTGCGAATCCAGTGGTCGTACCGACCAGCGCCGCGGAGGCGCTGGCGAGGGCACGCGAGGTCGCGGCGCGGATCGAGGTCGACGCCGCGGTGCGCGACCGCGATCGCCGACTCCCGTACGCGGAGATCGACGAGCTGTCCGCGTCGGGGCTTCTCGCGATCACCGTCCCACAGCGGTTCGGCGGTCCCGACTTGGCGCCGAGCGTCGTCGCGGATGTCGCCCGACTACTCGCGGCCGCAGACCCCAACATCGCGCAGATTCCGCACAGCCACTTCGTCTATCTGAACCTGCTCCGCCTGGCCGCGCCGGATGCGTTGGCGCAGCGCATCTTCGGTCACGTTCTGCAGGGTGGCCGTGTCGCGAACGCACAGTCGGAGCGGGGTGGCAAGACCGTCGCGGACATCAACACCACGCTGCGTCGGCAAGGCGACCGCTTCGTGCTCGACGGCGAAAAGTTCTATGCGACAGGGTCGTTGTTCGCGCACACCCTGGCCGTACTGACGCGCTTGCCCGAAGGGGCCGAAACCGCGGAGTCCGAAACCGAAGAAGCCGCAGGCGGGTTCGAGCCGGGGGAGTACGTCGCATTCGTGGCGGCCGACGCTCCTGGGGTCGAGATCGTCGACGACTGGAATGGCCTCGGTCAGCGCACGACCGGCTCGGGGACCGTCAGGTTCGCCGGGGTCAACGTCGACCCGGGCGACCTCGTGGCTCGCGCACCGGCGGTCGCTCAACCGACCGGCTACGGCGCATTCGCCCAGCTACTGCACGTCGCGATCGACGTCGGTATCGCGCGCGGCGCACTCGACGCGGCCGCCGACTTCGTGCGCACGAAGTCGCGGCCGTGGTTCGAGGCAGGAGTCGAACGCGCAGACGCCGACCCGTTGACGGTGCAACGCTTCGGTGAGCTCGGCGTCGAGGTCGCGGCGGCAGAAGCGACGCTCGATGCGGCGAGTAGAGCTGTCGACGCGGCGACGGCCGAGGACGTCGACGATCCAGCGCTCACCGCTCAGGCGTCGATTGCCGTCGCTGTCGCCAAGGCCGTCGCCGACCGTGCGTCGAATTCGGTGAGTTCTGCGTTGTTCGAGGTTGCGGGCACGCGCAGCGCCTCCGCCGAGCTCTCGCTCGATCGGTTCTGGCGAAACGCCAGGACACACACGCTGCACGATCCGGTGCGCTGGAAGTACCAGCACATCGGTCGCTGGGTGTTGCGTGGGGAGAGCCCTCCGATTCACGGTGTGATCTGAGTGTGGACATCTGGGGCCACGTCATCTGAATGAGGGGTGTAGCTACGCTGATCCGGCGTGCATCATCTGCCATCCCGGATATTCTCTTCTCTATGTTCACGAATCGGACGTGGCCAGTGTGACTCCGACACCGCACGATCAGTCAGGTCCCGGGGGTGAGTATCCCGGGGGCGGTGATTCACGCTACGACCCCACCGGCCACGACCCCACCGGCGGCTACGACTCCGGCGACTACCGGAAGTCCACGAATGCGTATACGGATCCGTCGGGCTACCCGGGGACGTCACAGGATGCCGACCCGAGCGCCTATCAGCCGCCGATGTACGCCGACTACTCCTATCCGGAGCCGCCCCGTTCCGAACCGACCCAGCCTGGTCCCGCGTATCCATCGGCCCCCGCACCGATGTCGTACCCCCCGCCCGCTTACCCCCAGTCGGCCTACCCGCAGCAGTATCCGCCGCCTGGACGTTCGCAGGGTCGGGACAAGTCGTTGATGATCGTGCTGATCTGCGTTGCCGCTCTGGTGATCATCGGCCTGCTCATCGTCGGCGCGTACTTCCTGCTCAATCGGAGCTCGGATTCGTCGACCGACACGCAGTCGACGCCCACAGTCACGCAGACGGTTAATCCGGCGCCGACCTCCACCGTGACGGTCGCGCCGCCTGCGACCCCGCCGCCGGGAGCGGTCAGTTGCGGCGCCGGAGTGTCGGCGGGTACGTCGGTGACGAGTTGCTCGTTCGCGCAGGCAGTCCGGGACGAGTATCTGCGCACCGGGGTTAAGGGACAGTCGCGGGTGATCAGCGCCTACAGCCCGGTCACGGGAATGAGCTACGTCATGTCCTGCGGTCCGGAAGGTGGTGTCGTCGCCTGTCGCGGCGGCAACGACGCGGTGGTCTATGTCTACTGACCTGCGCGGTCTGGTCGGTGTCGTCGGACTGGTCACCGTGTGCGCTCTTGGCGTTTCGAGCTGTTCGACGACGGGTCGCGGTGACAACCAGATCACTCCGGTCACGGTGACGGTGACCGGTTCGACGACGTCGCAGACGTCTGCGTCGGTGCCGTCGAGTGCTCCTGTCGCGAACCCGCTGGCACGCGGGTTCGCAGCGCTCGCCGCGCAGGTCGGAGTACCCGTCGGAGTTGCATTGGCCCCCGTTGGCCGAGGCGGCAGTGATCCGATTGTGTTGGGCGACAACACACCCCAGGTGGCATGGTCGACGATCAAGGTTCCGCTTGCTGTCGCGGCCGAGCGCGAGAACGGTCCGTCGGCCGCTGAATCGAACGCGATCATCAACTCCGACAACGCTTCTGCCGAGTCGCTGTGGTCGTCGCTGGGGAGCGATGCTGTCGCCGCTCGTAAGGTCACCGCGGTCCTGCGTGAGGGCGGCGACACTCAGTCGACCGTGCCCGCACAGAGATTGCGCGCCGGCTTCACGGTCTTCGGGCAGACCGTGTGGACGTTGCCTGCCGCTGCCACGTTCACCGCCCATCTGCCATGCATGCCGGGAACAGCGCATGTCGTGTCGCTGATGGGGCAGGTCGCAGGCAACCAGCAGTGGGGCATCGAGGTGATGTCGACGCCGAAATCGACTGCCGTGAAGGGCGGTTGGGGTCCGGGTGTCGATGGCTCGTACCTGGTCAGGCAGATCGGACTCATCACGTACTCCGACGGACGTCAGACCGCCGTCGCCATGAGCGCCGCGGGTGGCTCGATGTCGGGAGGCATCGCCGCGCTCAACACAATCGGTAATTGGCTCAACCGAAACGCCGCTCGGCTTCCCCGCGGTACCTGCTGATTGCCCTGGTGCAGGCCGTTCGCATCCATTCTTCGGCGGTACGACAACGAGCAGAGCGCCGGACCCGGTGACGGATCCGGCGCTCTGCCGTGACGATGTCGGTGCGGTGACGGGTGTCAGTCGGTACCGGAAGACCCGGTACCAGCAGAAGATGTCGAACCGCTCGACGTCTTTGACGCGCCAGTCGATTCGCCCGAGTTGGCAGACGACGATGCACCCGACTTGGAGTCCGCAGCGCTCTGGGTGTCGGCGTCGGTCTTCGGCGTCGACGATCCGGTCGACGCCGAACCCTGCGTCGAATCCGTAGACGTCGAGGAACTGTCGGCAGACGCAGCCGGTGCGGTCGACGACTCTGTGGCCGAGGTCGTGGGTGTCGCCGGGCTCGACGGTTGGCTGACGGACGGCTGGACGGTTGGGCTCGCTGCGGTGGATTCCTGTGCCGTGGAGCGACTCTGGGCCTCCGCGGACGGACTGGCCTGTGTTGAGCTCGACTCTGTCTCCGCGACGTCGACCTTCGCCGATTCCGCCTTTGCCGACTCCACCGCGACGCCGGCTGTGGCGACGGCGGCTGCGGTCTTGGCGGTGTCGGGCGAAGGGGTTGTCTCCGAGTCCTTCTTACCCAGCAATGTGTCGGCCAGCTTCTGGATGGCCGCGGCCCAATTGTCTGAGGCTTTGTCGCTGATCGTCGGGAACTCCACACCGGCAAGCGGCGGAACCGGCTTGCCGCTCTTGCCATCCCAGCCGTCGCCGAGGAGCACTCCCACGGTCTGTGACAGTCCCTCCATTGCGCCGATGGGGCCGACAGCTTGGCCAGGAATGCCGAGGGTGAGGGGGAAACCCAACGCATCTGTAGTGACGTTCATGCCGACGCTGTTCAGGATCGACCCGCCTGGGGCGGTGATCGACGTGCCATTGGGGCCGTCATAGGACCCGCGTCCGACCGAACCAGGGGTGAACAGGCCGCCGAAGGCGATGTCGAGTGAGTTCAGTGTCGTGCTACCGAGTAGGCCGGTCTCGTTGATGATCGGAGTCAGAGCGGTGAGATCGAGTGTGGCACCGTTGAAAACCGCTCCAACGACGTTGGCCGGAGCGGAGAACACATCGGAAAAGACCGCATCGGGATTGTCCGCTTGGATCGCGGCCGCGATGGCGATTCCGCTGTTGAGTACGGCGACGGCCGGGCTGATCACGGGGCCGACCAGACCGATGAGCACGCCACTCATCGGCGACGCCAACACGTTCATGATCGCGGTGATCGTCGCCGGATCGATCGGTCCGCCCTCGGGAAGAAACTGCGGTAGCAACTGCAGCACCAGCCCGTGCAGGCCGTCGACCGTGTGATCCTTCGTCTGCGCGAGCGTGTCGTCGCTCGCGCCGATACCGGTGACACCGGTGATGACGGCTTCGAGGTTGGCCCGCATCTTCTTCAGGGCGTCGTCGGCTTTGGACGGATCGTTCAGAACTTCGTTGAGATACTTCGACTGATTGGAAATGATCTGCTGAAGGGGCAGCCCGGGAGCCAGGAAGTAGTTATGGGCAAGAGTCGCAGCATTTTTCGATGCCTCGTTGAAGGCGTCGATGTACGGCTCGAGTGGCTTCCAGTCTGCTGCGAGACGGACGGTGGCCTCGGTGGCCTTGTACGCGGTCGGTACCTCGGAATGAACGCCGGGCGCGACGGCCATGACGCTCGCGCCTGCGATGGCGACACCAGCGGCAACCCACGCACGGGGGGCTTTCTTCGGAACTTCGATATCGCCTTGCAGGGCGATGGGAGCGGAACGCTGCACGGACTCTCCTCAGGGACATGTGCAAGAACTTGAGTGCAGTCTGAACGTAGAGCCAGAGCGGCCTGAGAGAGGGCCGTTTCGGCAAATTTGCTTTCGTACACGAACCATTAACTGGACTCGTTTGGTGTCGTTGGATCATTAAATAACCAGGTCAGCGCGCCGCAACTGCTTGCGATAGTTAGTCAAAGATTCGCGATAGCGCGGTACCGACGAGTAGGTTTCGGTGCCGTAGTGGGCGTGGAACCTGAGAAAAACGGCATCCGGCAATCGCTTGCTCGGGTAACGTCCCTCGCGCCCGACGACCCGGACAGAACGCGAATGACGGGTCGTCGTCTTACGGGGCCGCGGACTCGACGCGGCGCCGAGATCACGATCAATGAAGGTGGCCGATGTCCAAGCACGCAAAACTCACCGAAGACACTCTGCTCGAACTGCTCCGGCAGCGGGCAGACCGGTACGCCGACAAGGTGGCATTCGCCTTCTCGTACAACGGCGACGGCGAGAATGCGAGTGTGCTGACCTACCGTGATCTGGATAGCAGGGCGCGCGCGATCGCTGCCGAGTTGCAGAGCAAGGGTGCGGCAGGCGAGCGCGTACTGGCGCTCTGTCGACCTGGATTGGACCATATCGCAGGCTTTTTCGGATGTGTCTATGCCGGCGCGGTCGCGGTTCCGGTGCACGAGCGATTGGCTCCGCGACTGTCTTCGGTCGTACCGGATGCGCGTGCACGTTTCGCGCTGGGAGTGTCGGAGACGCAGCCGGCCATCAAGACGATGCTCGACACGCTCGGCGAGGGCGGCGATCTCACCTGGGGTCTGATGGATGTGGTCTCGGCGGATGCCGACGACTGGGTCGCGCCGAACATCGACGCGACGACAGTCGCGATGATCCAGTACACGTCCGGATCGACCACGACGCCGAAAGGCGTTGTCCTCAAACATGACAACCTGATGCGGAACATGGAGGCGATCCGATCGTCGTGGGGTGGCACAGACTCCGACGTCGGCGCCTTTTGGCTCCCGTCTCATCACGACATGGGGTTGATCGGTGGGGTGCTGTCCATGATCTATCTCGGCTGCACAGCACATTTCATGTCGCCGACGGCGTTCATCAAACGGCCGATGGCATGGATGGAACTACTCTCCTCGTGTGCCGCGACCTACACTGTGGCGCCCAATTTCGCCTACGAGTTGTGCGTCGAGCACAGCACCTCTGAAGAACGTGCAGCACTTGATCTTTCGAGGCTGCACACCGCGATGAATGGCGCTGAACCCGTACAGGAGGCAACGCTACAGCGGTTCGCGGAAGCCTTCGCGCCCGCGGGATTCGCACGCGAGGCATTTTCTGCGGTCTACGGCTTGGCTGAAGCGACGCTTCTCGTTTCCGGTCGGCCCGGTTCGGCGCAGCCTCGCGCGGTGCATCTCGATCGTGAGGCGCTCGCCGAAGACAGAGTCGTCGAGCGCGACGACCCGGCGGGAGCGATGACGGTTGTCGGGTGTGGCGAGCCACGCGCCGGCGAGGTGGTGATCGTCGACCCGGTGACGCGCGTGCAGTGCGGAGAGGGAAACGTCGGCGAGATCTGGTGTGCGGGAACGAGTGTCGGGGCGGGATATTGGCGCCGACCCGAGGAGACGGAGCACACTTTCGGCGCGTCGACCACCGACACCGGGGCAGGGCCGTTCCTGCGCACCGGCGACCTCGGGTTTCTGCGTGACGGCGAGTTGTTCGTCACCGGTCGGTGCAAAGACCTCGTCGTCATCCGCGGTGGCAATCACTATCCCAACGACATCGAACTCACCGTGCAGGGTTGCCACGCATCCCTGATATCCGGTCGTGGCGCGGCGTTCGCGTTCACGCCGGGATTGCGCGCGGTCGAACGACTGGTCATCCTCCAGGAGGTGGACATCGACCACGGTGGTGTGGGCGCACTCGATGCGGACGCCCTCGCCGAGATCATCGAGAGCGTGCGTGTTGTGGTTGCCGATCGATACGGCGTCGATCCTCATTCGGTGTTTCTCGTCGAGCCGCAGTCGATTCCGACGACGTCGAGCGGCAAGATTCAACGTGGGCGGTGTCGCGAGTTGTTCCTCGACGATGCTCTGTCTCCGGTCGCTGTGTGGCAGACACCCTCGGCCGCCGACGACGTGGCGCGAGCGAAAGAACTCGAGCGGGCTGTTGCCGGTGCCGAACTGGTGCGGCTCGCGGTCGCGTCGGGCAGGGGCGCCGGGCAGCCCTCCTGACAGCCACGCCACGCCCCGTGCACGGTGGTGTTCCTCAGCGCGGGCCGGGCGTGACCGAGTTGTGACGCCCTCGGGGTCGCTTCGGCCGCGGCCGAGCCGTAACGTCTGTTACTCAAGTGACTAGAGGGACAGATGTGACTATTTCCAAACGACTCTGCGTGCTGATCGCCGTCGCGGTGACGGCGATCGTCCTCGGCGCAGGAAGCGCGCATGCGGCTCCTGCCCAGTTCCGGCCGCCGCCACTACCCGAGCCGATTGCGACGTGGTTGCGTCCGCCGGTGCCTCCGGCGAAGAGGCTCGCGGATAGCTGGGCGGTTGCGCAGAAGTCGATTCGTAAGTCGATTCCCGGCCAAATCGGTGTGTCGTTGGTGCCCGTCGGGTCCGACGCCGCACAGTCATTCGGGTCGCTCAAGACGGGGCGGGCGTGGTCGACCTTCAAGGTCCCCGTCGCACTGGCGGCCGAGCGCAAGAACGGTGCATCGATCCTCGCCAAGGAGGACAAGGCGATCACCTTCTCCGACAACGACGCCGCTGGCGACCTCTGGGGATCGCTCGGAGGTGGCAGGGCGTCGGTCGACGCGGTGACCGCGGTGCTGCGCGAAGGCCATGATGTGACGACTCGGGTGAGTTCGGAGATCGACACTCCACGTTCGTATCCGGGCTATACGCAGTGGGCGCTGGCTGATCAGGCGCGTTTTGGGGCGCACCTGCCGTGCATGCCGAACACCAAGAACATCCTCGACCACATGGGTTCGGTGGCGCCGAATCAACGGTGGGGCATCGCTGATCTCGGTCCCAAGCAGCACGCGGTCACCGCGGTGAAGGGTGGCTGGGGGCCTGCCACCGATGCGGCACCCGGTTACCTGGTGCGCCAGCTCGGCCTCATCGCGACCGATCAGGGGGAGGTCGCGGTCTCGATGGCTGCTCGTCCGACCAGCGGAACATTCGAGGACGGCACAAAGATGCTGACCAAGGTCGGCGACTGGCTCGGCCGGAACTTCACGTTGATTCCGGCGGGGAAGTGTCCCGCCCTCTGAACGGCGCACAGTCGGCGGTCTCGAGCGCACAGTCGGCGGTCTGAGGCGCCCGGTCGGCAGTCTGAGGCGCCCGGTCGGCAGGGGTCAGTCGGGCATGGAGTGGCGACCCGTGCGCGGAGGTGAAGGGTCGACGCCGCGGTCGTGGCGGCTCGGTTGCTCCTGTGCCTCGCGGGGTGCGGCACGGGGTGCCGACTCGGTTGGGGGACGCTCGTTGACGGGCCGCCCGTTCTCGATACGACGGGTTGCGCGCACCGAGGCGTCTGGCGCGCCGGACGTCGTGCGAGCCGGCTCCGCCGAACGTGGCGTCGAGCGCGGCTCGGGTTCTGCAGCCCGACGCGCAATGCGCGTCTCGGGTTCTGCAGCGCGGCGCGTCGGGATTACTTCCGGCTCCACCGCGCGGGATTTCGTGTGTACCTCCGGCTCCACCGCGCGCGGCGTCGGATGGGTGAGGGCGGCGGCGATCGCTGTGGTCAGTGGCACCGACAGCGCGATGGCGATGCCGCCGACGAACGATCGGGCGAGTTCGACGGCGACCGCGTCGGTGGTCAGCAGCGACGAGAAAGGTTGTCGCGCAACCGAGAACAGTAGGAGCAGCGGTAGCGCGCTGCCCGCGTACGCGAAGACGAGGGTGTAGACGGTGCTCGCGATGTGGTCTCGGCCGACGCGCATCGCGGCCCGGAAGGTCGCGAGCCTCGTCGGCTCTCCCGCGCCCGCGAGTTCGAATGCCGCTGATGCCTGGGTGATCGTGACGTCGTTGAGAACGCCGAGGGTGCCGATGATGAATCCGGCGAGCAGCAGGCCGCTGATCGAGATGCTGCCCTGGTAGACCTGCAGGTTGGTGGTCTGGTCGCCCGACAATCCGGTGAGGTGCATGGTCCTGATCGCCAGCCAGCTCAGCACGCCTGCGAGCACGAGTGAGCTCAACGTGCCCAGGAGCGCCGAGCTCGTCCGAAGGCTGATGCCGTGCGCCAGATACAAGACGACGAACAGGATCGCGGCCGAGGACACCACAGCCACCGCGACGGGCGACTCACCGTCGAGAATCGCGGGCAGGGTGAAGATGCCGAGGACAGCGAAGGCGAAGACGAGACCGATGATCGACCGCAAGCCACGCCAGGCCGCAACCAGGACCACCGCGCCGACGAAGAGCACCGCCCAGATCAGTGTCGGTATCCCGCGTGAGAAATCGAAGAACGTGTAGCGCGGAGCGCCGTCGGGGCCCGGTACCGTGCTCAGCCGGATGGCGTCGCCGGGCGAGAGCGACGGTTGGCCCGCCTGCGGTTCGTCGAGGGTTGAGGGGTCGGGTGCGACGCTGTCCGGGCCGCTGCCGGCCTGCGCCCGATTCGTCGGGATCTCGAGCAATGTGTATTTGCCTGAGTCGCTTCCCGATTCGAGCTTGACGGTGTTCTCGATGCACGGGCCGTTCGGTGTCGGCGTTGTGCCGAAATCGGGCGAATCCTGCGCCGTTCCGACGAGTTGGTTGAGGCAGGGGCCACGCGATTGCCCGACCACTTTGCCCGACACCGTCGTGATCGCTCCGCCGTCTGCGCCTCGGAACTGCGGCGGAATCGGATGGCTCCCGCCCGACGGCCACAGCAGCACCATGCCGACGATGACGGCGATTCCGGCGATCGTCAGCGTGACGACGACGAATCGTTTCGCGAACGGAGACAAGGCCGCCGGGATCTCCGACAGCGAATGGCTGTGCGAGTGTCCGACGTGTGTGCGGTGGGGTCCGGGATCGCGACTCACCCCGCCACAATAGGCGGCGAGTCAGCTCGGTGTGGCGCCGACGGCGTCGACTCGTGCCGCCACGTCACGGACCGAGTCGTCGATGGTCGATCCCGTGCCCCCGACGCGGTACGACGCTCCGCGGTGGTTCTCCGGAAGCAGGTCACCGCGTCCGAACAGCTTGTTGCGCAACGTACCCGGCACGTACTCCCGCTCGTAGGCGCCTCGCCGCTCCAGAGCGGGCACCACGTGGGTGATGACGTCGGAGAAGGTGCCGGGCGTCACCGCATACGCGAGGTTGAAGCCGTCGACGTCGGTCTCGGCGGCCCAGTCCAAGAGGGCCGATGCAACCTCGTCGCCCGACCCGATCAGCACCGGACCCATTCCGCCGATGCCGCCCCACGCCGCGATGTCGCGCACCCGCCACTGCTCGCCGGTATCGGATGCCTGCTGGAAGGCGGCCACCGCGGACTGGATCGCGTTGCTCGCCACGTTGCCGATCGGTTCGTCGAGGTCATACGACGCGAGGTCGATGCCCATCCAGCCCGACATGAACACCAGTGAGCCCTCGTCACTGGCCAGTCGCTGATACTCGGCCGCCTTCGCGCGTGCGGCTTCCGGCGTGGCGTCGGTGATGATCGTCAGGAGCGTGTAGATCCGTGCGTCGTAGGGATCACGACCTGCGAGGACGAGTTCGTCGCGGATCTTGGCGACGGTGTCGCGGAGGATCTGCTTGGTGGGAGCCGCGACGAAGATGGCTTCGGCGTTCTGGGCGGCGAAGCGTCGGCCGCGAGGTGAGGCCCCCGCCTGGTAGATGACCGGCGAGCCCTGCGGCGACGGCTCGGACAGGTGAATGCCCGGCACGGTGAAATGCTTACCGCGGTGTCCGACGTGGTGCACTTTCGACGGGTCGGCGAACACGCCGGAGGTGCGGTCGCGGAGTACCGCGTCGCGCTCCCACGAGCCTTCCCAGAGCTTGTAGAGCACCGTCAGGTATTCGTCGGCGTGGTCGTAGCGGTCGTCGTGCGCGAGCTGATCGTCGTCGCCCATGTTGCGCGCGGCCGACGGCAGGTAGCCGGTCACCACGTTCCAGCCGATCCGGCCCTTGGTCAGATGGTCCAGCGTCGACAATCGGCGCGCGAACGGATACGGATGCTCGAATCCGGTGCCCGTGGTGATCCCGAAGCCGAGGTGCTCCGTCGCGTGAGCCATTGCCGACACCAGCAGCAGCGGGTCGTTGACGGGAATCTGCGCGCCCTGCCTGATCGCGGCTTCGTCCGTGCCCGCGTAGACGTCGTAGGTGCCGAGTACGTCGGCGATGAACAGGCCGTCGAATCCGCCCGTTTCCAGGAGGCGGGCCAACTCGACCCAGTAGTCGAGCGCGTTGTAGTCCCACGATCGATCCGCGGGGTGACGCCACAGACCCGGCGATTGGTGGGCGACGCAATTCATGTCGAATGCGTTGAAGCGGATGGGTCGCGGCGTGCTTGCCCGCGAGGTGGGGGCGGAAACGTGATGGCTGTCAGACACTCGGCTGATCGTCCGGCCTCACGTCGGGTCACGCCAGGTTTGTGCGCACCGCGGGCCAAAGGGGTACGAATGGTTGGCATGAACGCCTCGGAAGTTCTCCTCGACGGATTGGGTCGCATCAAGGACGGGGTACACGGTGTCCTCGACGGGATCGACGAAGAGCGACTGGGTCTCACGGTGGCACCGGGAGCCAACACCATTGCCTGGCTGATCTGGCACCTCACCCGAGTCCAGGACGCGCAGATCGCCGATGTCGCCGACTTCGACCAGGTCTGGATCAGAGATGGCTGGTACGAGAGTTTCGCCCTGCCATTCGACAAGGAGGCCACCGGCTACGGGCAGTCGCCCGAGGATGCGCGACGCGTAGTAGCCGAACCCGACCAGTTGCTCGGCTACTACGACGCCACACACGACGCATCGGTCGCCTACCTCACGACGCTCGACGACGCCGACCTCGACCGGATCGTGGACGCGCGATGGGATCCTCCCGTGACGCTCGGCGTCCGATTGGTCAGCATCGTCGACGACGACGCGAAGCACCTCGGGCAGGCTTCCTATCTCCGTGGGCTACACCTGTAACATCGCCGGGCGTTGGCGGTCATAGGTGAGTCAAAAGCGTTCTGTCTCAGGGCTTCCAGCAGCCTTTGAGGGTTTGGAAGTCACCTGCGAACGAGGTGCCGCCGGTGCAGGTGGGTCCGTTCTTGCCGTCGACGACGACGGTGGCACCCGGTCCGGCGATGCCGATCGCGAGTCCCGGTTTGATACCCGTCATCGTCACTGATGCCTTGGGCCCCACCGCAATTGCTGCGGGACCGGCGTAGTTGTCTGCCTTGGACGACGCGGTGCCGCCGCTGTCGACGACCGCCAGGCTCAGTCCTGTGGGGCCGGAATCTGCTGTGCAGCCAGGCATTGTCGAGCTCTGTCCTGGGAGAGCCGGACAGATCGTGGGTGCGGCAGCGGCGTCGGGTGCCGCGGCGAATGCGATCGCTCCCGCGCCTGCCGTTGCGACCAGTGCACCCAATGCGATTCGGGCCGTATTCCGCATGTGAAGCTCTTTGCTTGCCAGTGTTCGGTGTGTCGGTGGATGAGCACCAGCGATTCGGAGCAGGTGTGGACCGCGGATGGGAACCGTCGCGCAGAAAGCTACGCCTCTCGGTGCCTTCGTACGTACCGGTACATGCGAGGTGCCCGTGGGGTGCAACTTTCTGCGCGCAGAAGACGTCAGATCCAGCCGCGATCACGCGCGATATGCGCGGCCTCGCCGCGCGTGCTCGCACCGGTTTTCCCGATGGCCGACGACAGGTGGTTGCGCACGGTGCCCGCGGACAGGTGGACCTGCGCCGCGATCGTCGCCACCGTCGCGCCGGACAGCGCGGCACGCAGCACGTCTGTTTCGCGCGACGTCAACGGATTGTCGCCACTGGCAAGGCTTTCCGTCGCGAGCGTCGGATCGACGACGCGCAGTCCCGCATGCACGCGTCGGACGGCATCGGCGAGTTGGGCTGCGGGAGTGTCCTTCACGACGAATCCCGATGCTCCCGCGTCGATCGCGCGACGGAGGTAGCCCGGGCGGCCGAACGTCGTGACGATCAACGAGCGCACGTCCGGGAGGTGTGTCCGAATCGCGGCAGCGGCCTCGATGCCGTCGGCTCCGGGCATTTCGATGTCGAGCAGGCAGACCTGCGCGCCGGATTCGCGGGCGGCGTCGACCACCTCGTCGCCTCGGCCGACCTGGGCGACGACCTCGAGATCGGGTTCGAGGTCGAGCAGTGCGGCGAGCGCGCCCCGAACGAGCGCCTGGTCGTCGGCGAGGAGTAGTCGGATCGAGTCGGTCATGAGATATGTACCCGCACTGTCGTTCCCGTTGGATCGGAGTCGAAGTGTACTGTGCCGCCGGCAGATTCGACGCGCTCGCGCAGTCCGCGCAGCCCGTTGCCGTGCTCGGCGTCGCCCAGGCCTGCACCGTCGTCGTGAACGGACATCGACGATTCGTCGATCAGCACCTCGCAGTGCTGTGCTCCGCTGTGTCTGACGACATTGGTGACGGCCTCGCGCAGCACCCAGGCGAAGAGTTCGGCGTGTTCGGTGTCGACGGTCGGCTCTGGCAACGTGGCCGCGATGCCCGCCGCGTGCAACGCGCTGTCGACCCCGGCGATGGTGTCGGGCAGATCGGGTGTGCGCATGCGACCGACGGTTGTGCGCACCTGTGCGAGCGCATCGCGTGTCAACTGATTGATCTCACCCAGTTCTCGTTGCGCGCGTTCCGGATCGAGTTCGACGAGCCGCTGTGCGAGTTCGGTTTTCACACTGATGACCGTGAGCGAATGGCCGAGGATGTCATGGACGTCGCGCGCCACACGCTCGCGTTCTGCGACGACGGCCAGCCGTGCGTCGAGTTCTCGTCGACGTTCCTCCTCGCGTTCGCGCTCTCCTTCGCGCACCGCGACGGCTCGAAATCCGAGCATGGTCAGTCCGACGGCCAGCAGGACGAGCACGATGCTGGCATCGGTGTGCCACCCGAAGAGACGGGGGACGGCAACCGACGCAACGACGACGGTGCCGACGCAGATCAGCGCCCACCGCGTCGGAAAACAGAAGGCGGCGACGACCATCAGGAATGGCGCTGCACCGAAGGCGTTCTCGCCGATGATCGGCAGTAACCCCACCATCAGGAGCGCGAGCAGCACGAACAAGGGCACGCCACGCAGATCGGTCGCTGAGCGGCCGGTGAGCAGGTACACGCTGGCCCACAGGTAGGACAGCGCGAACAGCGTCAGGAGGGCGAATCCGATCGCCTTTGTCGCGGGCGAGTGATCGGAGGTGGCCACCGCGCCGATCGGGTAGGCGAGAAAGATCAGCCAGACAGCGGTGAACACCCAGCGCAGATTGCGCCAGGGTGCCACCGCGTCAGCCTTGAGGCCAAACCGCTGTGCCATCACGCACTCTCGACCGTCATGGGCGATGTTCTCCTGCTGTTCCGTCGTCGGCTTACTGGCTCACTGGCTCCCTGGCCCGCTGACTCACTGGCGCTGTGTACTGCGACTGTAGAAGACCGCGGCGGCGATCGAGAACACTGCGGCCCAGAAGACCAGATTGGCGATGGCGACCCAGAGTCCGATGTGCGTGCCGTAGACGGTCACCCCGTGGTCGAGGGGGTAGCGGGCCAACGTCACGACCCCGAACATCGGCGTGAACTGGGAGATGGTCAGCATGGTTCCCTTGAGTGGGACGAAGACGTTGCCCGCGAAGGCGAGGAGTGCCAGTACGCCACCCATCACCTGCATCGCACCGTCGGACCGCATCAGGCTGCCGACCGCCAGGCCGAACGCCGCGAACACCGACGCCCCGATCCACCCGAGCAGCAGGCACGCGATCCAGACACCGAAGGGTGCGTGTGCGCCGGTGGCGATGCCCGCGATGCAGAGCACCGCGATGGGCAGTGCACCCATCGCAAGGGCCACACCGATTTTCGTCGCCACGTAGCCCGCGGGTTGTAGCGGCGTCATCATGAGCGTTCTGGTCCACCCGGCTTGCTGTTCGATCGCGACCGATGCGGCGTTCGTGGCTGCGGCCAGGATCGCTCCGTAGACGGCCATGCCGATGAGGACGTAGAAGGCGACGTTGCCGGATCCCACTGCATCGCTTGTCTTCTGGGTTGCACCGAAGACCAGGTAGAGCAGGGCTGGCATCGCGACGGTGAAGATCATCGCGCGACGATTGCGCATGACGCGACGGATGTCGAGCCGGAGATAGGTGGGTGAGGCGAAGAACCCGCGAAGGGAGTCCGATCCGGTCGTTCTCGGTGCGTCGGCAGTATGCACGTTCATGGTGGGAGCCTTTCGGTGTGCTGGGGTTGGGCGGCTGTGAGGTTCGTGGTGGTCAGTCGGTGGTGAGCGCGATGAAAGCGTCTTCGAGGTTGTGGGTCGCGACCTCGAGCTCACGAGCGTCGGTCGCGGTCAGCAGAAACCTCGCGAGTGCATCGGAATCGCTGGCGGACAGATAGATTCGTCCGCCTCGACGCTCGACCACCTCAAGATCGGGAATGGCCGCACCCACTGCGGCGATACCGGTGTCGTCGACGATTGCCGACACCACCCGTCGGCTGGCGACATTGCGGATCTCGGCGGTCGAACCGTCGGCAACGACGCGTCCGTGCGAGACCATCACGATGCGGTCGGCGAAGTCGTCGGCCTCCTCGAGGTAGTGAGTGGCGAAGACGACGGTGCGACCGGCACCGGCATCCGCACGAATCGCCGACCAGAAGGTGCGTCGTGACTCCACATCCATTCCGGCGGTCGGCTCGTCGAGCACGATGAGGTCTGGGTCGGGCAGCGTCGCCAACGCGAACTTGAGGCGTTGCTGCTCGCCACCCGAGCACCGGGAAACCTTGCGCCCGGCGATGTCCGAGATGCCGGCGCGAGCCATTGCTGATTCGACGTCGCGCGTGCGCCCGTGTAGATCCGCGACGATGCGCATGGTCTCTTCGACCGTGAAATCGGGGAGCAGACCGCCGCTCTGCAGAACCGCGGCGACCCTACCTGTCCGTGCGGCCTTCCTGGCCGACAAGCCATAGACCTCGACGGTGCCCGAATCCGGTTGTGTCAGGCCGAGAACCATGTCGAGTGTCGTGGTCTTGCCTGCGCCGTTCGGCCCGAGGAAGGCCACGACCTCGCCCTGGCGGATCGTCAGGCTGAGGTCGTCGACGGCGGTGACCTGAGAACCGTTGCCGCTGCGGAAGGTCTTCGTGACACCGTCGATGACGAGTGCCGGCACGGTGTGTGTTGGCGCCGATGTGCGAATCGCGGTGGGGTCGGTGTTGTTCATGACATCAAGAGTCGCCCCGCGCGGGCGTCCACACACAGAGCAGATGTCATGTTTCGCCCATGACAATCGTCATGGGCCGGGCACTGAGATGTTGGTGTCGGGGAGTCAGCCGACGTGTACGACCGGTCGTTGGCTGATTTCCGGCTCGGCCCGTCGGACGACCTCTCGCGTGACCGCCGCAACCTCGCCTTCACCGATGAACAAGAACCGGAGGAGGTTGAGCAGCGGGTTGGTCTCGCTCCACTCGAAGTACACGTTGGGAACGATTCCGGTCCGTTCGCGGATGGCCAACAACGTGGCCGCGATCGTATTGGGCACCGCCGCCGAATCAACCCAGAGGATCCGGTATCCACCTTCGCGGTAGCGTCCGTGGATCAGGAGGTCGGTGGCGAATTCCGACGAGTCGGTCACGTTGACTTCGAGGAACACGATCTGATCGGCGTCGGGAATGTGGCTTTCGGCGCGTTGCTGCAGTTCTTTGTCGTGGTATTCGTGCAGCGACCGTTCGTCGGGGTCGTGGGTGACGATCTGTATCTCCCCGGAGGCCGCTGCCTCGTCGATGATGCGTTGTGCTGTCTCGTCGAAAGTGATGATGCCACTTCGCAATTCGAACGATCGGTTGATTCGGGAAGCAAACGACACGATCAGGATGGCCGCGATGAAGAATGCTGCCACCTGCACACCCTCGGGGCGTTCGATGATATTCGCGACGGTGGTGTAGATGAAGATCACCGAAATCGTGGTGAACATCAGCGTCAGTCGTCGAATCCTGCGTTTGCGCACCGAGAGTGTGACCGCGATGGCAGCGGACGTCATCAGAACCAGTACGCCGGTGGCGTATGCGCCGCCCTGTTTGTCGACGTTGGCGTCGAAATAGATGGTGACGCCGAAGGCGATGAGTGCGAAGACGACGACCAGCGGGCGGGTGGCGCGCGCCCAGTCCGGAGCCATGCCGTAGCGCGGCAGGTAGCGCGGCACCAGGTTGAGCAGACCGGCCATCGCCGACGCCCCGGCGAACCAGAGGATGAGGATGGTGCTGATGTCGTAGACGGTGCCGAAACCGCTGCCGAGGTAGTCGTGTCCGAGGTAGGCGAGCGCACGACCGTTGGCCTTGCCGCCGGGCTGGAACTCGTTCTCGGGTATGAGGATGGTGCACACCAGACTGCTCGAGATGAGGAAGACACTCATGATCAGTGCCGATGTGGTGAGGAGGCGTCGAGTGCCACGGATGCGGGTGATCGGATGATCGGGTGGATCGGCCGGTGAGCCGTCGACCTGCGGCATGACCGCGACGCCCGTCTCGAAGCCCGACAATCCCAGCGCCAGCTTGGGAAACACGAGAACGGCGATCGCGGCCACCATCCACGGATTGCCGTGCTCGGTGAACATCGCCGACTGCCAGTCGATGACGAGATGTGGAGCTTCGACGATGTGCCACAGCGCGGTCGCGATCACGACAACGTTGAGACTCAGATACACGACGACCAAGACGACCGCGATGGTGATCGCCTCGGTGAAGCCGCGCAGGAACACCGCGGCGAGCAGCGCGAGCAGGATCAGTGTGATCAGGACCGTGTGGTTGGAGAAGCCCCGTGGCACAAGGGGATTCTCGACGAAGTGGGCGGTCGCGTCCGCGGCCGACAACGTCATCGTGATCAGGAAGTCGGTTGCCGCGAAGCCGAGGAGGACGAGAACGAAGATCTTTCCGCCCCACTTGGGGAGCAGCCGTTCGAGCATCGCGATCGAGCCCTCGCCCTTGGGCGATTTCGCGGCGACATACCGATAGACGGGAAGCGCGCCGAAGAGCGTCAGCGCGACCAGCACCAATGTCGCGACAGGGGCGACGGGTCCCGCTGCGAGCGCAGCGATGCCCGGCTGGTAGCCGAGCGTCGAGAAATAGTCGACGCCGGTCAGGCACATCACCTGCCACCACCGGTGTGTGTGCGATTCTTCGCTCGGAATGCGGTGCGGTCCCATGAGGCCTGCGGGCTCCGGTGAGATATCGGAGAGCAGCCACTGCCGCATTCGGTGGTCGGAAACGTCGGAGCTCACTCGCAAACACTAACCGGACGAACCTCGATTTGGTATCGCGAAGCTTGCACTCATTTGAGGACGATCAGCAAGCGTCGCTTATGTCCGATATTTGGCAGTGCAAACGGTACAAAACGAAACATCCTGTCGTGCAACGGATTCGAAGATCACAAATTGGTCAACGCGCCGCCGTGTGGCCGCACTTTGTTCACGTTTTGTTCTCCGTCATCTCAGTACAGTTCGCGCGGAGTTGCCGCTGGGGCGACGACCGGCGCAGCGCGCGGAGCGAGCGAGCCGAGCAATGAATTCATCTTGAGGGGACTACATGACCACCAACGAGTCACGGATGCGACGGGGTGCCGTCGGCGCACTGGCCATCGGTGCCGTCGCGACCGCCGTCGGCCTGGCCGCGGCTCCCGCACACGGCGACGCCTTCGTTCGTTTGCCGGGAGGAACGGCCAACGGCGACGGGCTGACACTGACCCGCACCTCTGAATCTGCACAGATCTCGCCGTCTCTTGCGGCAAACGGCCTTGGCCGCACCGCGTGGGTGAGCGGAAGCGTTGTTCTCAAGGCGCCGGGCTTGAAGGACTCCAAGGCTGGGCCGAACAACGGTGTCGGTTCGAACGGCGAGGCCACCTACCCGGGCACCGGCGGCGTGTCGACGGACGGCGCCGCGGCGACGCTCTCGGTGGGCTACATCGTCGGTTGCCAGGTGAACGTCGGATCGATGACGGTCGGCGCCACCGGAACACTCAACCTGCTCAGCGCCGGCGCGGTATCGGGTTCGGGCAGCCTCAGCATTCCGCTGACGCCCGGCCAGGTGGTGTTCGCTCAGCTCGATTACAAGGACATCGAGAAAAAGGGCACGTACTACTTCAACTGGGACCGCACGCAGCTGAACATCAACAACTGCGCAGGCTACGCGCAGGCTCGCTCGTACGTGGTCGTCGAGACCACGGGTAGCGATCATCAGAAGATCAATCTCTATGGCAAGCCCTTCTCCATCGGCTGACACCTCCCTGAACGACTGACGACATACGAGGAAGAAATGAATATCAGCTTGAAGCGGCTCGTCACGATCGGCGCGCCCGCGGCATTGACAACAGTCGCCGCACTGATGGCACCGGCCATCGCACACGCGGACGTCCACGTCGCGCTCCCTTCGCAGACCGACCAGCAGACCCTGGGCGACGGCACCGTCGTGTCGGTGACGAGGAGTAACGAGAGGGCCAACATCAACCCGTCCCTCGGCGGAACTCCGCTACACCGCAACGCATGGGTGTCGGCTACCTACGCAGTCAAGACCAGCAAGGACGCCAAGAACATCAAGATCAGGGCGGGTTACATCGTTGGCTGCCAGGTCAACATCTCCGGTGTCAGTGGTAGCGGCAACGGTGCTGCATCCGGCAAGCCGGGTGCGAATATCGATAGCCCGCCCTCAATCACTTCGGCAACGGCCGGTGCCGGAACCTCGCTGTCGGTCGGTCCGGGCCAGGCGATCGCCTACTACGTGAACACGGTCGAGTCCGCCGACGACTTCGGCAACCAGAAGCTGAGCAACAAGGTCGGGTACAAGGCCACCAACCACGCGAAGCTCAGCTACACCGACGAGCAGATCGGGATCAACGGCTGCGCAGGCTATGCGCAGGCTCGCTCGTTTGCCGACGTGTATGTAAACACACCCAACGCAGAACAGATCGTGACGTTCTACGGAAAGCCCTTCAGCCTCGGATAACCTCTCACCCGAGTCTGGATTCGACGACCGCGCGGTGCACCTTCGGCTGGGTGCGCCGCGCGGTCATTTTCTCGGCGAGGGCGTGTCCGGATCGAGTGTCGGCACCCGCATGCCGTGAGACGATCGGATCATGGCTGACACGGAAGTGCCGCGGACCGATGAGCAACTCGTCACCCCCATCAACGATCAGGATTCGATGACGACCGTCGTCATCGCATTCGTCGCGAATGTTGCGGTCGCCATTGCCAAGACGATTGCTGCGATCGTCACGGGATCGGCGTCGATGACGGCTGAGGCCATGCACTCCTGGGCGGACTCGGGAAACGAGATCTTTCTGCTCATCGCCGAGCGCCGCGGAAATCGTGGCAGGACAAGAAGTCACCCGTTCGGGCACGGCAGGGAAACCTACATCTGGTCGATGTTCGCGGCGTTCGGATTGTTCGCAGTCGGCGCTGCCGTGTCGGTGGTCAACGGCATCACCGCGCTCGTCCACCCGGAAGAAGACACCAACTATCTCGTCGGCTACATAGTCCTTGCGATCTCGGCAGTGCTGGAAGGTATTTCGTTCGTACAGTCGGTTCGCCAGGCCAAGGCGGGCGGACGTCGGATGTCGATGCACCCGCTTCGATTTGTCAGCCGGACGTCGAATACCACTCTGCGAGCAGTGTTCGCCGAAGACTCCGCGGCACTCGTCGGACTCGCGATCGCTGCTGCGGGCATGGCGCTGCATCAGATCACCGGCAACGCAGTCTGGGATGCGCTCGGATCGATCCTCGTCGGTCTGCTGTTGGGCTTCATCGCCATCTTCCTGATCCGACGCAACAGCGAGTTTCTCCTCGGCCAGGAGGCCATGGCGCCGATTCGCGACGCCATCCTCGTTCGTCTGCTCGACATGGCCGACATCGATCGGGTCACCTATCTGCATGCGGAGTACGTCGGCCCGATGGAGTTCTACCTGGTGGCAGCCGTCGATATCACCGGCGACCTCGCCGAGCACGACGTCGCATTCCGGTTGCGAAGGCTCGAAGCGCAGATCGAGACGCAGGACGCGATCGTCGAGGCCGTCCTCACGCTGTCGACCGTCGACGAGCCGTCGCTGGTGCCCGCGGGCCAGATCACGCCGTAGGCGTGACGCGTCCCCAGAGCGGACGGCACGCCGGACAGACCCGAGTTCGCGACGCGTAGGTTGAATTCCATGGACTTGCGAATCTTCACCGAACCTCAGCAGGGCGCCACATACGAGACGCTGCTCCGCGTCGCGCGGGCGAGCGAAGACCTCGGCTACGACGCATTCTTCCGATCCGATCACTACCTGGCGATGAACACCGAGGGGCTCCCGGGGCCGACCGATGCGTGGCTCACGTTGGCGGCGCTCGGTCGGGAGACCTCGACGATCCGTCTCGGCACCCTGGTGACGTCGGCGACGTTCCGCCACCCCGGTCAGCTTGCGATCCAGGTTGCGCAGGCCGATGAAATGAGCGGTGGCCGAATCGAATTCGGACTAGGGGCAGGATGGTTCGCCGAGGAGCATGAGGCGTATGCGATTCCGTTCCCGCCGCTCGGAGAACGCTTCGAGAAGCTGACCGAGAACCTCGAGATCATCACCGGGCTGTGGTCGACGCCGGTAGGCGATCTCTTCGACTACCGCGGCAAGCACTTTCAGGTCAGCAACTCACCCGCGTTGCCGAAGCCGGTGCAGTCACCGCGACCCCCGATCATCATCGGCGGTATGGGCAAGAAGCGCACCCCCGCGTTGGCCGCGCAGTTTGCCGACGAGTTCAACGTGCCGTTCGCGAAGACCGACGTCGTCGCAGCGCAATTCGACGTCGTGCGCGATGCGTGCACGGCGGCGGGTCGCGGACCCGACGAACTCACGTATTCGGCAGCGTTGACGATCTGCGTGGGCAAAAGCGATGCAGACGTCACACGACGTGCCGACGCAATCGGGCGCGAGGTCGGCGAGCTCCGGGAGAACGGACTCGCTGGTACGCCCGATCAGGTCGTCGAGAAGATCGAGTCCTACCGGGCCATCGGAGTCACCAGGTTGTATCTGCAGATGCTCGACCTTGACGATCTCGAGCATCTCGAGCTGATCTCCACAGCGGTTGCGCCACAACTCTGATCGCGTTCGTCGAGCGGTCAGGCGCGCGCGGCGTCGAACGACGTGTGCATTTCCCAGAAGAGGATCTCGGCCGGCGCGTCTGCGGCGACGGTCAGTGCGGCGGTGCCCGCGGTACGCAGCGCGTCGCCCTCATCGAGCGTGAGGTGGTCGTCGGCTGTCTCGTCGCTCGGCAGGCCCGACACCGTGACGGTGCCGGAGACCACGAACAGGTGCCCGAACGGTGCAGACGGCAGGGTGACCGGGCGGTCGGGGAGTAGGCGCGCCGCATGCAGCGCGACGTAGCTGTTGCCGACCGACAACGCCTGCCCGCCCGCGTCGCGGTCGAGTCCCGACACGATGGTGACCAGCCCGCCGTCGGCTAGCGCCTCGTTGACGCTCGCTTCCGCGTAACTCGGTGTGCCGCCCGAATACTCGGGTGCGATCCACATCTGCACGACGCGCAGCCGCTGGTTCTCGGCGCGCGTCGACGCGTTGCGTTCGGAATGCCGGATTCCCGATCCGGCAGACATGCTCTGCACGACGCCGGGTGTGAGAACACCTTCGCTACCCTGCGAGTCTCTGTGGTGCAGAGCGCCTTCGACGACCCACGTGACGATCTCTGCGTCGCGATGCTGATGGGTGTCGAAGCCTGCGCCCGCGTCGACGATGTCGTCGTTGTGGACCAGCAGCATTCCGTGCGCGTTGGCCGCCAGGTCGAAACTGCCCGTGGCAGGAAAGGATTGCCGCGAGTCGATGGCCTCGTCGTTCCACATGTGGCGGTCGGCTGCGCGGATGAGGCGGCAGCGGGCGACGTCGGTGATCTGTGGGGTCTGCGTGTCGGTCATGATGTCGTCATTTCGCTCGGTTCGCGGATGTGCTTGGGGTGAGGGGAGTTTCGGCGTCGAGGTGACTGGTCAGTGTCTCCATGAGGTCGGCGAGTCCGCTTGCCTCGGAATCCGACAGCGCGGAGGTGAACAACCTGTCGACGGCCGCACCGTGGTCGCGTGCCGCCGCCGCGAACGCCGTGCGTCCGTCGTCGGTCAGTACCGCGTAGCTGCCGCGTTTGTCCTCCGGGGCCGCCTCGCGACGAAGCCAGCCGCGTCGGACCATCGCGTCGATCTGGTAGGACAGACGCGACGTCGAGAACACCATGCGGTGGGAGAGGTCGCGCATTCGTGCACGGCCACCGGGGCATTCGTGGAGGATCAACAGAACGTGATAGTCCGCCAACGACATTCGGCAGTGAGCACGGAGTTCGTCGTCGAGCGTGGTCTGGAGTCGGGCGCTGGTCTCGATGAAGAGCCGCCACGCCTGGGATTTCGACGCGGCGACCTTCTGGATCGAGGGGTTGGCGGTCATCGAGTGCTGGTGTGCGGCATGATCGCATCCGGCGGAATGACGCCGAGACGACCGGCCTGGAAGTCTTCGATGGCTTCGATCAGTTGCTCGCGGGTGTTCATCACGAACGGACCGTAGTGTGCGACGGGTTCGCGAATCGGTTGCCCGCCGAGAAGGAGGACCTCGAGGGCGGGGCGGTTGCTGTCCTGTCCGGCATCGGCGGCGACAGTCAGACGGTCACCCTTGCCGAATACGGCGAGTTGACCCTGCTCGATCGGACGCGCATCTGGGCCGACGGTGCCACGTCCGGACAGGACGTAGGCGAGGGCGTTGAAGTCCTCACGCCACGGCACCGACACGGATGCACCCGGCGCGACGGTCGCGTGCGCCACCGTGATCGGCGTGTGTGTGGCACCCGGCCCGGCGTGGCCGTCGAGCTCACCGGCGATGATGCGGACGAGTGCGCCACCGTCGGGCGAGGCGACGAGCGCGACGTTCCCGGCTTCGAGGTTCTGGTAGCGCGGTGTGAGGAACTTGTCCTTGGCCGGCAGGTTCACCCAGAGCTGGATGCCGTGGAACAGGCCGCCGGACTCGACCAACTCGGCCGGTGGGGTCTCGATGTGCAGGATGCCGGCACCGGCAGTCATCCACTGCGTGGCGCCGTTCTCGATCAACCCGCCGCCACCGGTGGAGTCCTGGTGCTGGAAGCGGCCGTCGATGATGTAGGTGACGGTCTCGAAGCCGCGGTGCGGATGCCAGTCGGTGCCCTTCGGTTCGCCCGGCTCGTAGTCGACCTCGCCCATCTGATCCATGTGGATGAATGGGTCGAGGACCGCTGCCGGAACGCCTGCGAAGGCTCTGACCACGGGAAACCCTTCGCCCTCGTATCCGCGTGGGCCACGGGTCAGTGACTTCACGGGTCGTTCGGTTGCCTCGAGTGCCGGCGCGGTGAGGCGGGGCAGTGTTGTGGTGTCGGCGGTGATGGCGGGCATCGGAACCTCCTGGTCGGCTGTTTGCTCAAATCTGAGCAACTGGTTCAGTCAACCTGCCGAGGTGCGGTGTTATTCCGGAGACGTCGTCGGTGGTGTCACGGGGTTGTCGGCGTCACGGGGTGTCGGGGTCGTCGGCCCACGTGGGCGTGTCGGCGCCGAGTGTTGGCGCGGGCCCTGCCGCGAAGTGTTCGCCGTCGAAGCCTGCAGGTAGTCCCGCGGCGAGGTAGGTGCCGACGCCGGGCTGGTCGAGATCGGTGAACAGTGGGTTCGCCGCGAGCGCGCCGGACGCCACCACCTCGTCGAATGTTCGGTAGCGCTGTGCGAGCACCGACGACTCCTCGAGGAGCTCGGCGACTCTCTCGGTCGGCTGGTTGGCAAACCACGTGCGGAACAGCGCGTTCAACACGTCGCGATGGGTGAAGCGGTCGGCCTCGGTGGTGAAGTCGACGTCGAGTGAGCGTTCGAGTGCGCCGACGACGCCGTCGGTTCCGGTGATGCGCACCAGGTCGCGAAAGTGGCGTGCGGTGAGGGCGACGATCATGAATCGATCTCCGTCCGCGGTCGTGACGTCGGTGCCGTACGTCCCGTAGACGTCGTTCCCCGTGGCGGGCCGCGACGTCGAATTCACCTGCGGTTCGGTCAGATAGCCAAGCGTTCCGGCGATCGACAACGCGGTGTCCTCGAGCGCCAGCCGAATACGGCTACCGTCGCCGCTGTGTTCGCGTTTGCGTACCGCGGCGGTGAGTGACACGGCGGCATAGAGTCCGCAGATCACATCCCACGCGGGGAGTACATGGTTGACCGGACCCGCATGATCGAGCGGACCGGTGATCATCGGAAAGCCGATGCCCGCGTTGACCGTGTAGTCGACTGCGGGGGAGCCGTCGGAAAGTCCGCACAGCTCCACGGTGATCACGTCGCTGCGCAGCGCTGCCAGCGTCTCGTGGCTCATCCAGTCCCGGCCTGCCGCATTGGTCACCAGAATCCCACCGCCACAACCTGATTCGACGACGAGTCGTCGAATCAACTCCTGGCCGTCGGGTGATCGCAGGTCGGCGGTGATCGACTTCTTGCCGCGGTTGAGGCCGGTCCAGTAGATGGAGGTGGTGCCGTCATCGGTCAGCGGCCAGCGGTGGACGTCGGCGGCACCGCCGGTCGGATCGACCCGGATCACCTCGGCGCCGAGTTGCGCAAGTGTCAAGCCGCACAGGGGCGATGCGACGAAGCTCGACACCTCGACGACGCGAACGCCTGCCAGCGGACGAGACACCTGACTGCGCCCGGTGGTCACATGAACCGCCCGCCGGTGACCTCCATGACGGTGCCGGTCATATACGACGAGAGGTGGCTCGCGAGAAACAGTGCCACAGTGGCGACTTCGCTGACCTCGCCCGCGCGTCCCATCGGGATCTCGGCCATCTTCTGATCCCATGCCTTCTGTGGCATGGCTTCGGTCATGGCCGAGCGGATGAGGCCCGGCGCGACGGCGTTGACTCGAACCCCGTGGTGCGCCATCTCTTTCGCGGCGGCCTTGGTCATCCCGACGATGCCGGCCTTGGCCGCGGAGTAGTTGGTCTGCCCGACAATGCCGACCTTGCCCGACAGCGACGACAGGTTGACGATGGCGCCGCTCTTGCGTTCGCGCATGATCGCCGCGGCTTTGCGCGTGCCGTTCCAGGTGCCCTTCAGATGCACGTTGATGACCTGGTCGAACTGGTCTTCGGTCATGGTGCGCATGGTGGCGTCGCGAGTGATCCCGGCATTGTTCACCATGACGTCGACGGGGCCGAAAGCGTCTGCGGCTGCGGCGAGTAACGCGTCGACGTCGTCGCTGTCGGTGACATCGCACCGCACGCCGATCGCACGCTCGGAGCCGCCGAGTTGTGCGGCTGCCTTGTCGGCGGCTTCCGCATTGACGTCGCCGATCACGACGCGGGCACCTTCGTCGACGAAGAGCTGCGCGATGGCGAAGCCGATTCCCTGTGCGGCGCCGGTGATCACGGCGGTCTGATCGTTCAGGAGCGGTCCTGGCATGGCGAAGTTGTCCTGTTCTCGGGACGGGTGGATGTGTGGTTGGTGGCCGCGTTTACGTCGTTGCGGCGCGAATCAGGTTGCCGCCGATGATGAGTCGTTGGATCTCACTGGTGCCCTCGTACAGGCGGAGCAGGCGCACGTCGCGGTAGATACGTTCGACAGGTACCTCGCGCATGTAGCCGGTTCCGCCGTGGATCTGCACGGCGAGATCGGCGACCTTGCCCACCATCTCCGTGCAGAACAGTTTTGCCGCCGACGGTCCGATGCGTCGATCCTCTCCGGAGACGTACTTGGCGGCGGCCTCGCGGACCAGCGCCCGTCCGGCCATCACTCCGGTCTGCTGGTCTGCGAGCATCGCCTGCACCAATTGGAAAGAGCCGATGGCCTTTCCGCCCTGTGTGGCGTTCGCGGCATAGGCAACCGATTCGTCGAGTGCGCGCTGCGCCTGCCCCACCGACAGTGCGGCGATGTGCACACGACCGCGGGCCAGCGACGTCATCGCAGCCTTGTAGCCCTTCTCCTCATCGCCACCGACAAGCGCCGACGAAGGTACGCGCACCCCGTCGAAGGTGACGTCGGCCGTCCACGCGCCCTCCTGGCCCATCTTGGCGTCCTTGGTACCGACCTCGACGCCGGGAGTGTCTGCGGGAACGAGGAATACGGCTATCCCGGTGCCCGACTCGTCGGCGGGGCGGGTGCGCGCGAAGACGACAAAGAGGTCGGCGATCGGCGCATTGGTGATGAAGCGCTTCTGGCCGTCGATCACCCATTCCTGCCCGTCGCGCGTTGCCTTGGTGCGCAACCCCGCCGGATTGGAGCCCGCCCCCGGTTCTGTCAGTGCGAAGGACGCGACCACCTCACCCGACGCGATGCGCTCGAGCCATTGCTTCTTCTGTTCGTCGGTGCCGAAGTTGACGAGCACCTGACCTGCGATGCCGTTGTTGGTGCCGAACATCGACCGCAACGCCAAGCTGGTGTACCCGAACTCCATTGCCAGCTCGACATCTTGGGTCAGGTCGAGTCCGAGGCCACCCCATTCCTGCGGAATCGCATATCCGAACAATCCCATCTCCGCGGCTTGTGCACGCAGATCGGCCGGTACCTCGTTGGACTGCATGATCTCGGTTTCGCGGGGCACGACCCTGGTGCGGATGAAGTCGTGGACCAGTTGGCGGATCTGCTCGAAATCGTCGGCGTCGACCTCGGGCGTCGGTTGATCGGTTGCGGTGGTCATGGGGTGAAAATTATCAAATACAAGCAGATCGCACCAAGAGGTCTTGCATATCGACAGCTAAGACACTTTCTACGTCCGCGCGGAGCGTCGAAGATGATAATTCGAGGCGCTTGCGACGTCGACTGGGCGATAGCATCGACGAATGACCGTGAACTCCGCCGAGAAGTCCGACGTGGCGACGTCGGTGCGCAAGGAGGCGGCGGCCCGTGCGATCAGGGGCCTCGTCTTCGCCGGTGAGTTACGTCGGGGCGCCAAGATCGACCAGGATGCGCTCGCCGACCACTTGGGTATGAGCAAACTGCCCGTCCGGGAGGCGCTGATCTCGTTGGCGGGCGAAGGCATCATCGAGACGATCCCGCGGCGCGGGGCGTTCGTCGCCGATCTGTCTCGCGAGGACATCCGCGACCACTACTGGATGCTCGGCGTGATCTCGGGCCTTGCCGCCGAGCGCGCTGCGATGAACCTCTCCGTCGACGACTTCGAGACTCTCGACAACCTTGCCGCACAGATGGAATCGACCGCCGATCTCATCGAACTCGAAGCTTTGAACTCGCACTTCCATCGGGTGATCAACAAGGCGTCCTCATCACGGCGGCTGATCGCGGAGCTTCGGCTGCTCAGCAGGGCAATTCCGTCGGGGTTCTTCGACTCGCACCCCGACGCGGTGGCCTCGTCGATGCGTGATCATCGCGAGATCCTCGACGCTCTGCGTGGCCGTTCGCCGGGCATCGTTCGCACGCTGATCGAGGGGCACTTCCTGCGCGGGGGTCATCGCGCCGTCGAGTTGCTGGAAGAAGCGGGGTTCTGGCGCGAGTGATGCGTGCTCGGCGTGCCCCGCGGGCGAGGGGACCAGGCCCGACGCCGTCTTGACCCGACACCGTGTAGACCTGATGAGAACGGTTCGGGCACGACGCCCGATGACACGAAGCGGGGGACCTCAGTGGCAGACACACGGACGATCGTGATCACCGGCGCCAGCGACGGAATAGGAGCTGTCGCCGCACGCGAGCTCGCCGGACCCGACGTCGACCTGATCATCGTCGGGAGGTCGGAGGAGAAGACGAAGGCTGTGGCGGCAGAGGTGGGTGCGACCGCGTTCACCGCCGACTATGCGCGCTTCGACGAGGTACGCGCTCTGGCCGGCGACATCGCCGCTCGGGTCGATTCCATCGATGTGCTGCTCAACAACGCGGGCGGCACGTTCGCGCCGGCACAGAAGACGGCGGACGGACACGAGCCGAACTTCCAGATCAATCACCTCAGCGGGTTTCTCCTGACGAACCTGCTCAAGGAGCAGTTGGCCGCCGATGGTGGCGCGCTGGTGGTCAACACCTCGAGCTTCGGCAACCTTGCGGGCAGCGTGGATCTCACCGACCTGGACTTCGAGCGACGACGCACGATCGAGTTACGGTGTTACGGGACAAGCAAATTGGAGAACATCATGTTCACCAGGGGTATCGCCGATCGGTGGCGTGACGACGGGATCGTCTCGGCTGCCGTACACCCCGGTGTGGTCGCCAGCAGCTTCGGTCGCGACTCTGCCTTCGTCGGACTGTTCTACCGCACACCCCTCAAGCGGTTCGGCACCATCACCCCTGAGCAGGGCGCGCAGCCACTCGTCGCTCTGGCACGTCGTGGTGCGGACCCGGAGATCAACGGCGTCTACTTCGACCGGCTCAAGCCCAACGGTCGGGAGAACAAGCAGGCACACCGGCAAGACCTCATCGACGGGCTCTGGACGGCATCGGAGAAGTTCGTCGGGGTCGGCGTCTGACGCGGATCGGTGGTTGACGTGCCCGGGTGGAGCTTGGCCCGAACTTGCTGATCCGGCCGCGCGGTAAGCCATAATGGCCCAATGGCTGACAGCGTAGACGGCACACCTGGCGTCACGACCGAAGAGCGCACCTTCTCCGGCAAGCACGGCGAGCAGATCTTCTACACAACCCTCACGCCCGCGAACCCGCGCGCTCTCGTCGTCATCGCACATGGCCTCGGCGAGCACGGCGGGCGGTACTCGCACGTCGCGAAGGTGTTCACCGACGCCGGTTTCTCCGTTGCGATACCCGACCACCTCGGGCACGGCCGGTCCGGCGGAAAACGGTTGCGTATCAAGTCATTCAAGCAATTCAGTGACGACCTCGACACCGTTGTCACGCAGACCGCGATCGACGGACTGCCCACCTATCTGCTCGGACACAGCATGGGCGGCTGCATCGCGCTCGACTACGCACTCGACCATCAGGGCAAGCTCGACGGACTGATCCTCTCCGGTGCCGCCGTGATGCCCGGCGACGACATGCCGGGCCCGGTCATCGCCGTCTCCCAGGTTCTCGGCAAGGTCGCGCCCTGGCTGCCGACCATCGCGCTGGATTCGACGGCCGTCTCTCGCGATCCCGATGTCGTTGCCGCGTACCAAGCCGATCCGCTCGTGACGCGCGCTCGTATTCCGGCGCGGCTGGGTGCGGAGATGCTGTCGACGATGCAGAGCTTCCCCGACCGCGTGGGCTCGCTGACGATCCCACTTCTCGTGATGCACGGTTCAGCCGACCGGCTGACCAACCCGGCAGGCAGCGAGATGGTCGAACGCCTCGCGGGCTCCGACGACAAGACGCTCGTCATCTTCGACGATCTCTACCACGAGATCTTCAACGAGCCAGAGCAGGATAAAGTGCTCTCGACGACGCTCGGGTGGCTCGAGGGGCACGTCACGCAAGCACAGGGCTAACGTGGCCTTGTTGCCGTGATCTGCTCGACGCCCATGCGGCCGTCGCGGAAGGCCATGCGTCCGCCGACGAGGTAGAGCCGCCACACGCGGGCCATCTCATCGCCGACCAGGTCGACGGCGCGTGCCCAGTTCTTCTCGAAGGTGTCGTACCAGACGTCGACGGTCCGAACGTAATGCTCGGCCATCTCCTCGACGTCGTCGACGCGGAGTCCGGCATCGACCAGGTACTGCACGGTTCGGTCGACGGGGCGCATGTACATGTCGGGTGCGATGAACGACTCGATGAACGGGCCGCCGCCGGGATGCTTGCCCTCGGGCCTTGACATCTGCTGAATGCACACACGTCCACCGGGAATGACCTTGTCGCGCAACACCTGTGCGTATGTCGCATAGTTCTGCTCGCCGACGTGCTCGCCCATCTCCAACGACGCCACGGCGTCGAACGGAGGGTCGGGGATCTCGCGGTAGTCCTGCACGCGGATCTCGACGCGGTCGGCCAGACCACGCTGCGCGATGCGCTCGTCGATGAACGCCTTCTGTTCGCGTGAGATGGTCACGCCGACCACTCGTGCGTCGAAATGTTCTGCCGCATACAGGGATAGCGATCCCCATCCGCACCCGATGTCCAGGAATCGCTGTCCGGCAACCGAATCCAGACCCACCTTGCGGCAGACGCGATCGAGTTTGTCCGCCTGTGCGTCGGCCAGCGTGTAGTCGGGGCGATCCGACGTCCAGTAGGCGCTCGAGTACGCCATGTGCTCGTCGAGGATCAGTTCGTAGAAGTCGTTCGACAGGTCGTAGTGGTGACTGATCGCGGCGCGGTCGCGAGCGCGGGAATGCAGGCGTCCCCGCACGCGTGCCTGGCTGGCAGGCGGGGCTGTGGGGAGGCCGAGAAGTCGGTAGCGGAGGGCCAGTTGCGCGACGTCGAAAAGTACGCGCGGTGATGGGCGGATACCGGAGAGCCCGCGAGCGGCGGCGACCTCCCACACATGGGTGAGGGCGTCGTCGAGGTCGTCGACAACGTCGAGCTCGCCGGTGACGTACGCCTGAGCTGCGCCGAGTTCGCCTGGATGCCAGATGATTCGGCGCAGCGCGTCGGGGCTGTAGATGGCGACGTGCGGGGCGTCGTCCGGGCCGACGACGCTGCCGTCCCATGCGGTGAGATGCACGGGGATCTCACCGCCGATATGGTGTTCGATCACGTCGGCGATGTCACGGGCAACGGTCATCTGGGCTCCTCGCGGGGTCGACCTACTCTGCGACTGTCACCGAGTCTTCGTTGCCCGCAGTGTATCCGGATGGGCACGTGTGACCCATCCGGATACGCAGGCTCGGGCGTCGTAGCCCAGGAGCGACTTCACCTCGAGGAACTCGTCGAATGCGTAGTCGCTCCACTCGCGGCCGTTGCCGCTCTGCTTGTAGCCGCCGAACGGTGCCGACGGATCGAGTTGCGCCCCGTTGAGGGAGATCGATCCGGCGCGGATACGCTCGCCGATCCGACGCACCTCGTCGAGATCCTTGCCCGACACGTAGCCCGCGAGACCGTACTCGGTGTCGTTGGCGATCTCGAGTGCTTCGTCGATGTCGTCGTAGCCGATGACGACCAGCACGGGCCCGAACACCTCGGTCCGCGCGATCTCCATGTCGTTGGTGACGCCGGAGAAGACGGTCGGACGCACGTAGTAGCCGGTCGGCAGATCGTCAGGCCTGCCGGCACCGCCGATGACCGGGGTGGCGCCGTCGTCGATCGCGCGCTCGATGAGGCCCTGGATCTTCTCGAACTGCGGTTCCGAGACGACCGGGCCGAGACGCACCTTGCTGGTCGGATCTCCCACTGTCAGTGAGGGTTCGACCGATTTCACGGCCTCGACGACGTCGTCGATTCGCGAGTTGGGGACGAGCATGCGGGTGGGTGCGTTGCACGACTGTCCGGAGTTGAGCATGACCGATGCGACGCCACCGGCGACGTTCTGTGCGAGGTCGTCGTCGTCGAGGATGATGTTGGGGCTCTTGCCGCCGAGTTCCTGTGCGACGCGCTTGACGGTCGGGGCTGCGGTGCGCGCGACCTCGATGCCCGCGCGGGTGCTGCCGGTGAAGGAGATCATGTCGATGCCGGGGTGGGCCGCCAACGCCGACCCGACGCCGGGTCCGTCACCGTTGACCAGATTGAAGACGCCTGCGGGAACGCCTGCGGCGTCGAAGATCTCGGCGACGATCGCGGCCGAGAACGGAGCGACCTCCGACGGCTTCAACACCATCGTGCAGCCGGTGGCCAACGCGGGTGCCACCTTGCACATGACCTGATTGAGCGGCCAGTTCCAGGGCGTGATGAATCCGCAGACACCGATGGGCTCCTTGACGATTCGAGAGGTTCGGCGATCCTCCGCGAAGCGGTACTCGGGCAGCGCCGCAGCGGCGGTCATGAGGTGTCCGAGGCCGATCGGTACCTGGGCGGCCTGCGCCAGTCCCGCGGGGGCACCCATCTCCTCGGTGACGGCGTCGGCGAGGTCGTCTGCGCGTTTCTGATACTCCGCGATGATGGCGTTGAGCACGGCGAGCCTGTCGTCGACGGAGCTGCGCCCCCACGAGGCGAAGGCGCGTCGCGCTGCGTTCACGGCGGCGTCGACGTCTGCGGCGGTGCCCAGGGCGACGTGGCCAGCGGCCTTCTCGGTGGCCGGATTGATCACGTCGATGAGATTCAACTCGGTGGGCTCCACCCACTGACCGTCGACGTAGAACTTGGTGATCTCGCGCATCGCTTCTCCTCCTGTGGTGCTGTGTGACCCAAGTTACGCCCGCTTGGGTTAGGTGATGCACGCCGCCTCACACTCGGTGTTTGCACGATCGGTGTTCTCACAATGAGACACGGCAACCGTTCCACGTTGTCGTGGCGGCGACCTAGGCTGGGTGCATGATCCACATCGTCGCCAAATGGCAGATCAAGCCCGAGTACGCAGATCAGTGGCCCGACCTGGTCGCCGAATTCACCGAGGCAACACGGTCGGAGCCCGGCAACAAATGGTTCACGTGGTCACGCAGCCTCGACGACCCCAACGAATACGTCCTCATCGAGGCGTTCGACGACGACGCCGCCGTCGCTCACGTCTCGAGCGATCACTTCAAGAAGGCGACCGCCGACCTGCCGCAGTTCCTCGTCGCGACACCGGAAATCATCAACACCACCGTCGACGCCGACGGCTGGTCGGAGCTCGGCGAGATGGCCGTCGACTGACCTGCACGGTGGACTGAGCCAAGCCCCCAGTGGGCTGAACCAGGCGCCCAGTCGGCTGAACGAAGCGCCCAGTCGGCTGAACGAAGCGCCCACTCGGCAGGGAGTGCGGCCGAGTGGGCGCTGTATTCCGTCGAGTGGGCGCTTCGTCGCGTCGAGTGGGCGTGCTCAGTCACAAACAGTGCTTGTGACCCCGCAAGGCTGAGCCGTCTTCCGGCGGGTCGGCCGGCGGCCGATGCTGGGGACCATGACCGAGATCCTCGACCGTCCGCTGGCCTCCGACGTTCCGTCGAGCGGGTCGTCGGTGAGGCGTCGCGCCGAGGCGTTCGCCCACATCACACCCAACTGGTTTGCGGCGGTGATGGGTACCGGGATCGTGGCGACGTCGGCGATCAGCGTTGCGGGAGGCCTGTCGGCGGTCCGCGGCTTCGCGACCGCGATCTGGTTGCTCGCGGCCGTGCTGCTTGTGGTGGTCACCGCGGCGTTCGGTGTGCATTGGGTGAGGCATCCGATGCAGGCACGACGCTACGCCGCCGACCCCGTGATGGTTCAGTTCTACGGCGCGATCCCGATGGCGCTGTTGACCGTCGGAGCGGGCACCATCACCCTTGGGGCGTCGATCCTCGGGACTGACGCGGCGGTTGTCGTCGACGCGGCTCTGTGGTCGGTCGGGACCCTCCTGGGACTCGGCACGGCGATCGGGGTGCCATTTCTCATGATGACGCGCCATCGTCGACGCTCCGACCTCGTCGCGCTGCCAGCATGGCTGATGCCGGTCGTCCCGCCGATGGTGTCGGCGACGGCCGGTGCGCTGCTGGTCGACCACGTTCCGGCAGGGCAGTGGCGAGTGAGCTTTCTGCTGTTGTGCTACTTGCTGTTTGGACTCAGCTTGTTCCTGGGCCTGATCACACTCTCGATGATCTATGGCCGGCTGGTTCACGGGACCGTGCCCACCGGGTGTGCCGCGCCGACCATCTGGATCACGCTCGGCATCATCGGCCAGTCCATCACGGCAGCGAATTCGCTTGCCGCGCATGCCGACTCCGCGCTCGCCGGCTACACCTCCGAGTCCCACACCATCGTAACGGGTTTGCGGACCTTCGGTGTCGGTTACGGGGTCGCGGCGACCGGCGTGGGCGTAGTGATGTTCGCGCTCGCCACCGCTGTCACCGTGCACAACATCCGACGCTCCATGCCGTTCGCGCTGACATGGTGGAGCTTCACATTTCCGATCGGCACCTGCGTGACGGGCTTGGCCGCGCTGGCAACGGCATTGGACGCCACCATGTTTCGCGTTGCCGCGGCGATGCTCTTGGGTGTTCTCGTCGCCGCATGGACGACCGTGTTCACGCGCACAGCCGCGGCGGTTCTCGACGGACGTCTGCCCGCCGCGGCGTGAGAACGGGTCAGACGACGCCGCTCGGCGACCTACGCGTGCCGGGCTGCTGACGCGGCATACTGTTGGGCGGCACCGGATACGGCTTGCCATACCCGGCCGTGCCCGCCGCAATGTTGGGGCCGCACTTCAATAGGGCGTTCTGTGCCTTGGGATTCGGGTCGCCGAGGCGTGGCCGCGCTGAGTTGGGGCGGTGCGCGAAATCGAACGCCGTCGTCATGTCGCCGACGGTCTGCCTGCGCCACGCGGTGAGGTTCGGGACGTCGACGCCGAAGCGCTTCTCGATGAGTCGCAATTGCGAAGTGTGGTCGAAGGTTTCGCGCGCGACGAGTCCGCCACGACTGTACGGCGAGATCACGAAGCACGGCACGCGGTAGCCCAGTCCGATCGGCCCGCGGATGCCTTTTGACGACGAGACCTTGTTGATGTTCGGCACGCTGACGTACTCGCCCTTGGTGCCGGGCGGTGCGGTCGGGGGAACGACGTGGTCGAAGAAGCCGCCGTTCTCGTCGTAGCTGATGATCAGAGCCGTCTTCTCCCAGACCGCGGGATTCGACGTCAGGATGTCGAGGAGTTGCACGATGCCGACAGCGCCCAAAGCCGCAGGCAACGCGGGATGTTCGCACCATATCGCCGGTGGGACGACCCACGACACCTTGGGCAGCCGGTTGGCGGCGACGTCGGCGCGGAAGTCGTTCGGGTAGGTCGGGTCGATACCGCGTCGAGCCAACTCCGAGTTGGGATTCTGCGCCTGCTTGAAACAGCCCATCATGCCGTCGAGGACAACCGACGAGACCGGGCCGAGGTCTTTGTTGTTGTAGATCTTCCAACTCACGCCCGCCTCGCTGAGGTTCTCCGGCATGGTGCGCCAGCTATAGGCGAATTTGGGTATGAGCGTTGGTGTTTCGAGAAGCGGCCCACCGTGCTTGCCCTCGGGGTCGAGCGTTGCGCTCATCCAGTACAGGCGATTGGGGTCGGTGGGGCCGAGCACCGAGCAGTGGTAGGCGTCGCAGATGGTGAATGCCTCGGCGAGCGTCCGGTGGACAGGGATGTCCTCACGCTCGTAGTAGCCCATGAGTGCAGGCGCGTTGGCGGGGCCGACCGAATCGATCGACATGGGGAGCCAACCGTCGTTGCGGCCGCCGTTCCACGCGTGATGGAGCCCGGCCCACGAGTGGTCGGGGTCGTTGATGCACTCCCCGTCGAGGTTGGCGTCGTTCTCGGTGTCGAGGCGGAACGGCATCGTGTATCCCGACTTGGTCGGTCCGACGCCGGGTGCCCAGCCGTGCTGGCGCCACAGCGGCGTCGACTCGCCGAATCCTCGCACACCCGAGTAGGTGCCGAAGTAGTGATCGAAGCTGCGGTTCTCCTGCATGAACAGCACGATGTGCTCGATGTCGTCGAGTGACCCGGTGCCCCCAGGGTCGGCCTGGGCGTAGGCCTTGTCGATGATCGGCGTGGCCCACGACGTGAGCAGTGCGCCCCCGCCGACCGCGGCAACTCTCGACAAGAACTCGCGACGACTTAAACCACCGAACGGCATCTCTGACATACACACCCCTGATCAGATCGATTCCACCGTCGGGACTACGGGCTGCGTCCCCCCGCGGCAGAGCGTAACCGCCGAAGTCTAAGCCCCCTCAGTGAATACCGTTGAGCGTTCGCGCATACGCGGGGCGTCGAGGAGGTGGACGGCAGGCCGTCGGTGCAGGTGAACGGCGAGTCGTCAGTTGGATGGGACGGCAGAGCCGTTAGTTGGATTGGGACGGCAGAGCCGTTAGTTGGATTGGGACGGCAGAGCCGTCAGTGGATACTGCTCATCACCGCGACGACGACGCCGGCAACCACCAGCACCCCGACGCATATCGCCATCGCGATGGCGAGGCGTCGACGCTTGCGGTTGACGGCGTTGATACCCACGCCGATAGCGATGAGTATGGCCGCCGAGTAGAGCGCGATGGCAAGCGTGAGTACTGCGACCTCGCCCTGATCCGCGGCGAGGACCAGGGCGCTCGGTGAAGGCGTCATGCCCTCGAGTAGATCATTCGAGCCGATCCGTCAGCGGACGGGCACGACGATGCTGGGCGCATAGCGGCTTTCCCCAGCCTGCAGGGTTACGGCGACGGTGTGGTCGTCGTTGTTGTTGTCGTCGTCGAGTCGGAAGTCGTCGACTGCGGCGGCGTCGAGTTGCTCGGGCTCGATGTGCTGGAGCCCGTCGGGGCAGGGGTTGTGGTTGTCGTGGTCTCCTCGGAGGGAGCGCTGGTCGTCGATTCGGTTGTGGAGCCGGCAGATCGGGCGGATTCCGACGGCGAGGTCGACGTAGTGCTCGATGTACTCGACGCCTTGTCTGCCGCCACCGCTGCGAGTACCGCCGGGGTCTGCACCTGCTGCGACGCCGCAACACGCGCGGCAGCAGTTGCCTTGGCCACGCCGTCGGGTTCGGGCGATCCCGCAGCACTGACGAGCTGTGTCTTCGCGGTCACCGCAGGTGTCTTGTTGAGTGCGCCCAACACGTCGTTCTTGCCTGCGCCCAGGCTGCGATCCCAGTTGGCCCAGTCGTGGACCCCGTAGTTCGGAAGCGAGATCACCGATACCCCGGACTGTGCGAGCTGCAACTGCATGAGCACCGTCGATACCGCCGACAGGACTTCCAACGCGATGGCGTTGATCAGATCCGACTGCGAGAGCTTCGCCATATCGGCGGGACTCGGAAAGCCGCTCCCGGACGAGATGATCAGCGTCTGCCCGTTCTGCTTGAGCTTGTCGATGTTCTTCGACGGATCGTTCGCGGTCCACCGTGCGCTTCCCGGCGCGCCCCACATGTTGACGATCCCGTTGGTGTAGTTGGAGACGAGTGTCTGTGTTGCCAACACTCCGAGCGCGCCGATCGGATTGTCGGTTTGGTAGTAGCCCGACATCGCCTGCACAACCTTGAACTGCTCGGGATGCCGCTCGGCAAGCGTGACAGCGGGCCCGGCCGACATCGACAGCCCGACGATCGCGTTGTTCGATCGGCTCACACCGAAATTGGTCGCGAGGTATGCGGGCAGTTCGTCGGTCAGGAAGGTCTCCTGCTTGATCTTGACGTTCTTGTCGCCGGCTCCGGCGTCCCAGTCGGTGTAGAACGACGACGCTCCGCCCGCGGGCATGACCAGTGTCGTGTCGCTCTTACCGTCGTAGACCTTGGCGGCCTGCACGTCGGTGGTCCACGCGGAGCGGTCGTCGCGGGCACGCATGCCGTCGAGGAGGTACACGCCCTTGTCGCTGCCGCTCGACGCTCGGATCTGCACGACGACCCACTTGTTTTGTGACGGCGACCACACTTTGCAGTTCTGGACGTAGTTTCCCGACGAGTCCCACGTGCAGCCGTTGCGCAGGACCTCGGGATGTCCAACGAGTGCTGAAGCGCGGTCGTCCTTGCCGATCACCGCGCTCAGGCCCAGCAGGGCTGCGGTCAGGGTGAGCACCGTGGCGAGACCGATGAGCCTGCGCCGCATTCGGCGTGGACCGGGAGTTCGGTTACCCGGGGCCGTCGACTCGTCGGCGACGGGGGCGTCGTAGGTAATCCACTGATCGCGAGGATCGCCGGCAGCGGATTCGGGTGAAATTGGCATGGTTCTCCTGCGGTGAGCGGACCCGATGTGTTAGTGGTCGCTCCGCGGACAGCGAGCGTTACAGCCGGTCCGCAACATCAGGCGCGGCTACCGTGGATTTCATGGCAGACACCGACACCTACGACGTCATCGTGCTCGGCGCCGGACCGGCGGGCGAGAACGCAGCCGACTACGCGATCCGCGGAAGTTCTCGTCGCGCAGTGCTCGTCGAGAGTCAACTCGTCGGCGGCGAATGCTCGTACTGGGCGTGCATGCCGAGCAAGGCGTTGTTGGGGGCGGGCGCCGCACTCGAGGCCGCGACGGGGCTGCCCGGTTCGCGGACGCGAATCGTCGACGATCAGCCCGAACCCGGCCGTCTGCTGGCGTGGCGCGACTCGTTCACCCACAACCGCGACGACTCGTCGCAGGTCGATTGGGCGCGGGGCGCGGGCATCGACGTCGTGCGCGGCGTCGGCAGGCTGGTGGGCGAGCGGGAGGTCGAGGTGGAGGGTCGACGCCTGCGCGCCACCGAGGCGGTGGTGCTGGCGACGGGGAGCGACGCGTCGATCCCGCCGATCCCGGGTCTCGCCGATGCTGCGCCGTGGACGTCGCGTGATGCGACGAATCTCGTCGAGGTTCCCGCACGCATCGCGGTCCTCGGCGGGGGTGTCGTTGCCTGCGAGGCGGCGACGTGGCTCGCGGAGCTCGGGAGTGTGGTCACGATGGTCGTGCGGGGCAACGCGCTGCTTCCGTCGATGGAACCCTTTGTCGGGGAACGAGTCTTGTCGGGTCTGCGAGACAGGGGAGTCGACATCCGCTTCGGCACGACGTTTGGGTCGGTGGCGCGACCGGAGGTCGACGACACCGGCTACGGGCGAGTGCACGGCGGGCCGGCCGTCGTCGAACTCGCCAACCGCGACGGCGACGTCGTCGATCGACTCGAGGTCGACGAGATCCTTGTCGCCGCAGGTCGACGACCGCGCACCGTCGGCGTCGGACTCGAGACACTCGGCATCGACCCCAAGCACAAGCTCGACGTCGACGATCACCTGAATGTCGGCGGGCACGACTGGCTGTATGCGGTCGGCGATGTCAACGGTCGCGCGTCACTCACGCACATGGGCAAGTATCAGGCGCGGGTCGCCGGTGACGTGATCGCCGCACGCGCAGAAGGTCGTTCACTCGACGGCGAGCGCTATCTGGCCACTGCCGACCACGCGGCGGTGCCGCAGGTGGTGTTCACCGAGCCGCAGGTCGGGTCGGTCGGGCTGACCGAGGTTGCCGCCCGCGACGCGGGCATCGACGTTGTCACCTCCGAACTCGACATCGAGGTCGCAGGGTCGGCGCTGGCACGCGAGAACTACAGCGGCCACGCGGTGCTGGTCATCGACCGCGCGCGAAATGTGTTGGTGGGAGCCACGTTTGTCGGACCCGACATCGCGGAGCTCGTGCATTCGGCCACCGTCGCCGTCATCGGCGAGGTTCCCCTGGAAAGGTTGTGGCACGCCGTCCCGTCGTATCCCACGGTCAGTGAGATCTGGCTCAGGCTGCTCGAGAACCTGCGCGGGGAACAGAGTTGATCGGCGGGGTGTGCGCCGGTCGCCGGTAGTGTCGGGGTATGGGCACGCCACATCTCATCACAGCTTCTGACCTGCGCGATCTGGGCGATGATCCCAAGCTGCGGGTCATCGACGCGACCGTGCATCTCCGATTCGGTGACGGAGCGCCGCAGATCGAGTCCGGGCAGGAGTCGTACCTGGCCGGGCACATTCCCGGCGCGGTGTTCGTCGATCAACTGCTCGCGCTCACCGACCCCGACGGGGAGGCGCCGTTCGCCGTCGTGTCGTCGGAACAGTTCGCTGCAGCCGTGGGTGCGGCGGGTGTCGGTGACGACTCGCGCGTCGTGGTCTACGACTCGGAGAACGGAATCTGGGCCACCAGGCTGTGGTGGCAGTTCGGTCTCGAGGGCTTCGGCAATGTCGCGGTGCTCGACGGGGGCCTGCAGGCGTGGGTTGACGCGGGCTTCGCCGTCGACCGTGGCGAATCAAGTTATCCGCCTGCAGAATTCACAGCTCAGCGGCGCGAGGAACGCATCGAGACCACCGACGAGGTGGTCACCGACGTCGACGACTCGGGCGTGCTATTGATCAACGCCCTCGACCGAGACACCTTCGCGGCCGGCCACATTCCCGGAAGTGTGAACGTGCCCTTCGGCGAATTGGTCGACGAGCGGGGCACGTTGAAAGACGTTCCCGCGCTTCGAGCGATCTTCGACGCGGTGGGCGCCCTCGACGACTCGGTGCGACCCGTCACCTACTGCGGAGGCGGAATCGCCGCCACCGCAGCAGCTTTCGCTCTCGCGGCGGTTGGCCGCGACGACGCATCGGTCTACGACGGTTCGATGAACGCGTGGACGTCCGACCCCTCGCGGCCGCTGGAGACAAGCTGACGCCGAGTTGCGTGGGATCCAGGGGTGCAAAAATGCTCCCGAGGATCCCACACAACTCTCGCTGGGTGCCCCCAGTCGGACTCGAACCGACACTGTGCGGATTTTAAGTCCGCTGCCTCTGCCAATTGGGCTATAGGGGCGCGTCGACAAGCATGCCATGTGGCCTCGGCCCGATCGAACGAAACCCTAGGCGGCGGAATCGGAGCGGCAGAGGAGCGTCACCAGCGATGGAGCCCGGCTTGGCGCACAGTCAGGCGCGCGGCGCGCTGAACGCACCACACCGTCCACACCGCCGAGATCAGTGCGATCACCAGCAATTCGCTTGTCATCCACACGAGCCGATTTCCGTTGACGGTGCTCGACGGATCTTGGACCATGAACACCACTGCCATCACCGACAGCAGCCCGATCACGGCCGACGGCCAGCCTGCGCGCGCCTCGAGGTGATGCTTCTCGTCGATGACCTCTGCCGCGTGCCGCTGATGGTCCGACGTCGAGTCGTTGAGCTCGGAGAGGGCGATGAACAGATCGGGGCTGCGGCGCGGCTGTGACGATCGGTAGTACGACAGCACCCACGCTCCGACCGCGACGGCGGCGAGAGCGAGTGAGAGGTAGACCACACCCCATCGTAACGCAGAAGAGGTCGCCCCCTTCGGGCCGGAGATCAATGCACGGGTGACCCCGGGCGCATCCTGCAATCGGCCGACGTACCCCTTGACGCGCTGACTTAATGCCGATAACTTAACGCGGGTAAGTGACCACGACGCGCTAGGGGACTCGCATGTTGGCAAGACTTACCCGAGTGGCTATATCTGCGCCCAAACGTGTTCTCGCACTGGCGTTCCTGTTCCTCGTGCTCTGTGGAATCTACGGAGCGTCGGCATCGCAGCACCTGCTGGCGGGCGGATATTCCGATCCGAACAGCGAGTCGGCGCAGGCGGCGCAGCAAATCGACGACACCTTCAAGCGCGGGGGCCTGCAGGTCGTCATCAAACTCGACGCGCCTGCCGGCACCGACATGGAGAAGGACCAGCGGGCCGCCGCGGTCGGCAAGTCGATCGTCTCCGAACTCGACGCCCTTCCCTATGTGCAGCAACCGGTTCTGTCGGTGTGGCAGGACCCGACGCTCGCGCCCGGCCTTATCAGCAAGGACCGCAGTTCGGCGCTGATCATCGCCACGCTCGACGGCGGGGAAGCCGAGGCTCCTGCGCATGCCAAGGAGGTCGCCTCCCGATTCGAAGGCACCCGCGACGGCATCACGGTCCGCGTCGGTGGCCAGGGCATGGTCTTCCAGCAGGTCAACGAGCAGACCACGCGCGACCTCGCCGTCGCAGAGGCGATAGCGATCCCCATCAGCTTCCTCGTTCTCATCGTCGTATTCGGGGGCGTCATCGCGGCGATGCTGCCGATCGGCGTCGGCATCATCGCGATCGTGCTGACGTTCGCGCTGCTGCGTCTGATTGGCACCGTCACCGACGTGTCGATCTTCGCGTTGAACCTCACCACCGCAATGGGTTTGGCGCTCGCGATCGATTACACGCTGCTGCTGGTGACGAGGTATCGCGAAGAAGTGGCCGACGGCCGCGACAGAGCGTCGGCGATCCTGCGCACGATGCAGACGGCGGGACGCACCGTCGCGTTCTCTGCGGTGACCGTTGCCCTCGCGCTTGCCGCACTGGCGATCTTCCCGATGTATTTCCTGCGTTCCTTCGCGTACGCAGGACTCGGCGTCGTGGTGATCGCCGCCGTGACGTCGCTGGTGATCACGCCCGCGGTGCTGATGCTCCTCGGCGACCGGATCGACTCCCTCGACGTGCGCCGCGGTGTCCGCAAGCTGCTGGGCCGTCCCGAACCGACACCACGCCCGGTCGAAGAGGGCTGGTGGTACCGCGCGGCGTCGTGGGTGTTGAAACGAGCGGCACCGGTCGGCGCGACGGTCGTCGTCATTCTGCTGGTGCTCGGCGCACCATTCCTGTCGATCAAGTTCGGCTTCCCCGACGACCGCGTGCTGCCCACCAGCGCCAGCGCCCATCAGATACAGCAGGAGATCCGCGACGACTTCGCCCAGAACCTCTCGTCGTCGGTCACCGTTGTCGCGACCGGAGACGTCTCCGCGCAGACGAGGGCGTCGTATGCGCAGGAGCTGTCGCGGGTTGCCGACGTCAACTCGGTGTCGGGCGCGGGCGGAACCTTCGTCGAGGGGAAGGCTGTTGCCCCGCCGAATCCCGCGGACCAACGCGGCGACGTCGGAGTGATCACGGTCGCCACCAACCTCGAACCGATGCGGCCCGCGGGCGAGCATCAACTGGCTCAGCTGCGAGACGTGCCGGTGCCCGCGGGACTGACAGTGAAGTTCACGGGTTCTGCGGCGACCAACGTCGACACCGTCGACTCCATTTATGCGCACCTGCCGTGGGTACTCGGGGCGATCGCCATCGCGACGTTCGTGCTGCTGTTCCTCTTCACCGGAAGCGTTGTGCTTCCGCTGAAGGCGTTGGTGCTCAACGTGTTGTCATTGTCGGCGACGTTCGGCGCGATGGTGTGGTTCTTCCAAGAGGGGCACCTCGACGGATTGGGCACCACGTCAACCGGGTACCTCGCGGCAACGATGCCCGTCCTGATGTTCTGCATCGCGTTCGGGCTGTCCATGGATTATGAGGTGTTCCTGCTCGGCCGGATTCGCGAATCGTGGCTCGCGTCGGACAGGTCGCGCGCGGCGAACGACAAGGCCGTCGCGCTCGGTATTGCGAGGACCGGTCGCGTCATCACCGCCGCGGCGCTACTGATGAGCATCGTGTTCGCGGGAATCGCGGCGTCGGAGGTGTCGTTCATGCGTATGTTCGGTGTCGGACTCACGCTTGCGGTGCTGATGGATGCCACTCTGATCCGGATGCTGCTCGTTCCGTCGTTCATGTGCCTCGCCGGGCGCCTGAACTGGTGGGCACCCGCACCGCTGCGACGTCTGCATGACCGCTTCGGACTGTCCGAGGAGGTCGACGACGAGCCGCCGCGGACAACGGTCGCCGACACGGGCACACACGAGACCACCGAGAACGAGAACAACACGCAGGAGAACAGTGACACGGACCAGTCGCAGGAGCCGCTCGCCCCGCGGGTCGGGTGAGTTGCTGGCCGACGAGATCATCGACGCCGCCACGTCGCTGTTGCTCGACTCCGAAGCCGCGTCGGCCGTGTCCATCCGAGCCGTCGCCGACCGGGTGGGCGTCACCCCGCCGTCGATCTATCTGCACTTCGACGACAAGGACGCACTCCTCGAAGCCGTCTGCGCTCGATACTTCGAACGTCTCGACGAGGAGCTGGCCGCGGCGTCGAAAGGAATCGACGATCCGCTGGAACGGGCTCTGCAGATGGGCATCGCCTATGTTCGATTCGCGGTCGCCACGCCCGTGCTCTACCGGGAGGCCTTCCATCACGTCTCACCAGTGGCCGAGCGCAGCAAGGTCGACGAGGTGCTCGCGGCGTCGGCGTTCGTGCGGTTCACCGGAACTGTCAGCGAACTCGCAGACGCCGGGATCTTCCACCCCGACGAGGTCGGGGACGTCGTCCTCGAATTGTGGACCGCTGCGCATGGCCTGGCGTCGTTGATGATCGCGAAGCCCGGTCTGGGCTGGGGCGATGACTTCGCCATTGCCGCGCAGACCCTGCGCTCGATCTGTCTGGGGCGAGCGGTGCTGTCGATTCGTGAGTACGAGTCACCCGACGAGGTCCGCGTGTTCCTCGACTCACTGAGTGCGCCGTCGGATCACTCAGTTGGTCAAGAGAAGGTAAAGTCGGAACTCGAACGGGTCGATCCCCGTTGATGAGACGTACACGTCCATAAAAGGAGCACCTGTGCGAGACAGCAGTAACCCGGTGATGCGCGGCGTCGTCCGCGATAACCAGAATCCCGGCGGCTACGCCGGCTTCGGGTCGAACGCGGCCGGGGCCGGGCAGGCCGCGATGTACAACCAGTACGGTCAGCAGGTCCCGCCGCAGTATGCGCCCCCGCAGGCCGTCGGACGCCAGCTGACCATCGACGACGTCGTCACCAAGACGGCGATCACTCTCGGCGTGCTGACGGTCACCGCAATCCTCAGCTACGTCATCAGCAGCTACAACAACGCATTGGCCGGCCCTCTCATGGGCATCGGCGCGATCGTGGGCCTCGTGCTCGTGTTGGTCGCCTCGTTCGGTCGTAAGCAGGACAATCCCGCGATCGTCCTCGCCTACGCGGCCTTCGAGGGACTGTTCGTCGGTTCGATCTCGTTCGTGTTCGCGAACTGGATGGTCAGTGGCGACACCAGTGCGGGCGCGCTGATCGGCCAGGCGGTTCTCGGCACGTTCGGTGTGTTCTTCGGAATGCTGCTGGTCTACAAGATCGGCGCCATCCGTGTGACACCGCGCTTCACGCGCATGCTGTTCGCCGGACTCATCGGTGTGATGGTGCTGATGATCGGCAACCTGATCATCGGCCTGTTCACCGGCGGAGCCGGTGTGCTGCGCGACGGTGGTCCGATCGCGATCATCTTCTCGCTGGTCTGCATCGCGTTGGCGGCCTTCAGCTTCCTCGTCGACTTCGACGCCGCTGATCGTCTGATCCGTGCTGGTGCACCTGCCCGCGCGGGCTGGGGAGTTGCGCTCGGCCTGACGGTCACCCTGGTGTGGCTCTACGTCGAGATCCTGCGTCTGTTGAGCTACTTCAACTCCAACAACTAGTTTCGCCCCCTCAGATACACCGCGGCCCCGCACTCTTCGTGGCGGGTTCACATGATCGTCGCAACACTCTCAGGTGAGAGGTTGCGGCGATCATGTCGTTTCAGGAGGACTGTGTTCGGTTCGGTGACCAGTTGGCGAGGCTGGTGGATGCCGGGGTGCCGGTGAAGGAAGCCGCTGTTGCGGTGGGCGTGCCGCGGCATCGGTGCTACGCGATTCTCCGGGCGATCGGTCGGCCGGTGGGGCGGCCTCGTGGGCCGGGTAAGCCGGCTGATCCTGGACGGATCGTGGCGGTGTTCGATCGGACCGGGTCGATCAACAGGGCGGCGTTCGAGTGTGATGTGGCGTTCTCCGTTGCGCGTCGGATACTTGTCGATGCTGGCCTGGTAGACGCGGACAAGATCACAGTGTCTGGCAAGCCTGCGGCGAGGATGCGGTTCTTTGCGTTGATCGAGCAAGGCTGGTCCTCAGCGAGCGCGGCGCGCGAGGTGGGAGTCAATGTGCGCACCGCCCGGGATTGGCGTCAGGGAATTCGGAAGGTCGGCAACACCCGGGTCCGCCCGGACGGCACCGTTGTGGACTACCGGCTCGGAACCGTCTACAAACAGCCCGTGGCTACTATGACCTGCCCGGATGCGGCTATCTCGGTGATCAGCGATCGGTATCTGTCGCTGGAGGATCGGATTGCGATCGCTGACGGGCTGGTGGTCAAGGATTCGATGAGGACCATCGCCACGCGGATCGGAAAGAACGTCTCGACCATCTCCCGCGAGGTGCGTGCGCATAGTGTCGCCGGCCGGTACCTGCCGCATCAGGCCGATCGAATCGCGGCGGCGACCCGGGCGCGGCCCAAGCAGTCCAAACTGGTGGTGAACGCGGTCCTACGGGCAGCGGTCGAGGACGGCTTGTCGAGGAAGCTCTCGCCGGAGCAGATCTCTCACCGCCTGCGCCGGGATCATCCCGACGACGAAAGCATGCGGGTGAGCCACGAAACGATCTATCAAGCCTTGTACTTCCAAGCCCGCGGAGGGTTGAAACGTGAAGTCCAACAAGCACTTCGGACCGGTAGGACGCGCCGGAGGTCGCAGCGCCGAGAGGGTGAGCGATATCAGCGATTCATCGACCCGATGGTGATGATCAGCGACCGGCCGGCAGAGGTGGACGACCGTGCGGTCCCCGGGCACTGGGAGGGGGATCTGATCACCGGGGAGCAGAACAAGACCGCGATCGGCACTCTCGTCGAGCGTTCCACCCGTTACACGATGCTGCTGCACCTGCCGGATGGGCACGACGCCGAACAAGTCCGTGACGCGATCATCACCGCGATCAAGGACCTACCCGCGCACCTACGCGGGTCGCTCACCTGGGACCAGGGCGCCGAGCTTGCCCGACACAAGCAGATCAGCATCGCCACCGACATGCAGGTGTACTTCTGCGATCCGGCCAGCCCGTGGCAGCGCGGTACCAACGAGAACACCAACGGGCTGCTACGGCAGTACTTCCCCAAAAGCACTGACCTCAGTGTCTACGGTCCAGCCGATCTTGAGCACGTCGCGCAGGAACTCAACGGCCGTCCACGCAAAACGCTCGGCTGGGATACCCCAGCCGAGCGTTTGCGTGATCTAATCACCACCAACTAACAGCAGTGTTGCGCCGACCCCTTGAAACCGCCCGTGAGTGCGGGGCCGCGGTGTTGTGATGGGGGTCTGGTCAGCTCAGGCGCTCGAGCACCATCGCCATGCCCTGGCCACCGCCGACGCACATCGTCTCGATGCCGAACGTCTTGTCGTAGGTCTGCAGGTTGTTGAGCAGCGTGGTGGTGATACGTGCACCGGTCATGCCGAAGGGGTGGCCGAGCGCGATGGCGCCGCCGGACACGTTCAGCTTGTCGTGGTCGATCCCGAGCTCGTTTGCCGAACCGATGACCTGCACGGCGAATGCCTCGTTGATCTCGAACAGGTCGATGTCGGAGATCGACTTACCCGCGACGCGAAGCACCTTGCGAACGGCCTCGATGGGGCCGAGGCCCATGATCTCGGGCGAGAGTCCGGTCGCGGCGGTGGCGACGACGCGGGCGAGCGGGGTCAGGCCCAGTTCTTTGGCCTTGGTGTCGCTCATGATGACCAGCGCGGCCGCGCCGTCGTTCAGCGGGCAGGCGTTACCGGCGGTGATGGTGCCGTCGGGGCGGAAGACGGGCTTGAGCTGCGAGATCTTCTCGTAGGTCGTGCCCGGTCGGGGACCGTCGTCGGTGCTGACGACGGTGCCGTCGGCCAGCGTGATCGGGTCGATCTCGCGCTCGAAGAATCCGGCCTTGATGGCCTCTTCTGCGCGGTTCTGGCTGCGCACGCCCCAGTGGTCCTGGTCTTCACGCGAGATACCGGTGAAGCTCGCGACGTTCTCGGCAGTCTGACCCATCGCGATGTAGACGTCGGGGATCAGGCCGTCTTCGCGGGGATCGTGCCACGCGGGAGCGCCGCCCTCGGCGGAGCGTTCGGTGCGGGCCAGCGCCTCGTCGAACAGCGGGTTCTTGGAATCGGGCGCACCGTCGGCGCCGCCGGAGATGGCGAAGCTCGACACGCTCTCGACGCCACCCGAGATGAACACGTCACCCTCGCCGGCCTTGATGGCGTGCAGGGCCATGCGGGTGGTCTGCAACGACGACGAGCAGTAGCGGTTCACGGTGACACCGGGGATGTGGTCGAAGCCGAGTTCGACGCCGAGCACGCGGGCGATGTTGTAGCCGCCCTGGCCGCCGGGCTGGCCGATTCCCCAGTGGATGTCTTCGATTTCCTTGGGGTCGAGCTCGGGGACCTTGGCGAGAAGTGCGGTGACGATCTGTCGAGAGAGTTCGTCGGGACGAACGTCTTTGAGGGATCCCTTTCCGGCGCGGCCGATCGGGGAGCGGGCATGGGCAACGATGACAGCTTCAGGCATGTGAAACACGTTACTGGACAGCTCGGATGTCAGATGAGCCGGATTTGACACTCGTCGGAGCGCGGAGCCTTCGATGCGGTGTCCGGTTGGACGAGAGGCAAGAAGACGTCGTCGACGATGGTGCGCAGGACGTCGTCGGACACGGGTTTCAGGGACATGAGTACCTCGTAGCGATAGAGGTCGGCGGGCAGCGCGATGGCCCGCTCGGTCACATGTGCCGGGTCCACCTCGCCACGAGCGATCGCACGTTCGACGATGGTGGCGATGGTCGACGCACGATCGCCGATGAACAGCGCGCGAACCTCACGGGGGGTGGTGCCGCCTTCGGCGAAGTACTCGCCGAGACTCGACGCCATCATGACCACGAAATCGGCGCGAGTGTCGTTCATGTCGCGCAGCGCTTCGAGGACGTCGTCACGCAGATTTCCGGTGTCGGGTACGACGACCTCGACCTGCCGCCCACGATGGGAGATCGCGGCGCGCAGCAGGTCGCCGCGTGTTGCCCACCGGCGATAGAGCACGGGCCTGCTGGTTCCGGCTCGTTCGGCGACGGCCTCGAAGGTCAGCCCCGAGTAGCCGCGGTCGAGCAGTTGCTCCCACGCGGCGTCGAGGATGGCGGCCTCGAGTTCGGCGCCGCGGCGTCGTGTGGGGTTGGCGTCCTGGTGTTCAAGATCCACTTGCGTATCTTATCGCGCCGGCCTATCGTCGGAAATAGGATACACAACTGATTCTTAAAGGGGTTCCCATGGCGGCAACAGCGTCCCCGGCGCAGACCATCGATCCTGCGACGCGTCGTGTCGCATGGGCTGTGATCATCGGTCTGATCGCACCGATTCTCGACACCACGATCACCACCATCGCGCTCGAGACGCTCGGCCGAGACCTCGACGTTCCGGTGTCGACGATCCAGTGGGTCAGTACCGGATACCTGCTGGCGCTCGCCGTCGCGGTGCCGTTGGCGGGTTGGGCGGCAACGCGATTCGGGTCACGCGTCGCCTGGATCGCGGGGCTGCTGATCTTCCTGCTCGGCTCGATCCTGTGCGCAATGGCATGGGATGCCCCGTCGCTCATCGCATTTCGCGTTCTACAGGGCCTCGGCGCCGGACTGATCATGCCGCTGATGATGTCGATCCTGGTGTCGGCGAGTCGTGGAGTGGCGCTCGGACAGGTCATCGCTCTGGTGTCGATGCCGACCGCGCTGGGGCCGATCCTGGGTCCCGTGCTCGGCGGCGTGATCCTGAACTGGCTCAACTGGCGGTGGCTCTTTCTGATCAACGTCCCGATCGTGGCGGTCGCGCTCTACCTCGCGCGGCGTATCCCCGACGACGACCGCACCCGCGGCGCCGACGAGCACCACGCTCACCTCGATGTCGTCGGATTACTTCTTCTCGCACCGGGTTTGGCGCTGATCCTGCTCGGACTCTCCAACGCCCACGCGGGCTTCGTCAGTCAGAGCGTGATGATTCCGCTGGCGGTGGGCGTGATCGCGCTGGGAGTGTTCGTGGTGCGCAGCCTGGTGTTTGCGCGCCAGGGGATCGTCGATATCCGGATTCTTGCTCATCGCGCAGTTGCCGCGTCGTCGGCCGGACTGTTCGCGTTCGGCATCGCATCGTTCGGGGCAATGTTCCTGCTGCCCTTGTTCTTTCAGCAGGTGTTCGGCGATTCGGTACTCCGGGCGGCGCTCTATCTGATCCCGCAGGGCGTCGGAGCATTCGTGACCCGCGGGCTGGCGGGTAAGTTGACCGACCGGTTCGGCGGACGCTGGGTGGCGGCGTGCGGGTTCGTGATCGTGGCTGCCGCGACCGTGCCGTTCGCGTTCGCCGATGCGGGAACCTCGATGATCTGGTTGATGATCGCCCTGCTGTTCCGTGGCCTCGGGCTCGGGTTGCTGTTGTCGCCGATCATGGCCGCAGGCTTCATCGGCGTCCCCGACTCCGCGCGTCAGGACACCAGCATGCTCACCCGGATCACCCAGCAACTCGGCGGCTCCTTCGGTACCGCGATCCTCGCCGTCGTGGTCATGTCGGCTGCCTCCGTGGCAGCAGGTTTCTCCGCGGCGTTCTGGTGGTCGGTGGTGTTCGCGCTGGTGGGCGCCGTGCTCGCGCTGATGCTGCCGTCGCGGCCTGCGCTCACGTGAACGGCGTGATCTCGATGCCCTCGGAGGTCAGCAGTTCACGGGTTGCCACCGCCATCGCGACAGCGGCTGGACTGTCGCCATGCAGGCACACGGAGTCGACGTCGATGCGTATCGTGTCGCCGTCGATGGAGTCGACGACGCCATCGGAGACCATGCGCATCACCCGCCCGGCGACCACCGCGGGATCGTCGAGGACTGCGCCCGGTTCACGTCGGGAGACCAAGGTGCCGTCGGAGTGGTACGCCCGATCGGCGAAAGCTTCTCGGACGGTGGGGATTCCGCGATCTCTGGCGATCTCGAGCAGCCGCGAACCCGGCAAGCCGAGTACGGGGAGGTGCGGGTCGACCGCGGCTATCGCTTCGACCACGGCACGCGCGTGCACGTCGTGGTGAACGGCCGTGTTGTACAGCGCCCCATGTGGCTTGACGTAGCTGACCGTGCCGCCAGCGGCGCGAGCAATGGCCTGCAGTCCGCCGATCTGGTAGACGACGTCGTCGGTCAACTCGATCTGCGTGGCGTCGACGAATCGCCGACCGAAGCCCGCGAGGTCCCGATAGCTGACCTGTGCGCCGATGCGGACACCGTTCGCGAGTGCGCTGCGACATGTTCGTGCCAACGTACTCGGATCGCCCGCGTGAAAACCGCACGCAACGTTGGCGCTGGTGACCACCTCGAGCACGGCGTCGTCGTCGCCGAGCTCCCAGCGGCCGAACGACTCGCCGACGTCGCTGTTGAGATCGATGTGCGTCATTCGACGGTCCGTGCGCGCCGCAGCAGGCGGGACATGAATTTGCTGGCGGGCACGGTCTCCGAGATCTCGGGGGGCTCGGGCAGCGGTGCCGGTCCCCACTCGCCGATCTCCTCGAGGACAGGGGGAGTGAGGATCGCCGCGGCGAGCTCGTATCCGGCCGCGGACGGGTGGAAGTGGTCGGGCGAGAACATGTGATCGGGCTTCGCCTTGAACTCCTCGGAGAGCAGATCGGCCAGCGGAACGGCGACGCCTCCCGCGCTGCGCACCGCTGACTGCTGGCGGGCGGCAAGCCGCAGGCCCCAGATACGCAGCACCGACCGCAGCGGCTGCGGGATCGCGGTGATCACGCCGAAGTCGGGGCAGGTACCGACGACGACCACGGCGCCGGTCTCGCGCAGTCGGCGGACGGCGGCGCCCAGACGATTCGCCGACGCCCGGATGCCATTGGTGGCGGTCACGTCGTTGGCGCCGACCAGGATGACCGCGACGTCGGGTCGATGTCCCGCGATCAACATCGCGTCGATCTGCGCGCCGAGGCCCTTCGACGTCGCGCCGACGATGGCCTTGTTGCTGTAGCGGATGACCCGACCGGTGTCGGCCGCGACGCGACGGGCGACGCGCACGCCGGGGGTGTCGTCTGCCGATTCGACGCCGAGTCCCGCGGCCGTCGAATCGCCGAACACCGTCAGGTGCAGATCGGCAGGGGTGTCGCGGGTGACGCGTAGCGGTTCGCCGCCGTCGGGGAGGTAGATGCCGTCGCCGTTCGGGGCGTTGTCGGTGCGGTGCGGGATGGTGGTTCTGGCTTGTTGCGCCTGCCAGACCAGCACGTTGTATGCCGCCCACGTGGCGCCGGCCCCTGCGGCCGTCGCGGTCGCTGCGGCACCGACATCGCGGAGGACGTGACGCGAATCGGACACGCGTCCCAGCTTAGCGGCAAGTCGAATGTGGACGGCTTGCGACGCTCTGGGACCATAGGGGTATGCGCATCGCCAATCACGTCGTCGACCTGGTGGGCAACACACCACTGGTCAAGCTCAGCTCGGTGACCTCCCCCGGATCGGGGCTGGTCGCGGCCAAGGTCGAATACCTCAATCCCGGCGGCAGCAGCAAAGACCGGATCGCTGTGCGGATGGTCGACGCCGCGGAGAAGTCGGGGGAGCTGAAGCCCGGCGGCACGATCGTCGAGCCGACGTCGGGCAACACCGGCGTCGGGCTGGCGCTCGTCGCGCAGCAGCGCGGATACAAGTGCATCTTCGTGTGCCCCGACAAGGTCGGCGAGGACAAGCGCAACGTCCTGCGCGCCTACGGCGCCGAGGTTGTCGTGTGCCCGACGGCCGTCCCGCCGGAACACCCCGACAGCTACTACAGCGTCTCCGATCGTCTGGTCCGCGAGGTCGACGGCGCATGGAAGCCCAACCAGTACTCCAACCCCGCCGGTCCGCAGAGTCACTACGAGACCACCGGCCCGGAGATCTGGCGCGACACCGACGGCACCATCACGCACTTCGTCGCGGGTGTCGGCACCGGCGGCACCATCACCGGCACCGGTCGCTATCTCAAGGAGATCTCCGACGGCAAGGTCAAGGTCGTCGGCGTCGACCCGGAGGGTTCGGTCTACTCCGGCGGCACCGGGCGGCCGTACCTCGTCGAGGGTGTCGGTGAGGATTTCTGGCCCGACGCCTACGACCCGAGCATCCCCGACGAGATCATCGCGGTCTCCGACGCCGACTCGTTCGACATGACCCGACGCCTCGCCCGCGAAGAGGGGCTGCTCGTCGGCGGCTCCTGCGGTATGGCGGTCGTCGCGGCACTGCAGGTGGCGCAGCGAGAGGGCCCCGACTCCGTCGTGGTGGTCCTGCTGCCCGACGGTGGGCGCGGCTACATGGCCAAGATCTTCAACGACGAGTGGATGAGCAGCTACGGCTTCCTGCGCACCCCGCTCGACGGCGACAAGCCGGAGCTGCTCGTCGGAGATGTGTTGCGCGGCAAGACCGGTACGCTTCCAGACCTCGTGCACACGCACCCGCAGGAGACCCTGCGCGACGCGATCGAGATCCTCCGCGAATACGGGGTGTCGCAGATGCCGGTCGTCGGCGCCGAGCCGCCGGTGATGGCTGGCGAGGTTGCAGGCGCGGTCACCGAACGTGACCTGCTCTCGGCGGTATTCGAGGGTCGTGCGAACCTCGCCGATCCCGTGTCGGCGCACATGGGAGATCCGTTCCCGCTCATCGGTTCCGGTGAGCCGGTGTCCGCGGCGACCAAGGCGCTCGGCGAGTCCGACGCACTCATGGTCGTCGAGGACGGAAAGCCGATCGGCGTCATCACCCGACACGATCTGCTGGCATTCGTCAGCACCCATCCGACGATCACCGCCGGTTAGCGTCCAGATCACCACTCAGCGAGGAGTTCTCACGTGAAGAAGTATCAGCGTCCACGCGGCTTTTCCACCGAAGCCATCCACGCAGGCTACGACCCCGACCCGCAGACCGGCGCGGTGAACGTCCCGGTCTACGCGAGTTCGACGTTCGCACAGGACGGCGTCGGCGGTCTGCGTGACGGATTCGAGTACGCGCGTACCGGAAATCCGACGCGTCGCGTGCTCGAGGCGAACATCGCCGCGATCGAGGGCGGCACCTACGGACGCGGTTTCTCCTCCGGCATGGCTGCGACCGACGCGCTGCTGCGCGCATCGCTGCGTCCCGGCGACCACCTCGTGATCCCGAACGACGCCTACGGCGGCACCTTCCGGCTGATCGACAAGGTCTTCACGCAGTGGGGCATCGACTACTCGGTGGCGCCGGTCAGCGACATCGACGCGGTGCGCGCGGCGATCACCCCGAAGACCAAACTCGTGTGGGTCGAAACGCCGACCAATCCGCTGCTGAACGTCGGCGACATCGCCCGACTCGGTGAGGTCGCGCACGAGGCGAAGGCAAAACTGGTGGTGGACAACACCTTTGCGACGGCGTACCTGCAGCGTCCGCTGGAGCTGGGCGCCGACGTCGTGCTGCACTCCACCACCAAGTACCTCGGCGGACACTCCGACGTCGTCGGTGGCGCGCTGGTCACCGACGACGAGCAACTCGACTCCGACATCGCGTTCCTGCAGAACGGTGCGGGCGCTGTACCGGGGCCGTTCGATGCCTACCTGACGATGCGCGGCATCAAAACGCTCGCGGTCCGCATGGAGCGGCATTGCGACAACGCCGAGAAGGTCGCCGAGTACCTCAACCGTCACGACAAGATCGAGCGCGTGCTGTACCCGGGCGATCCCTCGCATCCCGGATACGAGGTCGCCGCCAAGCAGATGAAGCGCTTCGGCGGGATGGTCTCGGTGTTGGTGTCCGGCGGCATCGAGGACGCCAAGAAGTTCTGCGCGCGCACCGAGGTGTTCACCCTCGCCGAGTCGCTGGGCGGCGTCGAATCGCTGATCGAGCATCCCGGTGCGATGACCCACGCGTCGACCGCCGGGTCGTTGCTCGAGGTCCCCGAGAACCTGGTGCGTCTCTCGGTCGGCATCGAAGACATCGACGACATCCTCGCCGACCTGGAGCAGGCGCTGCAGTAGGGCCGACCGCCAGATCCGGGACCGTCGGAGGTTGCGCTGCGTGAGGCATCGCGACCGCGTACGTTGACGCTCATCATGCTGATCACACAGTCCGAGATCGACGCCGCCGCGGTGGTGTTGGCGCCGGTGATGCGCCGCACACCGATGGTGGCGTCGCGGGTGTTGTCCGAGCGCAGCGGCTCCGACGTCTGGCTCAAGTGCGAGAACCTGCAGCGCACAGGATCGTTCAAGCCGCGCGGTGCGTTCTACCGGATCTCGCGGCTCACGCCCGACGAGCGCGCGGCGGGTGTCGTCGCGGCCAGCGCGGGCAACCACGCGCAGGGCGTGGCGTGGTCGGCCGCGCACCTGGGCATCACCTCGCGCGTCTACATGCCGGTGGGTGCCGCCCTGTCGAAGTTGGCCGCCACCAAGGCATATGGGGCCGAGGTCGTGCTCGTCGGTGAGACGATCGACGAATCACTGGTCGCCGCACGAGCTTTCGCCGACGAGACCGGAGCGACGCTGATCCACCCGTTCGACCATCGCGACATCGTGGCGGGGCAGGCGACCGTCGGAGTCGAGATCTGTGAGCAGATGCCCGACGTCGGTTCCATCATCGTCCCGCTCGGCGGGGGTGGGCTGCTCGCCGGGATCGCCGCTGCGGTCAAGGCCAGGCGCCCCGGCGTGCGGATCGTCGGTGTGCAGGCGGCGCAGGCGGCGGCATGGCCGACGTCGCTGCAGGAGGACATGCCCGTCGCGGCGACGCACATGTCGACGATGGCCGACGGTATCGCCGTCGCGCTGCCCGGCGACGTTCCGTTCGCGCACGTTCGTGAGCTCGTCGACGAGGTGGTCACCGTCGACGAGGCGCAGTTGGCCACCGCGCTGCTCCTGCTGCTCGAACGCGCGAAGTTGCTCGTCGAACCCGCGGGCGCCGCGGGCGTTGCCGCGCTGATGAGTCTCGATCTCGATCTGCCGGGACCGATCTGCGTCGTCACCTCCGGCGGGAATATCGACCCCCTCGTGCTCAGCCACGTGACGACGGCGGGACTCACCGCGTCCGGTCGCTTCTTGACCGTGACCGCCACCATCCCCGACCGCCCGGGTGGTCTCATCTCGCTGCTCGAACTACTGCGTGAGCAGGGGGCGAGCGTCGTCGACGTCGTGCATTCGCGTGTCGCCGACGACCTGCAGCTCGGCGAGGTGCAGGTGACGGTCAGCGCCGAGACCAGGGGCGCAGAACACCAGGAGGCTGTGCGCACAGCGCTCGCCGACGCAGGCTTCCTGCGCTGACGGTCCGGCGAGCGGCGTCGGATCAGACCTGTGGGCGCAGCGTCGAGAAGTGACGCAGGGTGTCGGTTTCGACCGTCTTGAACACCGACGCCGCCGTCGGTGCACTGAACAGCCTGACGGGCTTGGCTCCGGTCGCGAGTTCGAGAGCGAAGCGCCACACGAGTCGGCAGCCGACGTCGGCGCTGCTGACCTCGGTCAGTTCGCCGAACCGCGACAGGCCGGGCACGGTCACCGATTCTCCGCGAAATGCGTTGCGGTAGTGGTGTTCTCCTGGCTCCTCGACCCAGTCGAAGAAGTACTCGGAGAGTGCGACGCCCAGACCGAGTTTGGCCCGACGGGTCGTGCCGACCCCGTACGGCGGTGGCGAAGTGAACTCGATGCCTTTGATCGCCCGGCACCAGTCGAGTGTGTGCTGGCGCGTCAGTTCTGCCCACGCGCGTTCGGGCGTGACCGGCAGGTGGACGTCGATGCGATAGCTCACCGGTGCCGTGTCGAAGAAGTCGAGATCGAACGAGTTGAGTGCGTAGCTGCGCGCCATCGTGCCATTCAAGCACGGCGCCGCACGGTCTTTCGGCGATACGTCCAGCGCGGGCACTCGTGCCGAGTACGGCGGGGGCTAATCTGGCACAGTGTCCGCCCCCGCAACAACCGTGATCGGTCTGCTCGGTCCCGTCGCCGCAGGCGTGTCCGCGGCGCCGGATTCGCCGGTGACGCCGGACGATCTGGTGACGGTACCGGGTATCCGCGCCAAGAGGTTGTTGGCATCGCTGGCGCTGGCCGGTGGACGCACCCGTTCGGCTGAGCGGCTCATCGACGATGTGTGGGGCGACGATCCGCCACGGTCACCCGGCGCGGCGCTGCACACCCAGATCTCGCGACTGCGTGGCGTCCTCGGAGCCGGGCGCATCGAGGCGTCGGGAAGCGGGTATCGCCTGGTCGGCGCCCGCACCGACATCGAGATCGTCGACGACCTCATCGCGCAGGGCACCGCAACCGCGCTCGACGACGCCGCGTCGTGGTGGCGGGGCGAGCCGGGTGACGACCTCGGAGACGAGGCCGCACCGCTGATCGGCGAGATCCGGGCACGAGCCGGACACGTCGAGGACGCGCTCAACCGTGCCCGCAGCGCGGTTGCGATGAACGCCGGCGACTACACGACGGCGCGGGAGCTCGCTGAACAACGGTGTGCACGTGATCCATTGGATGAAACGGCAGCACTTGACCTGATGCGTGCACTTGCCGGCGAGGGACGTATCGCCGACGCGCTCGCCGTGTACGCCGCGCTGCGCCGTCGGCTATCGACAGAGTTGGGCGTCGACCCCGGGTCGACGATCACCGAGTTCCACAACGCGCTTCTCGCCGAGGGCGAACTCGATATTCGACGACCCGCTCCGAGTCCGCGACGCTCGAGCATGCAGGCGGGTCTGCTGGTGGAGACGAGCGACCTCATCGGACGCGAGGGCGACGTCGCGTCGATCCTCGAGCAGCTGAAGGCAAATCGCGTCGTCACCATCCAGGGACCGGGCGGAGTGGGCAAGACGCGGGTAGCCAACCGCGTCGGACACCGCCTCGTCGACGAAGGATCGTCGGTCTACTACGTGCCGCTCGCACCGATCCGCAACGACGACGACGTGGTGCCCGCCATCGCCGCGACGCTCGGTGTCGGTGAGTCGGACCTCGGCACCAACGCCCGACCCCGCATCGCGCCGACCGGCGATCTGCAGGACCGATTGATCGACGCCCTACGTGGGCGGGACGCGCTGTTGATCCTGGACAACTGCGAGCAGGTCATCGAGCGGTGTGCACGCCTGGTGGCCGATCTGCTCGCCGCCGACTCGTCGTTGAAGATCCTCGTCACGAGCCGTTCGCCGCTGATGCTGCCCGCCGAGCAGATCTTCGGGTTACCGACGCTCGACGTCACCGACGACGGCGCCGCGGTCGAATTGTTCGTCACCCGTGCCCGCGCGGTGCGGCCCGACGCCGATCTGCCGCACGAATCCGTCGCGCAACTGTGCCGGCACCTCGACGGCCTACCGTTGGCAATCGAGTTGGCGGCAGCCCGAATTCGCACGATGACGGTCGAGGAGATCACCGATCGGTTGACGGAGCGATTCGCACTGCTTCGCGGGACGGACCGCAGCGCTCCGGACCGGCATCGCACGCTGCGGGCCGTGATCGATTGGAGTTGGGACCTTCTCGACGACGATGCGCGTGAGGCGCTGCGACGGCTCTGCAGATTTCCGGCCGGGTTCACGGCTGACGCGGCGGGAATCGTGCTGGGCTATCGCGGGTTTCGGCTCGACGACACTCTCGCTTCGCTGGTCAATCAGTCGTTGCTGACCGTGATCGAGGCCGACGGTCGGGTGCGGTATCGGATGCTGGAGATGGTCCGCGAGTTCGGCGAGGAGAAACTCGCCGCGGAGCCGGGACTGTCGTCGGAGGTCAACTCCGCGATGCGCGAGTGGGCCAGATCCGTTGCGTCGGAGGCGGTTGCCGGCTATGAGTCCGGTGTCGATGCAGGGCTTATGACCCGCGTGGCCGCCGACGTCGACAACCTCGTCTGGGTGCTCCGCCACTGCACGGAGGTGATCGGTACGGGGGTGATCGCGCACGGCGAGAAGGACGACGCAGAGGTAGCCGACGCCGTCGACTGTGCGGTGCGGATTTTTCCCATTCTCGCGGGGTTCTGGATGGCGCGTGGCCTGCACGCGGAGATCATGAACTGGGGGTCGCGGCTGATCGACGTGTTGCCGACGCCTCCTCGCGATCTTTCCGATGAGCGGCGGCGTGATTGGGAGGCAACGGTTCTCGCGTCGATGACGCACCAGATGCTGCGCCAAGACCTTCGAGAGCTCGCACGTGCGCGGTACTACCTGCGACGACTGCACAATCCCGCTCGGATCTATCTCGAGCCAACCGAACTGATGACCGCTTGCGTGCTGAGTCGGAGCACGACCGAAGCCATCCGCTACATCGTGCGTGGCACCCAGAGTCCCGATGAGCGGGTCGCGACGACAGCGCTCGGCGGACGAATGAATCTTGCCGAGAACCTCGGACGTCTGGACAAGGCGGAACGCGACGGAGAGACTCTGCGCAAGCGGTCGCGGCTCGGGAGTGACCACTGGATGTCGGCGATGTCTCAGGTGAGTCTCGGCGGAATTCACAGTCAGCAGGCGAATTGGTCTGCCGCCGTTGACTTTTATCGGGGCGGAATCGCCGATCTGGTGCGACTCGGTTCCTTCGAGGACGAGATGCAGACCCGCTGCTACCTCGCGGTGACGCTGATCAACCTGGACCAACTCGACGCCGCAGAAGAACAATTGGTGCACGTCGCCGACGGCTGGACGCCCGAAGACCCCGATCCGCGCGGGTTTCCCGAGGTTTTCGCCGGAATGATGTTGGCAATCGGCGAACTCCGTTACGCGCGTGGAGATCTGGCTGATGCTGCTGCGATGTTCGCCCGGGCGGAAGACCTGCTGTTGCGGGAGCATCCGATGGCGGCGCGGGATCCCGGGGCCGCGATGCTGATCGGTGTTGCCGCCATCGGTCTGGTGCGCACGGAGCAGCTTGATCGTGCACGTGCGCTGTTGCCCGTGCTCGCCGCGGGCGTCGCCGAGACCCTGTCGCCGAGTGGGTGGACCGACATTCCTCAGTCCGCGAACCTCGCGCTCGCAGCGGGATGCGTGTTGTGCGACAGGAGCGAGACCAGGCGCGACGGCGCTCGGCTACTGATGCTCGGCAAACGATTGAAGGCTCGCGTCGACTATCCGGGGTACTACGCCGTCGTGACCGATCTGGTCGGGGCGTCGAAGCTGACGCAGGAGGAGTGGGACGACGTCACCGCCGACATCCCGAGCATGTCACGCCGACGCGCGACCGAGGAACTCGCCGAACTGCTTGCGTCGAAGGCGCCCCGCCGGGCCTGAGATCACACAGAGCGACGGGCCTGCCGCGTGGCAGGCCCGTCGTTGTGTGTTGGGTCAGGCGTTGTGCTGGTCAGGCGTTGCGCATGTATGCGCGCACGGCGAGCGGAGCGAAGACCGCGGTGATGACCGCAGCGCCCGCGAGCGCCCACACCACGTGGATACCGGCGTGACCCGTCGCGGTGAGCTCACGCACCGCGGTGACCAGGTGGCTCACCGGATTGACGTTCACGAATGCCTGCAACCAGCCCGGCATCGTGTCGACGGGAACAAACGCGTTCGACATGAAGGTCAACGGGAAGACGACGAGCATCGAGATTCCCTGCACGGCAGAGGCTTTGCTCATGATGCAACCCATGAGTGCGAAGATCCAGGAGACGGCGAAGCTGCACACCATGACCAGGACAACCGACGCGATGACGCCGAGGACATTCGGACGCCAGCCCATGATGAGGCCCATCACGACAGTGATGATGCTCGCGATGAGGTAGCGGATCACGTCGGCGAGCAAGGCTCCCGCCAGGGGACTGATGCGTGCGATCGGCAGCGAGCGGAATCGGTCGAAGACGCCCTTGTCCATGTCTTCACGCAACTGCGTTCCGGTCACGATGGAGCTCATCACCACGGTCTGGACGAGGATGCCGGGGATGATGACGGGGAGATACGACGAGACGTTGCCACTGATGGCGCCGCCGAAGATGTAGGTGAACATCACCGTGAAGATGATCGGCATGATGGTCACGTCGAACAGTTGCTCGGGGTTGTGCCGGAGTTTGAGCACGCCGCGGTAGGCCATGGTCAGCGACTGGCGTGCGGTCTCCGCAAGCGAGACGGACTGTTTCGCCCGTGCTCGGATGGCGCCGGTGGTGATGGCCGCGGGCGTGGCGGCTCGGGGGAGTGCGGTGGTCATCGGAGGTCCTCCTGCTGCGTGGCTGCGTCGTCGGTGGGGGCTGTGTCTCGAGAGTCGGTGGGGTCCTGAGGGTCGGCAGGCTTGCCGGTGAGGGTGAGGAACACCTCGTCGAGGCTCGGTTTCTGGACGTTGATCTCGTCGACGGCGATGCCGTCGGAGCGCATCGCGATCAGGACGTCTGGTACGAGATCCGGACGATGCAGTGGAGCGGAGATCCTGCCTGCTTCGGCCGACAGCGCCGCGGGCTCGCCCAGAACGCGTTCGACGATCTCGGCGACGCGCGGGGCGTCGGACCGTTCCAGAGGTGCGAGTTGCAGTGTCGCCGCGCCCACCGAGTTCTTCAGTGCGTCGGCGGTGTCGTCGGCGATGACACGACCGTGGTCGATCACCGCGATGCGATCGGCGAGTTGGTCCGCCTCGTCGAGGTACTGGGTTGTCAGCAGCACGGTTGCGCCGTCGGCGACGAGTCGGCGGATGGTGTCCCACATCTGGGCGCGGGTGCGCGGGTCGAGTCCGGTGGTCGGCTCGTCGAGGAACAGCAGGGGTGGGGTGTCGATGAGGCTTGCCGCGAGGTCGAGGCGTCGACGCATGCCGCCGGAGAAGTCCTTGAGCGGGCGGTCGGCGGCTTCGGTGAGGGCGAACTCGTCGAGCAGTTCGTCGGCTCGGACCTTGGCGGCCTTCCGCGAGAAGCCGAGCAGCAGCGCGAAGACGACGAGGTTCTGTCTCGCCGTCAGGTCTTCGTCGACCGAGGCGTACTGGCCGGTGACGCCGACCAGCGAGCGGACGGCCGTCGAATCGTGCACGACGTCGTAGCCGAAGATCTTGGCTGAGCCCGCGTCGGGTCGCAGGAGCGTGGCCAGCATGCTGACGGTGGTCGTCTTGCCCGCTCCGTTGGGGCCGAGGACGCCGTACACAGAACCGGTCGGGACCGCCAGATCGACCCCGTCGACGGCTCGGTTCGAGCCGAATTGCTTGACCAGTCCGCGTGCATCGATGGCAAGTTCGGACCCCAGGGGGTTCGACGCGCTCGTCGTCGCAGTGGTGGTGGTTGTCGTAGTCATGGCATCAAGCCTGTACTACGCGACTGTCGTGGGCCTTACGTCATCTGTCATGCGGTGGCGTCGATGGTTTTCAGCGTCTGATCTGCGGTGTCGGAATCTGCGGTGGCCGGCGATGGCAGCAGAGGTCACGCCGCGGATGCGGAGTGCGTCGAGTCGCGGTGAGGCGCTGTCGCCAGGTCGGCTTCGTAACGTATGACCGCTGCGACGTGTCCGAGGCGGTGTTCGACGATCATGATCGCCTCCGCCAGCTGTGTCGTGTCGTCGACGTCGGCGACCAGCGCGACGGTGTGGCCGTTGTTGCGCAACATGAACGGCACGACGTCGTAGTAGTTGCTGCTGACCACGGCAACCGGCGTGCCCTCGTCGAACAGGGTCTTGGCGTAATGGGAAACGAGGGCGTCGTCGTCGAGGACGACGAGCGGAACGTCGGGGATTGGCTGCTTGTGCATCTTCATGGTCCGTCCTCCTTTGGATGGTTGAATGCTCTGACTACACGATGAACGCGCAGGTTAGCGAGGGTCTGGGGCAGAGCTGTGGATAACCTGTGACCCGTTGTGATGTGCGCGTTGCCTGTGGATGGGCGCGGTGACTCCCGGCGTGATCAGGCTTAGCGTGCAGCGCATGGGGAGACGAAATCACAAGTCACGCAAGCCAACTGTCGGCCGCAAGCGCAACGGCACCACCGGCAGTGATCGGGAGTATCACGCCGCTACCCGACGACAGCTCAATCGGATTCCGTGGGCGGCGTCGGGCATGCCCGACGTTCAGGCCGCCCTGGTCCACGCCTTCCGCGGGCTGGCCGAGGAGTGGGCGGCGTACATACGCCCGGTCGGCGTGCGGATGCTCCACGCGATGGCGCGCTTCGATCAGTACCGGGACGGGGATCTCGCACTCACCGAGGACGAATGCGCCGATCTCGCCGAGGACTACATCGAGAGCGTCGACCTCTACAAGATGCTGCGCGGACTCCTCGGCCGCGCCGATACGTCCGCCGAGGTTCTTTCGAGGGTCTCGCCGATCTGGGTGCCCGAGTCGGTCACCGGCGAGGCGCGGTCCGCAGACGGCGGTGCGGGCATTCGCGTACTACCCGAACTGGGCACCGCCGGGCTCCTCGTCTTCGAGAAGCCACTGACCCGTATGACGGAGGGGCCGCTACCCAACGGGCTCATCACGCCGACCGTCGACGTCGACGCCGTGCTGTGGTGGTCGCACGCCGAATTCGCCGACATCGGGCTCGGGGGAGCGTGCACGAAGGAGGATACGACGACATGCGGGTCGTTCGAGGTGCAGCCGTTGACCCGCAGCCGCGACCTGCAGCCGCTGCGCGGCGAGGCATGGCGACTATCGCTGGTGACCGAGGTGGCCAACTACAGTGTCGAACCGGGTGACGACATGTCGAGCGTGCCGTCGGGTAGGCCGCTTTTCCAGATGCTCGACGGCCTCGGAGTCACGCTGGAGCGCAGCGACATTCAGGTTTCCGAGGAATCGGGCGCGCTGACCATCAGGCGCGACGACGCTGCGTGAGATCGGCTGCGCCACACCTACATGTGGACCTTATCGAAGGAGTTGGGTGCTGCAGCACCCAACTCCTTCAATTCGACACACATATGCGTAGTGGGTTCCAGGCTCGCTACCGAGCCAGGCCGAGGGCGCGACTGACGATGCCTGCCATCTCGCGCTCGCCAAGTGCGTTGGGGTGCACGGGGACCGGCTGAACGATGCCGAAGATCGGTTCCACCCAGCGGACGCCGACGGGCTTGCAGCTGTCGTGGCCGATCGACGGTGTGGTCGCGTCGACGTAGGTCACCCCGGTCGCCGCGGCGGCACGCTTGACGGCGTCGTTGAGTGCGGTCTGGATGCCGTGCGCATAGGGCAGATCGCCCGCGGCAACCGGCAGATCGGGACACGCCTGCGCGGTCGCGGGCATGATGAGCGGGTAGCTCACGATCGCCACCCGGGCTGCGGGCGACTTCGCCCGAATTGCCTTGAGCGCGTTCACAATCTTCGGGTACGTTGCGGTCTGGATCTCGCGGGTCATCGTCGAGCCGTACTGAGCTTTGCATGGCGTGTCCCGGAATCCCGCGGCGACGCCTGCTGCGACACACTTTTCGACGGTGCCAGCGAAGACGTTGCCGTCGTTGCCTCCGATCATCAGTGTGACGAGTTGCGTATCGGGGCGCAGTGCGCGCAATTGTGGTGCGACGTCGGCATATTGGCGGGTGAAGAAGTCTTTCGTCTGTGCGCCACCGCAACTGACGTCGTTGAGGGAGAAGCCGTTGCGGCGCGCGATCACGTGCGCGAAGTTGTTGCTCGACTGCGTGCAACTGCCGGGTTTGTCTGCCGCAGTGGGGGATACGCCTGAACCCGCGGAGTAGCTGTCTCCGAGATTGACGTACGCCAGCGGCGCGGGGGCCGCGTCGGCGGGGACAGGTGTCGAGACCGAGGCGAGGAATCCGACGGCCGCGGCAGCGGCGAAGGCCCCGACTCGACGCAGGGTGATGTGCGTTTTCATACCTGAGTCTTAGCATCGCGAAACACCCGCACGAGACGTTTTGGCCAAACTCGTCTCAGGTCGGGGTCAGGGCTCGCGGTGAATCCGCGAGGCATCAGATTCACTCGTTCGGACGACGCACCGCAAGGCCGTTTTTGTCGGACTCGATCCATAGAGTCCCCTTCGTCGCCGAACGTACGGCGTCGTGAACGAAGGAAGACCAATGACGAACCCCCCGAATGCGCCCCAGTCGGGCGCTCCCCAGTCGGGCGCTCCCCAGTCGGGCGCTCCCCAGTCGGGTGCGCCCCAGTCCGGCGCACCCCAGTCCGGTGCGCCCCAGTCCGGTGCACCCCAGTACGCGTACCCGCAGCCTGATGCCGGGCAGTACGCCGGAGCGCCGAACGCGGTGCCGCAGTACGGCTTTCCTCCTCAGGCTCCCGGCGGTCAGCCCGTCAACCAGCCGCCCAAGAAGCGGCGCAAGTGGCCGTGGGTCCTCGGTGCGCTGGTGGTGTTGATCGTGATCATCGTCGCGGTGTCCGGAGGCGGGTCGGATTCGGATTCGTCGTCGAACTCGACGTCGGCCGGCTCGTCGCAGCAGGGTGCCGACCAGAAGAACGGCGACGGTAAGAACGCCGACTCCGAGAAGGGCGGCGGGGCAGCAGGACTCAACACTCCTGTGCGCGACGGCAAGTTCGAGTTCGTCGTGACGGGAGTGGAGAAGGGTCTGTCGAGCGTCGGCGACAATCCCTACCTGACCGAGCAGGCGCAGGGGCAGTTCGTCGTCGTCTCGATGACGGTGCAGAACACGAGCAACAAGCCGCAGAGCTTCTCGCCGTCGGAGCAGAAGCTCGTCGACGGTCAGGGCCGCACGTTCGAACCGAGCACGTCCGCGCAGATCGCTCTCGGCGGTTCCGACATTCCGGTGTGGGACAACATCAATCCCGGCAACACCGTCAACGCCAAGGTTGTCTTCGACATGCCGAAGGATGCGAATCCGACGACCATCGAGCTGCACGACTCGATGTTCTCGGGTGGCGTGAAGGTGCGCCTGAACTGATCACCTCGCGGTGAGATACGACGAAAGGTTGCTGAGGGCTGCGGAAACCGCAACCCCCAGCAACCTTTCAATCGTGCTGTGGTCCGAAGTGGGTCAGCTGTGATACGGCTCGGCCTTGACGAGCGTCACCTTGATCACCGAGCCACTGGGAACGGTGTACTCGCGGGTGTCGCCCACCTTGGCGTCGATCAGAGCGGAGCCGAGCGGCGAACTCGGTGAATAGGTCTCGAGTTTGCCTGCCTGGGCCTCTTCGCGGGTGGCGATGAGGAAGGTCTCTTCGTCGCTCTTGTCGCCGTCGTAGTAGACGGTGACGACGGAACCGGGCAATGCGACGCCGGACTGCGTCGGGGCCTCGCCGACTTTTGCGTTGTTGAGCAGCTCCTGGAGCTGTCGGATACGCGCTTCCTGCTGGCCCTGTTCCTCGCGTGCGGCGTGGTAGCCGCCGTTCTCCTTGAGGTCGCCCTCTTCGCGACGCTCGTTGATCTCGGCAGCAATGACCGGACGGTTGGCGATCAGAGAGTCGAGCTCGCTCTTGAGGCGGTCGTGCGACTCCTGGGTCAGCCAGGTCACCTGGGTGTCGGTCATCGGTCACTCCTTTGTGTTGTCCGCTCCCCGGCAATGTCTGAACCGGGGCACTGTCCCGAATCGGGACACATGGACTGCTCTAAATGCTTGGTCTGCCCGCATGCTTCATGCGCGCACGTGTTTCGTTTTGTCACACGCGGTAGGGCATGTGGGCCTGCTCTAAATGCAGCAACACGACCCCTCTCGGAGCCGTGTATTCAGTCAGGATACCAAATCCGGACGGATGTGGCACATCACACGTCGGTCGTGTTGACCTCGGCGAGTGCCTGCTGGTAGCTGGGTTCGGCTCGTTTCAGCCAGGCGACCACGCCGTAGGTGATCGGCATGACGAGGATTTCGACGAGCGTTTTCCAAATGAATCCGACGGCGGTGTAATTGATGAAGTCGCCCCAGGTCGAAATCCCCAGTGCGGATGCGGCAATGGAACAGAAGACGAGTGTGTCGGCGAATTCGCCGACGACGGTCGAACCGAGAAGTCGTGCCCAGAGTCGCTTCTCGCCCGCGCGTTGCTTCATTTTCACGAGCACGAACGAGTTGAGGAACTCGCCTGCGAGGTATCCGGCCAACCCGGCGAGGAGGAACTGGGGCACCACTCCGGCGACGCGGGTGAACGCGTCCTGGCCGTCGTAGAAGTCGGCTGCCGGCAGGTGGATGGTTGCCCAGAAACACAGGGAGGCCAGCAGAAGGACGGCGAAGCCCGCGAGGATCGTTCGACGCATCGCCTTGAACCCGTAGACCTCGCTGATCACGTCGCCGAGGACGTATGCCAGCGGAAACAGGTAGAACGCGCCGTCGGTGACCAGGCCGTTCATGTGGATCGGGCCGACGTCGAGGTGCAGCCAACTGTCGAACAACACGACACCCTTGGTGCCGGTGATGTTGCTGATGAGCATGACGCCGATGAACAGTGCCACCAACGCGGGGAAGTACGGGCTGCTCAGACGGGCGAAAACCGCCTTGTCCGGCTTCCCCTTCTTGACGTGCTCATCCCTCGCGTCACGAACGCCGGCGTCACCGTCGGGAGTGGCCGAGGTCGGCACGGGGCGCTCGTCTGTCACGACGCGGTGGAGGTCAGATAGGCGGGCACGTCGGTGCTGCAGCCGAAGACTTCGCCGATGACCGGTGGTCCGGACGTCTTGACGACGGTGCGTAGTCCCTGCTGCTGGGTGCCGGGCGGTACGAGAACCTCACGACGCCCCGCCTCGGAGCCGTCCTTGACCCGGGCGCGGACCACGCACGCCACCGGCTGGGTCGGATCCTTGCGGGTGACCGTGTACAGGACGGCGACCGACGAGTTGTCGAGAATCTCGTAGCCGGTTGCCTGTCCGCTGACATCGGGATCGGCGAACTTGTTGTAGCCGATTGCGGCGAGGATCACACCGACGACGACAACGGTGACGGCCGATGCGATGAACCACAGGCGCCGACTCCGCGCCGACTGTGCGACGGGATAGGTGGCACGCGGTCCGCTACGCGGTTGTTTGTGCAGGTCGGGTTCCTGCGGCGTGCCCCCGTCTGAACTGTTCACGGGTCAATACCTACCATGAGAGGAGTACGTATCCGAAGGCGAGGAACCGTGACCGAATCGCGCACGCAGGGCGGCTACCGTCTCATGGCAGTGCATGCCCATCCCGACGACGAGTCGAGCAAGGGTGCGGCCACATCGGCCAAATACGCCGCAGAGGGCAACGAGGTCCTCATCGTGACCCTCACCGGTGGCGAACGCGGCGACATCTTGAACCCGGCGATGGATCGTCCGGGCATCAAGGAGCGGATGACCGAGGTCCGCAAAGAGGAGATGGCGAAGGCCGCAGCTGCGCTCGGCGTCGAGCAGACGTGGCTCGGTTACGTCGACTCTGGCCTGCCGGAAGGCGACCCGCTGCCTCCACTGCCGGAAGGCTCGTTTGCGACGTTGCCCGTCGAGGTGCCGACGGAGAAACTCGTCGCGCTCGTCCGCGAGTTCCGCCCGCACGTGATGATCACCTACGACGAGCACGGTGGATATCCCCATCCCGACCACATCATGTGCCACAAGGTGTCGGTGGCGGCGTTCGAGGCCGCGGGCGACCCGGCGGCTTTCCCCGACGCGGGCGAACCGTGGACGGTGTCGAAGCTGTACTACACGCATGGATTCATCCGCGACCGCATGGTGCTGTTCTCCGAGGAGTTCGAGAAGAACGGCCAGGAGAGTCCGTTCGCCGAGTGGCTCTCCAAGTGGGATCCCAGTCGCGGCGATCTGATGGGACGCGTGACGACTCAGGTCGAATGCGCGGAGTATTTCCCTCAGCGTGACGATGCGTTGCTTGCACACGCGACGCAGATCGACCCCAACGGCATGTTCTTCGCGGTCCCGCTCGAGTGGCAGCAGCGACTCTGGCCCACCGAGGAATATGAGTTGGCACAGACGCGGGTGACCACCGCGATTCCGGAAACAGACCTGTTCACAGGTGTATCGCTCGACGACGAAGCCGTCGGGGTTGGGGAGCAGGCGACGTCATGACGTTCTCGACAATCGCGGTGTTGGCCGCACAGCAACCGCAGGGACCCGAGTTCGGCAAGGCCTCGCCGATCGGTCTGCTGGTGATCGTGGTTCTGCTCATCGGCACGGCACTGCTGATCCGCTCGATGAACAAGCAACTCCGCAAGCTGCCGAAGTCGTTCGACGCCAATCACCCCGAAGCCGACCAGGCCTTTGATGAGGGCACCGATGCGGCGGGCGCGGGTATTGCCGATGGTGACTCCGAGCGGGCCGCCCACGCCGACGACCACGGCATGGCGACGGACGCCGGCAACGGGGTATCGGTCAGCGCCGACACCACCAGCGCCTCCGACACCACCGGTAACCCCGGGCTGCGGCGGGATTCCGGCAACACCTGACCCCGTGGTTCGACCGGTAGCAGGGACCCCACCGACTCTCGCGACGGAACGGATCGGACATGCCGAATCAACTGAGCGCATCGTCGAGTCCCTATCTCCGGCAGCACGCCGACAATCCCGTCGACTGGCGCGAGTGGACCGATGCCGCGCTCGAGGAGTCGGTGCGACGCGACGTCCCGATACTGCTGTCGGTGGGCTACGCGGCATGTCACTGGTGCCACGTGATGGCGCACGAATCCTTCGAGGACGCCGACACCGCCGCGCAGATGAACCGCGACTTCGTCTGCATCAAGGTCGACCGCGAAGAACGTCCGGACATCGACGCGATCTACATGAACGCGACGGTCGCGATGACACGCCAGGGCGGCTGGCCGATGACGTGCTTTCTCACCCCTTCTGGTGAGCCCTTCTATTGCGGCACCTACTTTCCCGACACCCCACGCGGCGGAATGCCCTCGTTCCGGCAGATCCTCTCCGCGGTGACGCAGGCGTGGACGACGCGGCGCAGCGAGATCGAGTCGATGGGCGCACGGGTCCGAGAAGCGTTGTCCGACGCCGCTTCTGCGCTTCCGGCAGGTGGTGTCGACGTCGATGAACGGCTACTCGACTACGCGGTCACCACCGTGCTCGGCGACGAGGATCAGGCCGCGGGCGGGTTCGGTGGACCGCCGAAGTTTCCACCGTCCGCGTTGCTCGAAGGTCTCCTGCGCCACTACGAACGTTCAGGAGACGCCGCGCCTCTGCAGGCCGTGATGCGCACAACCGATGCGATGGCCCGTGGCGGAATCTACGACCAACTCGGCGGTGGCTTCTCGCGGTATGCGGTCGACAACGACTGGGTCGTACCGCATTTCGAGAAGATGCTCTACGACAACGCCCAGTTGCTCCGCGTGTACGGGCATCTCGCGAGGATCGTCGACGACCCGCTGTCCGGCCGGATCGCCGAGGAGATCGTCGACTTCCTGCGTCGGGATCTGCGTGTCGTCGGCGGGTTCGCCTCGTCGCTCGACGCCGATGCCGCAGGCGTCGAGGGCTCGACCTACGTGTGGACTCCCGCCCAACTGCGTGAGGTTCTCGGTGACGAGGACGGCGATTGGGCCGCAGCGCTTTTCGGCGTCACCGAAGCGGGAACCTTCGAGCACGGTGCGTCGACGCTGCAATTGCGCACCGACCCCGACGACCCCGACCGGTACGCGGACGTCAGGCGTCGACTCCTCACCGCGCGGGCGTCGCGCCCGCAACCCCCGCGCGACGACAAGGTGGTGACGGGGTGGAACGCCATGGCGGTCACCGCACTCGCCGAGGCCGGCGCGGCGCTGGGGCATTCCGACTGGGTGGACCTGGCTGTCGAGGTGCTGACCGAGCTAGTCGACAGTCATCTCGTCGACGGACAACTGCGGCGTTCATCTCTCGGCGGAGTTGTCGGTGCGCCGCTGGCTGCACTCGACGACCACGCTGCACTGGTCACCGCGATGCTGACCGTCTATCAGGTCACGGGCGAAACAAGTTGGTGCGACAAGGGTTTGGCGTTGCTCGACGAGGCTATCGAGACGTTCGCCGACCCCGACGAGGCGGGAGCCTGGTTCGACGCCGCGCAGGGAACACTCATCGCGCGGCCCCGGGACCCGGCCGACGGTGCGACGCCGTCGGGCGCCTCGCTCGTGGCCGAGGCCACGCTCGTCGCGTCGGCACTCGCCCGGATGGGTCCCGCGACCCGCTACGCGAGCATCGTCGACGAGACGTTGACGCGTGGCAGCGTGCTCTTGGCCAAAGTGCCTCGGTCAGCGGGGCATTGGCTGGCCGTCGCCGAGGCGCGCCGCGATGGGCCGATCCAGGTCGCGATCGCCGAAGACTCCCGCAGCAGTGGCGAATTGGCCACTGCGGCAAGGCGACTCGCTCCGGGTGGGGCGATCGTCGTGTCGGGTGCGCGCGACTCGCAGCCGCTGCTCGACGGCCGCGGGCCGGTCAAGGGTCACGACGCGGCGTACGTCTGCCGCGGCGCGGTGTGCGACCTTCCGGTGGTGAACGCGAACGACCTGGCCGCTGCGCTGACCAGAGAAGTAGCGAACTGACGCGGCGCTGATGCGTGCGTGTGCGCGCCGATCGCCGAGCGATCAGCGACGGTCAACGCAGCAGTGAGAGCGCTTCGAGTCCGTCGTCGTAGCCGAGAACCGCTGCCAGGCCGCGGATGTCGGGATCGAAAGGGTTGTCGCCGGAGCGGCTCAATGTGGTCGACGATGGCGAGATGACTGTGGCCCGCGCGAGAACCGCTGCGACGTCGGGTCGGGCCGTCGCCGGATCGTCGACCATCGGCGCGAGAACGATGACGCGCTCGACGTCTTCGGCGAGATGTGCGTTGGTCGGGCTCAACGAGCCGCCGTCGACGTAGGTCGCGCCATCGATGGTGACCGTCGGCCAGATTCCGGGTACCGCGCAGCTCGCGGTCACCGCGTCGACGAGATCGACGCCCGAGTCAGCCGCGAAGACCACGAGCTCGCCGTCGGATCGTAGTGCCGTGACCCGCAGGGAGATCGGCCACGTCGTTCCGGACAACCTGGATGCGACGGCGTCGCGGCGTTCGTGCGGGTCGGCCGTCGACAGTGCGTCGGACAGCGCGACAAAACGTTGTGCGCGTTCAGGATCGGGGGCGGTCGATGAGGCGATCGACCCGAAAGCCTGCATCGGGGCGGCGAGATCACCCGTCGGAGTCATCTCGGCGTTGCGACGTGACTTGCGGGTCATCGCGTCGAAAAGCGTTGTCGCCGAGCCATACTGGAGAACGGCGGCACCCGTTGCCGAACCCGCGGACGTTCCGATGACGACGTCGGCGTCGGCCGCGGGAAGAGCGTCGGACTCCTCCAGTGCGGCCAGAACGCCTGTCATCCAACCGATGCCGAGCAGCCCGCCACCACCGAGGACGAGCGCCGTCGACAGGGTCACAGGGAGCCGCTGCGCGGACGTGCGCCTTCGGGTCCGCGCAACTCGACGAGCCGTCGATCACCCGCGTGATCGCTGAGAAGCGCGCTGCCCGCGGGGCGCAGGTCGATGTTGGCGCCCTGGCTGATCGGCCATCCGAGGAATCGGCAGATGAACGACCGCGAGAAGTGCCCGTGCGACACCACGATGACGTCGGACTTCTCGAAACGCTCCTCGACGTGGTCGACAGCGGCGTCGACACGCGTTGTCATGTCGGACACGGACTCGCCGTTACGGCCGCCTCCGGTCCAGATCGTCCAGTCGGGGTCGTAGCGCTCGTGGATCTGAGCGCGGGTCAGGCCCTCGTAGTCGCCGTAGTCCCACTCGGCGAACAGCTCACTGGTCTCGTCGATGTGCAGTCCGGCGAGTTGCGCGGTGCGCTGGGCGCGTTTCCGGGGAGAGGCCATGACCCAGGGGTCTGTGAGTCCCGCGCGGTCCTCGATCCCGTTCAGTGCTCGCGCGTCCTCCTCGCCCTTCGGGGTCAGGTCGATGTCGGTGCGGCCGGTGTGCCGGTCGGTCAGCGACCATTCGGTCTGCCCGTGACGGATGAGGAGCACGTGGTGGGTGGCGTCGCGCCGAGAGTCGCTCATCGTTCCGATGCTAGTAGCGATCGCGCAGCGATAACCGTAATTGCGTGGGCGTCGGAAACGTCAGCGACATTGACTACATCTCGACTGTCGATTCGAGGCCGGCGCCGCGTCATGGGTGTGGTGACAGCGCAGGGCTGTCATCATGTGATCCGGAGATCCCGGGTCACCAGGGAAAGGACCCGCTATGCACTACATCCTCGCCATCACCGTCGACGAGTCGGTTCCGGCTCCCGAGCCCGGCAGCGCCGACTTCGAGGCAGGCCGCCAGGCCTGGGCCGACTACGGCAGGGCGCTGAAAGCGGCGGGCGTGCTCGTCGACGGGGCAGGCCTTCAACCGTCGGAGACGGCCACGACGCTCCGGCTGACCCTGGGACAGGATCCGACCGTGATCGACGGACCCTATGCCGAGTCCAAGGAGCAGCTCGCCGGTTTCTACCACATCGACGTCGCCGACCTCGACGACGCCGTGAAGTGGGCCGGCCAGATTCCCGTGCCGTTCGGCGTCGTCGAGGTCCGCCCGGCACGACTGATCCCTGGAGCCGACGGCGCGCCTGTCGTCGCGAATTGACCGCAGTGTTCGGTGCGCAGCCGGGTGACGTCGCCACTGCCGTCACCCGGCTCGCGCGGACCGACAGTGGGCGCGTCCTGTCGCTCTTGGCGACCCGGTACGACGACGTCGACCTGGCAGACGATTGTGTGCAGGAGGCGCTCGTGCAGGCCGTCGAATCATGGCCTGTCTCAGGCATCCCGGACAATCCTGCCGCCTGGCTCTACGCCGTTGCGCGCAACAAGCTCGTCGATCGACTGCGCCGACGGGCCGTCGAGCACCGGCGGTTGGCCGGTGCGGCGCGTGAACTCGCCGTCGACGCAGACCGCGAAACGCCCGCGGCGGAGGAGTTCTCGCGGATCGTCGACTCCGCCGGGATCGGCGACGAGCGTCTGCGGCTGATGCTGCTGTGCTGCCATCCCGCCCTGCGGCGCGAGGCACAGGTTGCCTTGACGCTCCGGCTCGTCGGAGGTCTGACGACCGCTGAGATCGCGGCCGCGTTCCTCGTCGCCGAGGAGACACTCGCCCAACGAATCGTGCGCGCCAAGCGAAAAATACGTGCCGCGCGCATTCCGCTGTCGATTCCCGCCGACCTCGACGAACGTGTCGACGCCCTGCTCGCCGTGCTGTACCTCGTCTTCAACGAGGGATACCTGGCGTCGGGAGCGGTGGCGGACAGACTTGTGCGTGTCGACCTCGTCGACGAGGCGATCCGGCTCACCGAGGTGGCGGTGAGCCTCGTGCCGGACAACGGTGAGGCCAGGGGATTGCTGGCGCTCGAGCTGTTCACCCATGCGCGGTCGGCAACGCGTGTCGACGGCGCAGGAGATCTCGTGTCGCTTCCCGAGCAGGATCGTCGTGACTGGGACCGCGCACTCATCGACCGGGCACAGGCGATCCTGCGCGACGCTGTCGCCCTACCGGGGGTCGGTCCGTATCGCATCCAGGCCCTGATCGCCGGAATACATTCGCGTGCGCAGACCGCGGACGACACCGATTGGGAAGCGATCGTCGGCCTCTACCGCATACTCGAACGCATTACGCCGACACCCATCGTCGCACTCAATCGTGCAGTGGCGGTGGGGATGTCGCAGGGCGCCACCGCGGGTCTCGCCGACCTCGACGCGATCGTCGGGCTCGAGGGGCACCACCTCTGGCACGCTGCGCGGGCAGAGATGCTGGTGCGTCTCGACCGACCCGACGATGCGCGTGCAGCGTTCACCACGGCGATCGGCTGTGCGCGCAACCCGGTCGAAACGCGCCATCTACGACGACGACTCGCTGCGATCGGTGAGTGACGAGCAGGCTCAGCCCTTCAGCGCCTCTGCGAATCGCTCGATGAGCCAGTCGATCTCGTCGTGCGTGACGACGATCGGTGGGGCGAGGCGGATCGTCGAACCGTGGGTGTCCTTGGCCAGCACACCTCGTTCGGCGAGACGCAGGCAGAGCTCTTTGCCGGTGCCGAGGGCGGGATCGATGTCGATGCCTGCCCACAGTCCCTTGCCGCGGACGGCGACGACGCCGTGACCGACGAACTCGCGCAGGCGGGCGTGCAGGTGTTCGCCGAGTTCGGCTGCGCGAGCCTGCCAGGTGCCGTCGGCGAGCATGCGGACAACGGTGTGTCCGACGGCGGCGGCGAGCGGGTTGCCACCGAACGTCGAGCCGTGCTGTCCGGGGTGGAGCACTCCGAGCACGTCTCGGTCGGCAACCACCGCCGACACCGGGAGTACGCCTCCACCGAGTGCCTTGCCGAGCGTGTACACGTCGGGCACCACGCCCCAGTGCTCACATGCGAATGTCGTGCCTGTCCGGCCGAGACCCGACTGGATTTCGTCGGCGATCATCAGCACGTTGTTCTCCGTGCAGAGTCGACGGACCTCGGGCAGGTAGTCGTCGGGCGGGACGATGATTCCGGCCTCACCCTGGATCGGTTCGATCAGCACGGCGACCGTGGTGTCGTCGATGGTGTCGGCCAGCGCGGTGGCGTCGCCGAACGGCACCCGCGTGAAACCCGGTGTGAATGGCCCGAATCCGCCGCGCGCGTCCTCGTCGTCGCTGAAGCTCACGATGCTGATCGTGCGGCCGTGGAAATTTCCGCCGGCCACGATGATCGTCGCGTGTCCCGGCGCAACGCCTTTCACGTCGTACCCCCACTTGCGGGCCACCTTGAGTGCCGATTCGACGGCCTCGGCGCCGGTGTTCATCGGCAGCACCATCTCCTTGCCGCACAGCTCGGCGAGCGCCGCGCAGAACGGTTCGAGGGTGTCGGAGCCGAATGCGCGACTGGTGAGCGTGACGCGATCGAGTTGTGCCTTCGCAGCCGCGACGATCTCGGGATTGCGGTGACCGAAGTTGACCGCGGAGTAGGCGCCGAGGGCGTCGAGGTAACGCCTGCCGTCGACGTCGGTGATCCATGCTCCCTCGGCGGTCGCCGCAGTGACCGGCAAGGGTGAATAGTTGTGTGCCACATGGGGTTCGGTGAGCGGTTGCATGGTCTTCTCGTCCGACATCTCTGGTAGCCGCAATTCTAATGTGCAGCACTTGACTCCTCCGCCGCCTTTGAGGAGTTCGGAGAGGTCGACGGTGATCGGGAGGTAGCCTGCGTCGCGCAGTCGTGACTCCAATCCCGGTGCGGCGTCGGTCATCACGACGTGGCGACCGTCGGACACGAGGTTGAGTCCGAGGACGACGGCGTCGGACTCGGTGGCGATGATCGCGTCGGGAAAGAGGTCGGCGAGAACCGCGCGCGACTCAGTCGAGAAGGCGTCGGGGAAGTAGGCGATGGTGTCGTCGTCGAGCACGCCCAGAGCCGTGTCGAGGTGGTAGAAGCGCGGATCGATCAGTTCGAGGCTGACGACCGGAAGTCCGGTGATCGTCGCGACTTCGGCGTGGGTATCGGGGTGGGTGCGGAACCCGGTCCCCGCCAGGATGCGACGCCCGACGAGGAGGAAGTCGCCTTCGCCCTCCTGTACGCCGGCGGTCTCATGCACAGCGTCGGCGCCGCAGGTGTGTAACCATGCCGTGTAGTGCTCGCCTTCCGGCGCGCGCTCGGGGTGCAGGAACCGTGCTGCCACGGCCTTTCCGTCGACGACGAGTCCGCCGTTGGCGGCATAGACCATGTCTGGCAGACCCGGCTGGGCGTCGACGAGTGTGACCGAATGGCCGAGGGATCGATAGATGTCGCGCAACGACTCCCATTGCGTCATGGCGAGTTCTGTGTCGACGGGGACGGACGGATCCATCCACGGGTTGATCGAGTAGGTGACCGTGTAATGGGAAGGAGGGGTCATCGCATAGGTGCGGGTGCGTGGGGTGCGTTCGGTGAGCGCAGCAAACCGTGGACTCGTCAGCGTCATAATTCGACGGTAGCGTCAGCGTCTAGCGCAAACAATCGACGTGAATTGCGCATTTGATTAAGCAATCTCTATTAACGGGTGGCAGAGGGTGGAAAAGTTGCGTCAGATCGACGAGCTCGACGAGAAGGTGCTCGAATGTCTGGCTCGCGATGCGCGAGCGACGTACGCACAGATCGGCGACGAGGTCGGTCTGTCGGCGCCCGCGGTCAAGCGTCGGGTCGATCGGCTGGTCGACGAGGGAGTGATCAAAGGGTTCACGACCGTTATCGATTCGACGGCGATGCAGTGGACCACCGAGGCCTATGTACAGGTGTTCTGCCGAGGCAACATCTCGCCGGAGGAACTGACCGCGGCATGGGAGCCGATACACGAGGTGGTCAGCGCCGCGACCATCACTGGCCAGGCCGATGCCATCCTGCGTGTGATGGCCCGCGACGTACACCACCTCGAGCACGCCCTCGAGCGCATCCGGCAGGCGGGCCCGGTGGACCGGAGCGAGTCGATCATCGTGCTGAGCCAGCTGATCGACAGGGGGCATCCGTGAGTCAAGGAGGGTTCTCGAGCGGGCGCTCTTCGCCCATTCTGGGTAATCGTGTTAACCTCGCCAACGTGACCAGCAACGTACGCGCCTATTGGCGATTCTTTATCGAGGCTCCGGGTGAGCCTGCGATGAAGCGCTGAATCTGCGTCGCACGTCAACAAACCCGGAGCCCGAGCAGTGACCGAAAGGTCGCTGCTTTTCTCATGTCAGGGGCCTCCGATGACAAGCAAGCGGGTGTCCCAGTCGTAGAAGACAGGCCACCACCCGCGAAAGGCAACACAGAAGTGACCACCCTCCCGGATCTCGCCGCCACTGCCGCTCACGAGGCCGAATCGACCTCCACCTCCGACCGGCGGGTCAGATCCTTCCGGTCCATCCCGTCGCCGGACACCATCCGCGCCGAATTGCCGCTGACCTCCCGTCGAGCGCTTCGGGTCCAGGCCGATCGCGACGAGATCGCCGCCATCCTCGCCGGCCGAGACGACCGTCTACTCGTCGTCGTCGGACCCTGCTCGGTGCACGATCCGATCGCCGCGCTCGACTACGCGCGACGCCTCGCACCGCTTGCCGACGACTACGCCGACCGCTTGAAGATCGTCATGCGTGTCTACTTCGAGAAGCCGCGCACCACGGTCGGCTGGAAGGGACTCATCAACGATCCCGGCATGGATGGCACCTACGACGTCGAGCGTGGTCTGCGTACGGCACGGTCGCTGCTGCTCGACATCATCGACCTCGGCCTCCCGGTCGGATGTGAGTTCCTCGAGCCGACGAGCCCGCAGTACATCGCCGACGCCGTCGCGTGGGGTGCCATCGGTGCACGGACGACGGAGTCGCAGGTGCATCGCCAGCTCGCATCCGGACTGTCGATGCCCATCGGGTTCAAGAACGGTACTGACGGCAACGTCCAGGTCGCCATCGACGGAGTGAATGCCGCTGCCGCGCAACACGTCTTCTTCGGTATCGACGACTTCGGTCACGGTGCGCTCGTCGAGTCGGCGGGCAACGAGGACTGCCACATCATCCTGCGTGGCGGTACCACCGGACCCAACTTCGACGACGAGTCCGTGGCATCCGCGGTCGACGCACTCGACAAGGCGGGCCTGCCCGCACGGGTCATGATCGACTGCAGCCACGCCAACTCCGGCAAGGACCACATCCGGCAGGCGCAGGTCGCCGCCGAGATCGCGGCCTCGATCCGGACGCGTCGCGCTGCGGGACACACACCGCTGATCAGCGGTGTGATGCTGGAGAGCTTCCTCGAGGCCGGTGCGCAGTCGCCCGACGCCCAGCCGCTCGTGTACGGCAAGTCGGTCACCGACAAGTGCATGGACTGGGAGTCGAGCGCACGCGTCCTCGCCGACCTCGCGCGCAGCTGACAGGCAGGGTCGCGTTCTGCTGTTGTCGCCGTTCTGCCCAGAGCAGAAGGGACGGCTGCCCGCAGCAGTGGTGACCTACGCTCGGTTGCATGGCATCGAGGAACGACTCGCATACGCAGCCGGCGCCCGAGCCGCTCTGGCGTGAGGTCACCGGGCGTGTGCTGCGTCGCCGCCGCCACGAGCGCGGCGAGCGACTCGTCGAGACCGCGCGTCGCGCGGGCGTCTCGAGTCAGTACCTGTCGGAGATCGAACGCGGACGCAAGGACGCATCGTCGGAATTGCTTGCGGCCGTCGCGGGAGCTGTTGAGCTGAGCCTGCTCGACCTGGCCCGCGAGGCCGCCGCCGAACTCGCCCGCGTCGAGAGTGCTCTCGGCGCCGCACGCAGGCCGGGCGCGTCCCGCGTCCCGGTCACGCTGCGTTCGATCCCCGCCGGTTCGACCCCTGCTGCAATGCAACCGATCATGCCGCTCTCGCGTATGCGTGGCCCGGTTGCGCTGGCGGCGTGACCGACGTCAGCCGAGCGAGCGTTCAATACCGTCGACTGGGCGCTCCCTCGCGTCGAGCGTGCGCCTGACGATCACCGGGCCGCTGTGGCCCTGGTGTCGATGACCTGATCGGCGAGTCCGTACTCGACGATCTCATCTGCCCGCAGCACGCGGTCACGGTCGGTGTCGTGACGCAGCGTCTCGATGTCGCGCCCGGTGTGCCGACTCAGTGCCTGTTCTATTTCCTCACGGATGCGCAGGATCTCCTCGGCGGCGAGGATCAGATCCGGGATCGTGCCGCGGCCCTGACCCGACGGCTGGTGGAGCAGGACCCTGGCGTGGGGGAGTACCGACCTCTGGCCCGGCGAGCCCGCGGCCAGCAGTAGTGCCGTCGACGAGAGTGCTTGTCCCACACAGGTGGTGGCGATCGGCGCATGGCAGTACTGCATGGTGTCGTAGAGTGCGAAGGTTGCGGTCACCGACGCGCCCGGAGAGTTGATGTACAGCTCGATGGGGATGTCGGGGTTCTCGGAGTCGAGATGCAGGATCTGCGCGATGAGCGCATTGGCGACGCCGTCGTCGAGTTCGGTTCCGAGGTAGAGGATTCGGTCGTCGAGCAGCCGACTGTAGACATCCATGACGCGCTCGCCCTGCGGAGTACGGGTGATGACGTTGGGAATGGTGTATGTGCTCATGCGTGACTCACCTCGAAACCCGTTGCGGCAGGGGATAACGGTCGTATCTGTGCGATGTCGGTGACGATGTGGTCGACGAATCCGTAGTCGACCGACTCGGAGGCGGTGAAGACGTGATCGCGTAGCGAGTCGTCGAAGATCTTTTCGCGGGTGTGTCCGGTCTGCTCAGCGATGATCGTGAGTACGGTGTCGCGGACGTGTCGCAGGTCGTCGGCCTGCAGTTCGATGTCGGGTGCGTAGCCGCCGATGCCCGCCGATCCCTGGTGCAGCAGGACTTTGGCATGCGGCGTGATGAACCGCTTGCCCCGGGTGCCGCTGCACAGCAGGAATTGTCCTGCACTGTAGGCCATTCCGAGGTTCACGGTGATCACGTCGTTGGGAATCAAGCGCATGATGTCGGTGATCGCGAGCATCGCGGGTACCGAACCGCCCGGAGAGTTGATCCAGAGCGCGATGTCGGCGACGGGATCGTCGTCGGAGAGCATGACGAGTTGCGAGCACAATTGCGTGCCGATCTCGTCGTCGAGTGCGGAGTCGAGAGTCAGGATGCGTTGCCCGAAAAGGCTTTCCGCGGTGCGCTTGCGTAGTGGCAGTGGTCGTTGTTCATCGGTCATGCACCGATCGTCGGTGACCGACGGATATCGGTCACGTCGGTTCCGCTCAGAGCGGCACGATTCCGCACTGAGCAGAGCAGAGCAGAGCAGCCGGGTCAGAGCACGTCGATGTCGGGCCGACCGGACGGGATGGTGATCTGCGCCCGGCGGTGCAGCGAAACATCCGGCGCGGCAATCGAATCGCTCACCCGATAGTCCGCTTCCCAGCGGTCGGCCGACAGTCTGTTGAGAACGTACCCGCGCTGAGCGTTGCCGAAGCGGATGTGGGGTGAGGCTGCCTTGAGTTGTTTGTCGCTGGCGTCGCTGTCCTCGCCGTCTGCGCCAGACGCGATCGAGGTGCCCGCGAGTTCGACGCCGACGGTCGGGGACGGTCGCGAATACGTGGAGCGCAACTCGGAGACCACGTTGCGGTGGATGTCGCCGACGATCGAGACGAGGTTGTGCACGCCGCGCTCACGCGCGCCGTCGAGAATCCTTGCGCGAGAGGCTTCGTAGCCGCTCCACCCGTCCATACTGACCGCCCGCTCGCCGTTCTTTCGGCGGGCGAGGTCGGCGATGGTGGTCTGATGCGCGAGAACGTTCCAGCGGGCACGGCTGGCGGCCAATCCGTCGAGCAGCCACTTCTCCTGTGCGGCACCGGTGATGGTGCGCCGGGGGTCTGCGGTCGCGGCATTATGCGCGGTGTCGTTGTCGCCGTTGGCCTGATCGCTGCGGAAGGTCCTGGTGTCGAGGACGCTGAACTCGACGAGGTCGCCATAGCTGAACCGACGGTAGGCGCGCAGGTCGTAGAGGTCGGCTGTCGGCGTGGGGCGAGGCCGCTGCGCGACACGCACCGGTGTGTTCTCCCACCACGCTCGCATCGCCTGGGCGCGCCGGGCGAGGAATTCGGGGATGGGTTGATTGTCCTCGGGAACCCGTGCGGCCCAGTTGTTGTCGACCTCGTGGTCGTCGAAGATCGTGATGAACGGACTCGCCCGGTGCGCGGCCTGCAGATGGGGGTCGAGTTTGTAGAGCGCATATCGATCGCGATAATCGTCGAGCGTCGCGCACTCCCGGTGCGCCGACACCGGTGTTGCGGCGGTCTTTCGTCGGCCGCCGTCGACCGGGATCGGCTTTTCATAGATGTAGTCGCCGAGATGGAAGACGACGTCGGGTGCGTGCGCCGCCATATCGGCGTACGCGGGGTAGTGCCCGTCAGCCCACGATTGACACGAGGCGAATGCGAAAGTCAATGCACTCAGCCGACTTCCGTGCGACGGAGCGGTACGCGTGCGCCCGATCGCCGACAGGGAACCGCCCACACGGAATCGGTAGAAGTAGTCCGCCGCGGGCCGTAGGCCGCGTACGTCGGCGTGCACGCTGTGTCCGTTCTCCGGTGTCGCCACTTCGACGCCGCGCGCGACGACATGCCTCATGCCGTGGTCGGTGGCGATCTCCCACTCGACCGGTACCGGAAGCAGACCCATTGCTCCGCCGCGGGCGAGCGGATCGGCGGCCAGCCGTGTCCACAGGACCACGCCGTCTGGAAGCGGATCGCCTGATGCCACACCGAGCGTGAACAGGTCACTGCCACGGCGTGGCGGGGGAGCCGACGCCGCGTCGGTCGTGAACAGCGCTGGGACCGTTGCGATACCGGCAGCGACGCCCGCCCAGGTGAGAAAGCGTCGGCGGGTGGTGCCGGCGTGCAGGGTCTTGTCCCGATCGATCCGGAGGTCGGCCAGTGACGGTCGAGGTGAGATGTTCGGCATGCCGCCACCCGACCAAGAGAGGATGGACGTCGTCCTACCCGCCGTCGGCCTCGCGGTGATGGGATGGTGAAGTTCGTGAAACCGCATGCGCCATATGTCCGATTCGAGACCGTTGTTACACTGCAGCGGCGTCGGTTCTCCAGCCGAGATCGTCGGTGAGAGCCAAGAGGGAATCTGGTGAGAATCCAGAGCTGCCCCGCAGCGGTAACGGAAACGAAGGCGTTCAACAGCACTGGGCCTGCGGCTCGGGAAGCGATCGTCGATAGGTGGCACATCACGTGCCGTGTCCGAAGTCCGAAGACCTGCCGACGTGGCCGCCGGGCATAGGCGGCCCCATCGACTTCGCGGGACATGGTCGGTGTTGAACTCGCGTGGTCTTCGTCGACCCCGCGTGGCGACATCTGCTGTACCCGCTCCGGGCTGATCAGGAGGGCGGGCATGTCGACGCGCAGTGCGAACCCTCGGGATACCTGGGCGCGACCCGTCTCCGTGGCCATCGGCTGCAGTGTGGCGCTCATCGTGGCCGCGGCGTGCGGCGTCGCATACGGAACCGTGGGGATCGGCTGGTCCGTATCGCTGCGGATGGTGTGGGCAGCAATCACCGGGGGACCGGTCTCGTCGGTCGACGCCGCGTCGTACTGGATCGTCGTCGACTCGCGTGTGCCACGGGTGCTGACGGGAGCGCTGGTGGGTGCCGGTTTGGCGGTGGTCGGCGTGATCGTGCAGGCGATGGTGCGCAATCCGCTGGCGGATCCCTATGTGCTCGGGATCTCGTCGGGTGCGTCGGTCGGAGCCACCGCCGTCGTGCTGTTCGGGGTCTTCTCGGGTCTCGGCCTGTATGCGTTGCCGACCGCGGCATTCCTCGGCGCACTGGTGGCGACGTTGCTCGTCTTCGGCATTGCACAGCGTGGCGGAGGTCTCACACCACTGCGGCTCGTGTTGACGGGAACCGCTCTGGGATACGGGTTCTCGGCTCTGACCACCGTGCTCATCTTTTTGCGTCCGGTGGGTGATGCCGCACGGAGCGTCATGTTCTGGCTGCTCGGCAGTCTTGCTGCGGCAACATGGCATTCGGTCGCGCTGGTCGCGGTGGTGGTGGTCATCGGGATAGGTGTGGTCGCAGCGAGAGCACGACAACTCAATGCGCTGGCGATGGGCGACGAGGTCGCTGCGTCGCTCGGCATACGGGCGTCACGGTTTCGGCTCGAGCTCTTCGTCATCGCCGCGCTGATGACCGGGTTCATCGTCTCTGTCTGCGGCGCAATCGGATTCGTCGGTCTCATCGTGCCGCACGTGACCCGCATGGTTGTCGGTGCGGATCACCGCAAGATCATTCTCGTCGCCCCCGTGCTGGGTGCACTGTTCCTTGTGGTCGCCGATCTGATGGCTCGAATTGTCGTTCCACCGCAGGAGATCCCGCTCGGTGCGATCACGGCGGCCGTGGGTGTGCCGGTGTTCCTCGGGCTGATGCAACGTCGACGTACCCGGATCGACTCATGAGTGCTGTCGAGTACGACGCGGTCACGGTCGAGATCGATGGCACCGTCATCGTTCGCGACGCATCGTTCACGGTCGACTCCGGAGAGTTCCTCGGGGTGATCGGACCGAACGGCAGCGGCAAATCGACCCTGCTTCGATGCGTGTACCGCGCGTTGGCACCGTCGGGTGGCAGTGTCCGAGTCGACGGCCACGACGTGCGTGCGGTGAGTATGCGGGAGAACGCACGACGAGTCGCCGCGCTCACCCAATCAGCCTCGCTCGACTTCGATTTCACTGCGGCAGAGGTTGTCGCGACGGGACGGCTACCGCACCGCGAACTGGGTGTGGCGGCTCGTGCCCGCGACCGCCAGGTGTGCGCGGCGGCGATGTCCACGGCCGGCGTCGAGATGTTCGCGGATCGTGTGTTCACCACGCTCTCCGGCGGAGAGGCGCAACGCGTACTCATCGCACGCGCATTCGCGCAGGAGCCCAACGCGCTGATCCTCGATGAGCCGACCAATCACCTTGATATCCGCCACCAGTTCGACATCCTCGGTGCGGCGCGCGGACGCGGGGTCACCGTCATTGCGGCGCTGCACGACCTCAATATGGCGGCACAGTACTGCAGCACGCTCGCTGTTGTGCTCGACGGGACGATCGCGTGCATCGGGCCACCGGACAAACTCCTCACCGCGACGAACATCGCCGAGTGGTACGGCGTTGGTGCGTACGTCGTCGCCCACCCCCGCACAGGCGTTCCGCAGATCATCTTCGACGACCAAGTCCCACAAGCCATCTCCGAGGAAGAGCACTCATGACAGCGCCTACGACCTGGACAACACTCAGCAGACCGCGCGCACTCGTCGTGTCTGCGCTTGCCGCGATGACCGTGGTCTCCGGTTGCGGCGCCGACGTCGAGTCGTCGACTCCCGAATCGTCGGGAGAGCAGGTCACGGTAACCAATTGTGGTGCACCGCTTACGGTGAGCGGTGTACCCGATCGTGCGGTGACGAACGACACCGGGATCACAGAGCTCATGTTCGCCCTCGGATTGGGCGACCGGATGGCCGGCTACACCACATACGAGGGCAAAGAGCGCGATATCGAATCATCCCCGTGGCGAGCGGATTTCGAGAAGACGCGGTCACTGGGCACGGCGTTCTCCCGGGAGATCATCGCCGCCGCGCGGCCCGACTTCGTCTTTGCGGGCTGGAACTACGGGTTCAAGGAATCGACCGGCGTCACCCCCGACTGGGTGCGTTCGACCGGTGCCGTGCCATACCAGCTGACCGAAGCCTGTCGCCAGGCAGGCACCACCAGGCGCGGCGTCGTACGACCCCTCGATGCGTTGTACGCGGACCTCTCGAATCTGGGGCAGATCTTCGGCGTGAGTGGTCGGGCCGCGACGCTGACCGCCGGCTATCGCAAGCAGGTCGAGGCTGCGCGTGTGGGGGCGCCTGCCGCGTCCACAGCGGCGCGGGTCTTCCTCTTCGACAGCGCCGATCCGACGCCATTCACCTCGGGTCGGAATGCGGCACCGGATCAGATCATCGCCGAAGCCGGTGGACGCAACATCTTCGGCGATATCGACGACTCCTGGACGTCGGCATCATGGAAGGCGGCTGCGCAGCGCGATCCGCAGGTCATCGTCATCGTCGATTACGGGGCGGGGCCGCAGAACACCGTCGAGGCCAAGATCCGACAACTCGAGTCGCAACCGTTGATGGCGCAGACAACCGCAGTGCGAGAGCGCCGCTACATCTCGTTTCCGTATGCGGCGCTCGTCGAGGGTCCGCGCAACCCGCAGACCATCACGGCCCTTGCCGAATACTTGCGATCGCAGGGGCTCTGAGTAGGCCGTCTTCAGACGGCGGCTCGGAGGTGAGGTGCGCTCAGGCTGCGACGACCAGCCAGACCGCGATGTAGTGCAGTAGCGCGGCGATGGCTGTGCAGACGTGGAACACCTCGTGATGGCCGAACGTCGTCGGCCAGGGATTGGGCCAGCGCAGTGCGTAGAGCACCCCGCCGACGCTGTAGAAGACACCGCCTACTGCGAGCAGGATCAGTACGAGCCAACCGACATGTGCGACGAGCGTCGGGGCGACGACGATGATGACCCACCCGAGCAGGATGTAGAGCGTGACTCCGAGCCAGCGGGGCGCGCCAGGCCACGCGATCTTCAGTGCGACACCGGCGACCGCGCCGACCCAGACGATGCCGAGCACCCACCACCGCATCGGACTCGGCAGACCCATCACACAGAACGGCGTGTAGGTACCCGCGATGAACACGAAGATCATCGAGTGGTCGGCACGCTTCATGTGTATCTGAGCGCTCAGCGATTTCCACGCGATCCGGTGATACGACGCCGAGGTCGCGAACAGTCCCACGACGGTTGCCGCGTAGACGGCACAGGCCACCGCGGCTCCCGGTCCACGTAGCCAGCCTGCGCCGACGACAAGGGCGATGCCTGCGACCACTGCGACGTAGGCCGACCACTGATGAATGACGCCGCGGAGGCGAGGTCTGTCGGCGACAGCGGTCACCAGGGCTGAGTTCACGTAAGCTACGGTACCGTAACTTTGGGTGAGAACGCTGTCAGCCGAGTGTGGCGATGATCGCCGCGAGCTGGTCGACGTCGATAGGTGTCGGCTGATAGATGCACACCTCGTCGACGCGGACGTCGAGATCGCGCAGCGCGTCGAAGGCGTCGACGCGGGCCCGGATCTGCTGTGCGACGTCTGCGGGACCACCGACAGCGGCGATCGTGTGCAGTAGCTCGTCGTCGATGAGATCGGCCATCTCGGCCCACCGCCCCTGCTTCGACAGCGCATTGAGTTCTGGCTGCAGCTGCTCGGCGCCGTGCGCTGCGAGGACGGGCCGGTAGGCGGGCGTCGAGCCGTAGAAGGCGAGGAGTCGTCGAGCGGCGGTGTGGTCGGTGCCCACCGAGACGATCACCTCGGGGATCACGGTGAAGCCGCGGCCGTGATCGCGTGCGGCGAGGCCGCGTCGAATGTTCGGGACGGTCGTCGATGCCAGAAAGTCGGCGGTGGAAAACGGCATCACCAACACTCCGTCGGCGTGCTTTGCCGCGGCGCGCGTCATCAACGGCCCGAGCGCGCCGACGAACACCGGCGGCCGACCGAACGGGTTGGGGCCGGGGTTGAAGGTGGGCGTCATCAAGGTGTGACGGTGATAGGCCCCTTCATAGCGCAGCGGGGCTCCGGTCTCCCACGCATCGAAGATGGCGTTGATGGCGCTGACCTTGTCGGCCATGCGGCCCACCGGGTCGTCGAAATCAGCGCAGAACCGCTTCTCGATCTGCGGGCGCATCTGCGTTCCCAAGCCGAGTCGAAATCGGCCGCCGGAGAGCAACTGAAGGTCGTTGGCCGCGTGTGCGAGGTGAATCGGATTGCGCGGGAAGGCGATTGCGACGTTGGTCAGCAGGGTGAGTTCCGGCACCGACGCCGCAACGACGAGCGGGGTGAACACATCGTGCGGACCCTCGAAGGTGAACAGCCCCGCTGCACCCGCGCGGGCGAGGTCGGTGGCTCGCTGTGCCGCGCCCGTCGGCTCGAACAGGGCGGTCGTCACGGCTATCGGGGTCATGTCGCGTCGGCGTCGTTGTAGCGGCGCAACAGCGTTGCGAACAGTTCGAGATCGTCCTGCGTCCACGTGTCGAGCCTGCGTGCGATGGCGTCTCCACTGCGTCGGCGGATCTCGCCCAGGGTGTCGAGTGCCTCCTGGGTCACTTCCAACGACTGCGACCTCGACGACGTCGCGTCCTGCGTGCGGCGCAGCAGACCACGGCGACGGAGCTCGCCGAGCTGGCGGCTGGCCGTCGACTTGTCGATATTCGCGGCCCGCGCCAGTGACGCCGCGTTGATTCCCGGGTTGTCCGAGATCAGTGCGAGGAGAGAGAACTCGACGAAGGTCAGGCCGCCCTCGGCGTAGATGTCGCGGGCGCCGTTGCGCAGCCGCCGCGACAGCGTGACCAATTCCTGCCCGACGACTTCGGCGGCATCGGGTTGCTCGGGTGAAGCCATAGTTGTGCACGCTGCGCGTGCCAGCATATTACAACCTATCCAAGTTGCATTCTGCAACCATTCCTGGTGAACGATCGTGTTCCCGACTAGCCCAGAAGGTAATCGATGTCCGCTGCTCCCACCCATGCGTTGTCGATCAAGACCATCGCGTCGCATGTCGCCGTTCCGCTCGTCATCGGTGCCGTGATGGCGCTCGCCTATCTCGGCGGATTCCACAAGCCCGATCCGCACGATCTGCGCATCGATGTGGTCGGTGCCGGTACATCGACCCAGGTGGCCGCACAGACTCTTCAGCAACAACTCGGCGACCACGTCTCGATCCGGACCGTTGCCACCGCCGATGAGGCGCGCGCGGCCATCGAGCACCGGGAGATCGCGGCGGCCTTCGAGCCGAAAGCCGACACGCCTGTCCTCTACGTATCGACAGCAGCGTCGGATCCCACAGCGGTGACGGTCGAACGGATCTTCAACGGCGTCACGATCGCCAAGGACCAACCGCTGAAGATCGTCGACGTCGTGCAGGCTGATCCGCAGCGCGATCCGTCCGGACAGAGCATCTTCTTCTTCCTGGTTGCACTCACCGTCGGCTCGTACGGATGCGGAATCGCGATCGCCGTCGCCGCAGGTGGACGCAGGATTCGCGTGCGTCTGGGGTTCGCGGCGGTCTGCTCGGTGATCTCTGCCGCGGTGACCACGGCGATTGCCGTGTGGGTGTTCGACGCCCTGCCGGGTGCACAGTGGCAGATCTTCGGGCTGTCGATCCTCTACGCCCTGGCGACCATGCTGTTCGCGATCGGGCTGCACCCGTTTATCGGTCGATTCACGACGCTGGCGATGGTCACTATCTTCGTCGGGTTGAACTTCACGACCAGCGGCGGCGTGTTCGCGCCTGCGCTGCAACCGAAGTTCTTCGCCGTCCTGCACGACTTCTGGATCGGCGCAGGCCTGAACGAGGCGTCGCGCAACCTTGCCTACTTCCCGCAGGTGTCCAGCGCAGGCGATATCGCGAAGATCATCGGCTGGCTCGTCGTCGGCGCGGCGCTCGTCGGCATCGTTGCGCTGCGGGACCGTCGAAACGTCGTTCAGGGTGCAGTAGAAGGCGCGGTAGAAGCGAGTCCTGCCGCTGCCGGGCGACACGAGCGCGACCAGCTCACCGAGGAGGAGGCCGAAGAACTCGCCGAGGATGTCGTGGCCTGATTCAGTGTGCCCCTAGAGGTGAGGTCTAATCTGGTTCGCGATGAAACTCCTACCCGATCGTCTGCGTCGGCCGATGCTCTCCGTGTACGAGCGGCGGCTGATCCAGTTGACGGACGAGAACCGATTGCCTCAGCACGTGGCGATCATCTGCGACGGCAATCGACGATGGGCTCGCGAGGCGGGCTTCGAAGATGTCAGTCACGGACATCGGGTGGGCGCACAGCGCATCGCCGAGATGCTCGAGTGGTGCGCCGAGCTGGGCATCGAGACGGTCACCATCTATCTGCTGTCCACCGAGAATCTGCAGCGCGCCTCCGACGAACTCGACGCGCTGATGGAGATAGTGCCCGACATCGTCGACGAGATCGCCACCCCCGACGGGCACTGGCGGGTGCGCATCGTCGGAACCCTCGATCAGCTCCCCGAGGCTGCGGCCCAGCGTCTGCGCAACGCCGCTGAACGCACCCTCGACAGATCGGGCATGAACGTCAACGTGGCGGTCGGGTACGGGGGCCGACAGGAGATCGCCGACGCTGTGCGCGCGGTCCTCGTGGAGAAGGCCGAGGCGGGCGCGACCGTCGACGAACTCGTCGACGCGGTCACCGTCGAGGCGATCGACCGCAACCTGTACACCAAGGGACAGCCCGACCCCGATCTGGTCATCAGGACGTCGGGGGAGCAGCGGCTGTCCGGATTCCTGCTGTGGCAGAGCGCGTACTCGGAGATCTGGTTCACCGACGCCTATTGGCCCGAGTTCCGTCGGGTCGATTTCCTGCGTGCGCTGCGCGACTACTCCGCGCGCAGTCGGCGATTCGGTAAGTGATCGTCGAGTAGTTCGATGAGCGCGGTCACGTCGGCGTCGAATGTCGAGACCGGCGGCGTGCCGAAGCCGACGAGGATTCCTCCGGTCGGCTCACCATGGGCGTCGCGAAGGCGCGGGGCGTCCGGATGCCGTAGGGCGTCGAGCCCTCCGAGCGAGAAACCCCGCTCGTAGGTTGCCGCGAGCACAGACGCCTCGACGTCGACGGGAACGGGTAACACCGCGTGCAGGCCGGCGGAAATACCCATGGTTGGGATCTTGTGCGCGTGCAGTCGCTCGATCAGCGCCTGCCTGCGGTGTCGATAGAACTGCCGACTGCTTCGAATGTGCTTGTCATACGAGCCGGTTTCGATCATGTCGGCCAATGCGAGCTGATCGACGATGCTCGCATCAGTTTCGCGCATTCCCTTGGCCCACATCACAGTTGAGACCAACGCCGGTGGCAGGACCAGCCAACCGATGCGTATCGATGGGGACAGACTCTTGCTGACCGATCCCGTGTAGATGATGTGATCGGGAGCGAGCGCCTGCATCGCGCCTACGGGCTCGCGGTCGTAGCGCAGTTCGCCGTCGTAGTCGTCCTCGATCAGGAATGCGTCTGTCGCCCTTGCCCATTCGATGGCCGCCGCTCGGCGCTGTGGAGCAAGTGGCACCCCGATCGGGGACTGGTGGCTTGGGGTGAGCAGGACGGCCTGGGGTGTGACGGCAAGGCCGGCCAGCGCTGTCACGTCTGCGCCGTCGTGGTCGACCGGAATCGGTGACACGAGTGCACCGCGCCGGGTGAACGGGTCTCGAAAGAAGGGTAGGCCGTACGCCTCCGCCGCGACGGATTCACGAAAGAGAGTGCGTGCCAGAAGATTCAACGCCGACAGAACCGACGTGGTCAACACGATCTGGTCGGGATGAGCACGAACGCCACGTGCGCGGGCGAGGTAGCCGGCGAGCGCGACGCGTAGGCGTTCACTGCCGTTGGGCGGCGTCGGACCGAACGCGGAGTCGTCGGCTGTCGAGATCGCCCGCCGCATCGACCTGATCCATGCTGTACGCGGGAACTGCGACGTGTTGGGCTGGCCGAGGGAGAAGTCATGTGCGACGCGTGGTGCGGACACGACGGTCGTGAACGATTCGCCTGCGGAACCCGGCGACCCGAAACCCGCTGCGACCGTGGTGCCCGCGCCCTGCCGCGCGGTCAGCCAACCTTCTGCGATCAGTTCGGAATACACCGAGGAGACGGTCCCGCGAGCGAGGCCGAGGTCGGCCGCGAGCGATCGGTAGGGAGGCAGGCGCATGCCGGGTGTGAGGCGACCGTCCGCGATGGCGCTGCGCAATTCGTCGGCGAGCCGCGAGCGCAGTTGCGCGCTACGGCCTCGGGTGGGCGCGTCGGGATCGGGCTGCAGATCGAGATAGAGGTCGGTCCCGAGTCGCTCGGCGAGCGCAGACCATCGATCACCTGTCATCACGCCTCCTGAATTGACGCACAAGAATACGTCTCGATTGAACCTCATTTCTGGATCAATCTGCCACTAGCGTTGACGGTGTTGCGTTCAGAGAAGGCAGACGATCCGAGAGGAAGTAGAACCGATGACGACGGTGGTGTTCGGAGCGAGCGGTGAGATCGGTGCGCGACTCGCCGACGACCTCGAACGGCGAGGCGAGAAAGTGGTTCGCGCGCAACGGTCGTCGGGAGTCGACGCGTATGCGGGCACCGGCATGCGGGAGGCGTGCGCGGGTGCCGACACGGTGATCGACTGCACCAACGTGATGACGACGCGCGGTTCGACAGCCGTCGACTTCTTCTCGACGGTTGCGCGCACCATCGCCGAAGCCGCCGCGGCGGCGGGTGTGCGACGAGTCGTGTGCGTGTCGATCGTCAATGCCGCAGACCCGGCGGTGAACGCGAAATTCGGCTATTACCAAGGGAAAGCTGCGCAGGAGAAGACCTACGCTGACAACGTCGACGCCGGACACTTGCAGATCATCCGATCGGCACAGTGGTACGAACTGGCCGATCAGATGCTGACCCGCGCACGACTCGGTCCGATCGCTATGGCTCCGCGCATGGTGTGCCGCCCACTGGCCGCCGTCGACGCCGCAGGACTGATCGCAGACGCTGCTCTATCCGACGACCCATCGGACCGGCAGATCGCCGGACCCGGGCAGCACGATCTCGTCGATCTGGCGCGCGCGGTTGCTCGGCGCGACGGATCACCCCGATGGGTTGTGGCAGTCCCGTTCGGCGGGAGAGCATTTCGCGACGGCGGACTCATGCCGCGCGGAGCATTCGACAAGACCTCGACCACATTCGACGAGTGGCTCGAAGCAAGTCCACCCACTACAGAAAGGGCCAACCGATGACCACCACAGCACAAGAAGCCGCCACCACGCGCAGGCTCTGGATGCTCGAGCAGAATCCGAACGTGTACAAAGCGCTCATCGCATTGCAGCTTGCGTCGTCGGAGGGTCTCGAGCCCGAGCTGATCGAGCTCATCAAGATCCGCGCATCACAGCTCAACGGGTGTGCCTACTGCCTGCGCATGCACGTCGCCGATGCGCTCGCGATGGGAATCGACCCGATGGTCATCGGTCTGATCCCGGTCTGGCACGAGGCCTTCAACCATTTCGACGAGCGGCAGCGATCAGCCCTCGAGCTGACCGAATACGTGACCCGAATCGGCGAAGAGGGAGTTCCCGACGACGCGTTCGAGCGTGCACGGGCGGTGTTCGACGAGGTGGAGCTCGGCCAGGTCGTCGCGTCGATCGTGATGATCAACGCCTGGAACCGCGTCGCCATCGCGTCGAAGTACCCGTACGAGCTCGACGAGCGGAAGTAGCGCCGCTGACCCGACGCTGAATGTGTGTCGAACGTGAGCATGTGGGTGCTGCAGCACCCACATCCTTCGATTCGACACACATCCTCGCGCGGCCTACAGCTTCGCGCGGCCTACATCTTCGCGCAGCCGCGCGAACTCACAACTTGCGCAGCCGGACCCGGTTGATGGAGTGGTCAGAATCCTTGCGCAGCACCAGGGTTGCGCGCGGGCGGGTGGGGAGGATGTTCTCCCGAAGGTTCGGCAGGTTGATCGACGTCCAGATGTCGCGGGCAGCGGCACGCGCCTGGTCGTCGGTCAGTGACGAGTAGTGGTGGAAGTGCGAGTTGGGGTCGGCGAACGACGTCGACCGCATCTGCAGGAACCGCGAGATGTACCAGTTCTCGATGTCGGTGGTCTTCGCGTCGACGTAGATGGAGAAATCAAACAGGTCCGACACCATCAGCGTCGGACCTGTTTGCAGCACGTTGAGGCCTTCGAGGATCAGGATGTCGGGCTGGTGCACGTAGTGCATGACGTCGGGAACGATGTCGTAGGTGAGGTGCGAATAGACCGGCGCTGTCACCTCGCGCGCCCCCGACTTGACCTCGGTGACGAAGCGGAGCAGGCCTCTGCGATCGTAGGATTCGGGAAATCCCTTGCGGTGCATGATGCCTCGACGTTCGAGCTCACGCGTGGGAAGCAGGAAACCGTCGGTGGTGACGAGGTCGACCTTCGGGTGCGACTCCCAGCGGGCCAGGAGCGCTGCCATGATGCGGGCGGTCGTCGACTTTCCGACGGCGACGCTGCCCGCGATCCCGATGACGAACGGAACCTGCTTGGTGGTCTGCCGGTCGCCGAGGAAGGTCGACGTCGCTGCAAACAAGCGCTGCCTCGCGGCGACCTGCAGGTGGATGAGTCGCGACAGCGGGAGATACACCTCGGCGACTTCTTGGAGGTCGACGTTCTCGCCCATACCGACGAGCTGGTCGAGCTCGTTCTCATTGAGCACCATCGGCATGGATTCACGCAGGTTACGCCATTGCTTGCGATCGAGTTCCAGATAAAGACTGGGATCGCGGCCGGTGGTGTCGCGCGCCATCAGAGGGCTCGTCCCATCGGCGATCGCGGGTCGCACCTCGTCGTCATGGCCTACAGCTTAGAAGGACGCGTCGACGCCGCTGTCGGTAGCCTTCCACCATGGCAACGGCGTACAGCGGTTCGGCAACCCCCGATACGGATCTGGTCACCGACTATTTACGGCTCGGCCTCGCCTTCGACCGTCTCGAAGAGGGCTTCGTCGACGCCTACACCGGCGACCCCGCACTGCGCGCAGAGGTCGCGGGAGGTCCGGCCCCCGACCCCGCCGTGCTGGCCGACCGGGCCCGCGGTCTGCGATCCGAACTCCCTGCGGGTCTGGCCCCCGATCGGGCGGCGTTCGTCGACGCGCATCTGCGCGCACTGGAATGTTCTGCACGCAAATTCGCGGGCGAGCCCATCGGATTCGTCGACGAGGTGCGCGCCTACTTCGACGTCGACATCGCGCCCGCCGACACCGACGATTATCGAAAAGCGCACGGCGAGTTGGCTTCTGCGCTCGGCACACCCGATGCGAGCGGGCCGGTGCTCGCTGACGCCTACGCTGCCTACCGTCGCGCCGACGAGATCCCGCCCGAGCGCGTCGACGAATGCGTCCGCGCCTTCGGTGGTGCGCTGCGTGAACGGGTCCGCGACGTTTTCCCGTTGGCGGACAACGAGATCGTCGAATTCGAGGTGGTGACCGACAAGCCGTGGTCGGGCTTCAACTACTACCTCGGCAACTATCGGTCGCGGGTGGCGATCAATGCCGACCTCACGCAGTACATGTCGTCGTTGCCGCACCTCATCGCACACGAGGCGTATCCCGGTCACCACACCGAGCACTGCAGAAAGGAGCAGATCCTCGTCGGCGGTGGACAGACCGAGCAGACCATCTTCCTGGTCAACACGCCGCAGTGCCTGATGGCCGAGGGGCTTGCCGACCACGCGTTGCACGCGGCCGTCGGCGACAACTGGGGACTCTGGGCGCAGGAGATCTACGCCGACCTCGGACTGCGATTCGACGGCGAGCGCGCACAGCGGGTCGGCGGGGCGTCGTCGGGACTGCTGACCGTGCGCCAAGACGCCGCGCTGATGCTGCACGATCAGCACCTCGACGTCGACGTCGTCGCGGGCTTTCTGCAGCGGTGGCTGCTCGCGCCGTCGGAGCGGGCGCGACAGATGCTGCGGTTCCTGACGTCGCCGTTGTGGCGCGCGTACATCTCGACCTACGTCGAGGGCTATCGGCTCCTGGGTGAGTGGCTCGAGCAGGTGCCGCAGGACGCGCGGCTCGCGCGATTCGGACGCCTTCTCGACGAACCCCTGACCCCAGCTCTGCTGCGTGCCGAACTGGGCCAATAGACTGGGCGCCATGAGCGAGAATCCCATCTCCGCGAACACCGCGAGCCTGAACTCGATGTCCCTGGCAGAGGTCGATCCCGACGTGGCGGCCGCGATGAACGGCGAACTGAGCCGCCAGCGCGACACACTCGAGATGATCGCCTCGGAGAACTTCGTTCCGCGGGCCGTGCTGCAGGCACAGGGCAGCGTCCTGACCAACAAGTACGCCGAGGGATATCCGGGTCGCCGCTACTACGGTGGCTGCGAGTACGTCGACGTCGTCGAGGACATCGCACGCAACCGCGCGAAGGAACTCTTCGGGGCCGACTTCGCCAACGTTCAGCCGCATTCGGGCGCGCAGGCCAACGCCGCGGTCCTCATGGCACTGATGAACCCGGGGGAGCGGCTCCTGGGCCTCGACCTCGCGCACGGCGGTCACCTCACCCACGGCATGCGTCTGAACTTCTCGGGCAAGCTCTACGAGAACCACTTCTACGGCGTCAGCAAAGAAGACTTCTGCATCGACATGGACGAGGTGCGCAAGATCGCCCTCGACGTGCAGCCCAAGGTGATCGTTGCCGGCTGGTCGGCATACCCGCGCACCCTGGACTTCGACGCCTTCCGTTCGATCGCCGACGAGGTCGGCGCCTACCTGTGGACCGACATGGCGCATTTCGCCGGACTCGTCGCCGCCGGCCTGCATCCCAACCCGGTGCCTGCGTCGGATGTCGTCTCGTCGACGGTGCACAAGACTCTCGGCGGCCCGCGCTCGGGCATCATCCTGGCCAAGCAGGAGTGGGCCAAGAAGCTCAACTCGGCGGTGTTCCCGGGGCAGCAGGGCGGACCCCTCATGCACGCCATCGCCGGCAAGGCCGTCGCACTCAAGATCGCGGGCACCGAAGAGTTCGCCGATCGGCAGCGTCGTACGCTCTCGGGCGCCAAGATCCTCGCCGAGCGGTTGACCGGCTCCGACGTCGAGAAGTCGGGCGTCTCGGTCCTCACCGGCGGCACCGACGTGCACCTGGTCCTCGTCGACCTGCGTAACAGCACGCTCGACGGTCAGCAGGCAGAAGATCTCCTCCACGAGGTCGGAATCACGGTCAATCGCAACGCGGTGCCGTTCGATCCGCGTCCGCCGATGGTCACCTCCGGTCTGCGGATCGGTACGCCCGCACTCGCGACCCGCGGCTTCGGTGACGAGCAGTTCAGCGAGGTCGCCGACATCATCGCCACCGCGCTCGCGGCAGGGCCTGACGCCGACGTGTCTGCGCTGCGTGGCCGGGTCTCTCGCCTGGCACTCGACTTCCCGCTGTACGACGGGCTCGAGGAGTGGGGGCTGATGAGCCGGGTCTGACCTGGACATCTGGCCAGCTTCGAGATGTCGGGGCGGTTTGAAATCGCCGCCTACGCATCCGTATCCTTGGCGCGGTGAACGTACTGAGCGAAGACGAACTGATCATCGCGCTGGAGAAGGCCCTCCCCGAGGTGGCCGAGGATCACCAGCTCGCGTCTGCCGTGTGGAATCCGCACGAGTACGTGCCGTGGGACGACGGCCGGAACTTCGCCTTCATGGGCGGCGACGACTGGGACCCCTCGCAGCAGACGCTGTCCGACGAGACAGCGGCCGCGCTGCTCGCGTTGCTCCTGACCAAGGACAACCTGCCGTCGTATCACCGCATCCTGGCCAAGTACTTCCCGGCCTTCTCCGACTGGCGTCAGCTCGTCGGCGTGTGGACCGCCGAGGACAACCGCCACGCCGTGGTCCTGCGCGACTACCTCGTTGTCCGCCGCGCGATTGATCCGGTCGACGCCGAGGAGCGTCGTCGAGTCCACGTCACCGCCGGTTACCGGCAGAACGAGGCGCAGGTCGACGAACTCAAGCCGCTCGACGTGCTGGCACTCATGGCCGTGCACGAGGCGCAGAGCGTGAAGTTCATCGAGAAGATGCAGGCGTCGGTCGCCGACGACATCCTCGCGCAGATCCTGCACAAGGTGGCGGGCGACGACGAGGTGTCGTCGCGCACCTTCGTCAACCTGCTCGGCGCGGGACTCGTCGCCGACCAGGACACGGCCGTGATCGCGCTCGACAAGGCGCTCGCACGCGGACTCGACGAACCGATCGGATTCGACGTCGTCGACTTCGACGAGCAGCGCGCACTGATCGCCGACTACCAGGGCGAGGCCACGATCGATGCAATCGCGGCGTCGATCGTCGATCAGTTGAAGCTCGAAAGTGTCGACGGGCTGAACGACGAGGCAGCCGCGGCCAAGGCCAGGATTCTCGCTCGCGCCGGTCGCTGACCGACACATTTTCCCTGCTGACGGACGTATCGTCCCCGCGGCATCGCTTCTGCGCGTCGTGGTTCGACGATACGTCCGTTTACGCATATTTCACGTAGACACACCCGTTTACGACGCGCCGGAACGTCGTCATCCGCGTACGTTGACCAGTGACGGGCCGCGGGGAAGCGGTTCGTCCGGGAGGTTCACATCGTGGGTTGCACCAGCAGCACGAGGGGGCCGGCCCCGGTCCTCGTCCATCTCGGCTGACGCCGGGTAAAAGGACAAGAACCAGCCGGTCATCGAAGAACTGGTTTGTGCGGGTGCCGCACAAACGTAGGAGCCCACGTGACCACACGCACCTACGTCCTCGACACCTCCGTGCTGCTCTCAGATCCCTGGGCAGTCACACGATTCGCTGAACACCACGTCATCTTGCCGTTGGTTGTCATCAGCGAACTCGAGGGCAAACGTCACCACCACGAGCTTGGATGGTTTGCACGTGAGGCATTGAGATTGCTCGACGACCTGCGGCTCGAGCACGGCCGACTCGACGTCCCGCTGCCGATCGGCGACGAGGGCGGCACCCTGCAGGTCGAGCTCAACCACACCGATCCCGCGGTGTTGCCCGCCGGATTCCGCACCGACAGCAACGACTCCCGCATCCTCGCGTGCGCACTCAACCTGCGCGCCGAGGGCAAAGACGTCACGCTGGTGTCCAAGGACACGCCGCTGCGCGTCAAGGCGGGTGCCGTCGGACTCGACGCCGACGAGTACCACGCACAGGACGTCGTCGTCTCCGGATGGTCGGGCATGGCGGAGCTCAACGTCGACCAGCCCGTCATCGACACGCTGTTCTCCGACGGGGTCGTTGATCTCGACGCTGCACGAGAACTGCCCTGCCACACGGGAGTTCGGTTGTTGGGCCACGGCTCGTCGAGTGCCCTGGGCCGGGTCAACGAGGCCAAGCAGGTCCAGCTGGTCCGGGGCGACCGTGAGGCATTCGGGCTGCACGGGCGTTCGGCTGAGCAGCGGGTCGCACTCGACCTGCTCCTCGACGACAGCGTCGGCATCGTGTCCCTCGGCGGCAAGGCGGGTACCGGAAAGTCGGCGCTCGCGCTGTGCGCCGGCCTCGAAGCCGTGCTCGAACGTCGGACGCAGCGCAAGGTCGTCGTCTTCCGTCCGCTGTACGCGGTCGGCGGCCAGCAGCTCGGTTACCTGCCCGGCGGCGAGGCCGAGAAGATGGGGCCGTGGGCGCAGGCGGTGTTCGACACGCTCGAAGGCCTCGCGTCGCCCGAGGTCATCGAAGAGGTGCTGAGCCGCGGAATGCTGGAAGTGTTGCCGCTCACGCACATTCGCGGTCGGTCACTGCACGACTCGTTCGTGATCGTCGACGAGGCGCAGTCCTTGGAGCGCAACGTACTGCTGACGGTGCTGTCCCGACTCGGCACAGGCTCGCGCGTGGTGCTCACCCACGACGTGGCGCAGCGCGACAACCTCCGCGTCGGACGCCACGACGGCGTCGCGGCGGTCATCGAGAAGCTCAAGGGGCACCCGCTGTTCGCGCACGTGACCCTGACGCGCAGCGAGCGCTCGCCGATCGCCGCGCTCGTCACCGACATGCTCGAGGAGTTCGCCCCGGGCGCGACGTACTGACCGCGGGGTGGTCTCGACAAGCTCGACCAGCGGGGAATCCGCTGGTCGAGCAGCCGCGAGGGACGAGCGGCGTGTCGAGACCACTTGCGCGCGCCCGGGGTTCGAGCGGTGTGGGGTGGTCTCGACAAGCTCGACCAGCGGTGAGGGCTCGACCAGCGGTGAGGGCTCGGCCTGCGGGAAAAGGCTCGATGAGCTCGGTTCCGGATTGAGCTGCGCGCATCATCCGCTGGTCGAGCAGCCGCGAGGGACGAGCGGCGTGTCGAGACCACTTGCGCGCGCCCGGGATTCGAGCGGTGCGAGGTGGTCTCGACAAGCTCGACCAGCGGTGAGGGCTCGACCAGCGGCGGGGTGGTCTCGACAAGCTCGACCAGCGGAAAGGGCTCGACCAGCGGTTAGGGCTCGACCAGCGGCGAGGACCCGACCAGCGGGAAAGGCGAGACCACCTACGCCCGCCCGGAGATCCGATCCGCCACGCGGGCAATGACATTCGACTTCGACGACGTCGAGCCCAGCTCTCGGCGGTCCGCGGCGCGGTAGGCGCCGTACATCGACGCGACCCCCAGCCAGCGCAGCGGCTCGGGCTCCCACTTCTTCGCGTGGTGCGCGACCCACGGCAGGTCGGTGAGTTCTGTCCGCTGCCCGACGACCAGGTCGCGCAGCGTGCGGGCGGCGACATTCGTCGTCGTGAGTCCCGACCCCACGTAGCCGGACGCCGAGCCGATACCCGTCGTCGGGTCGAAGTCGATCGACGCCGACCAGTCGCGGCTCACCCCGAGCACGCCGCACCACGCGTGTGCGATCCCGACGTCGACCGTCGCGGGGAAGAGCTCGTGTAGGGCGTCGACCAGTGACTGCGCGGTGCGCTCCTGGGTTTCGCCGTCGTGGTCGATCCCGGAGCCGTACCGGTAGGGGACGCCGCGTCCGCCGAGCGCGATCCGACCGTCGGCGGTGCGTTGCGAATAGGTGTAGGCATGAGCGGTCTCCCCGAGCAATTCGCTTCCACTCCAACCGATCTCGTCCCACATCGCGTCGGGTAGCACCTCGGTCACGATCATCGACGAGTTGAGGGGGAGCAGTGTGCGGCGTCGACCGGGCATGGTCGCGGTGAAGCCTTCGAGGCAGACCAGGATGGTCTCGGCACGAACGGTCCCGCGGTTGGTGCGGACCGATCGCGGACGGATCTCGACGACGGCGGTGTCCTCGTGAATCGTCACACCTCGACGCTCGACGGCGTCGGCCACGCCGCGCGTGAGCTTCATCGGATTCACCCGAGCGCACTGTGGTGAGAACATCGCGGCCTGCGCACCAAGGATCGAGAGTCGCTCCGCAAGGGCGGCGGCGTCGAGGTACTCCCAGTCGGTCGCATCGAGGTGGTGCTCGGCATCGAGCTCATCGCGCAGTCGCGATTCCTGCGCCGGGCACCGCGCGATGTGCAGCACGCCCGACTTCACGGCGTCGCAGTCGATGTGTTCGGCGGCGACGCGGGCGAGTACCTCGTCGACGCCCGCGCGCATGGTGGCGGTGAGTCGACGATTCGCCTCGAGGCCGTCCCGACCGCGCGACGCGGCGATGTCGGCGTAGTGCGACCGGTTGCCAGGAACCTCCGCCGACAACCACCCCCCGTTGCGACCCGAGGCCCCGAAGCCGCAGAACTCCTTCTCGAGCACCACGATGCGGGCGTCCGGAAGCGCCTCGCGCAGGTAGTACGCCGACCAGAGGCCGGTGAGTCCGCCGCCCACGATGGCGATGTCGGCGTCGAGGTCTCCGCCAAGGGGCGAACGACGCCGGACGGGATCGATTGTCGAATACCAGAACGAGACATCTCCATTGCGCATGCCACAGACCGTAAGCCACCAAATGTTGCGAGCAGATTAAGAAGCGTCCGTTCAGATGGTGAAAACCTGCGGAATCAGTGACGATTCTCCGCAAGTACATCGAATTTCGGTAGTCGATCCACCGCTTGGGGGAGCTTGTCGCAGTCGTCGGTCGTGAGGCCGTCGGCCCCGGCTGCCGGCACGGAAGGATCGCAACGCTCGTGGCAGTACCGCTTCCGGACACCGTTTTCCATTCGGGTCCGGTCTTCGACGGGCATCGACTTCACGACGACATGGCGGTCGGCGTTCGCTCGGGGCGAGTGGTCGCAGTCGGAGCCGTCGAGCGTGTCGTGGCTCAGATCCCGTGGGCCGAGCGCGTCGACCTGAATGGTCGGCTCCTGCACCCGGGATTCACCGATGCTCACATCCATGCGCTGTCAGCGGGCGTGGATCGCAACGCGTGTGACCTCACCGACGCCGAGGACGCTTCGCAGACCCTCGACGCGATCGCCGCGTACGCACGCGCCACCGACCGGGAGTGGATCGTCGGCTCAGGCTGGACGATGAGTCACTTCGATCGTGGCTGCCCTACCGCGAGCGCACTCGACGCCGTCGTCGCCGACCGACCTGCGTTCCTGCTCAATCGCGATCACCACGACGCCTGGGTCAACACGCGAGCCCTCGAACTCGCAGGAATCGACGCCACGACGCCGGACCCGTCGGACGGGCGCATCGAGCGAGCAGCGGACGGATCACCCACCGGGACGTTGCACGAGGGCGCGATGGACCTCGTCTCCCGGCTCGTGCCGCAGCCCGACGTCGACGAGCAGTACGCGGGCCTGCTCACCGCCCAGGAGTACCTCCACTCGCTCGGCATCACAGGGTGGCAGGAGGCCATCGTCGGCGAGTACCCCGGCATGGCCGACCTCGACTCGGTGTACACCGCCGCAGAGGAGTCGGGTGACCTCACCGCGGACGTCGTCGGTGCGTCGTGGCTGCCGAGAGACCTCGACCGCTGGGCCATCGACGACGTCGTCACGGGCTTCGCGACACGTCGGGCGAGCACCGCCGGTCGACGTTGGAGCATGCACTCGGTGAAGATCATGGTCGACGGTGTCGTGGAGAACCGCACCGCCGCGATGTCGGAGCCCTACTGTCACGACTGCGCGTGCGCGCCCGCCGACACCGGGCTGACCTACTTCGACCAGAAGGTGCTGACCGAAGCGGTCATCGCGTGCGACGCAGCTGGGCTTGACATCCACTTCCACGCGATCGGCGACGCCGCCGTCACCGCGGCGCTCGATGCTGTCGAGTCCGCGCGGGTCGCGAATGGCCTCACAGCCGGCCGACACCACATCGCCCACCTGCAATTGGTTCGCCCTGAAGACCTGGGCCGTTTTGTTCAACTCGGCGTGACCGTCAACATGCAGGCGCTCTGGGCGTGCAACGACGACTCGATGGTGACGTTGGTGCGGTCCGCGATCGGCGACGAGCGTTATCAGTGGCACTACCCGTTCGGGTCGCTCGCACGGTCGGGTGCATCACTCGCGATGGGCAGTGACTGGGCGGTGAGCACCCCCGATCCCTGGGCCGCGATCTCGGTTGCGGTCAACCGCATCCCACCCGGAGAGGACGTCGAACCCCTTCTCCCCGCACAAGCCCTCGACCTGACCACGGCTCTCGCCGCGTACACCAGCGGGTCGGCGCACCTGAACAGGCGGGGCCAGGTCGGGACCATTCGACCGGGAGCACGTGCGGACCTGGTCATCGCAGACCGTAATCCCTTTGCAGAGCAACAAGATTCGCTTTGGCGTACCAGAGCCGACCTGACCGTCGCCGACGGTGAGATCGTTTATGAGAGGACCAACCCATGACCGCAGTCGAAGCCACGAAGCAGACGGAGGTGAGCGCCGCGCAGCGCGGCGCCATCTCGATGCACGGCGTGACCAAGATCTACGACAACGGCCACGTCGCGGTGACCGACATCGATCTCGACGTCGCCGCAGGCGAATTCGTCTCACTTCTCGGGCCTTCCGGCTGCGGCAAGACGACGCTGCTGCGCATGCTCGCGGGCTTCGAGCGTCCGACGAAGGGCGAGATCACGCTCGACGGCGCGTCGATCGTCAACGTTCCGCCGGAGCGTCGACCCGTGAATACGGTGTTTCAGTCCTACGCGCTGTTCCCGCACATGTCCGTCGCGCAAAACGTCGGATTCGGTCTGCGGCAACGCAAAGTCGCGAAGAAGGAGATCGGCCAGCGCGTCGCAGAAGCCCTCGAATTGGTGCAGATGACGCGGTTCGCCGACCGTAAGCCCGCCATGCTGTCGGGTGGGCAGCAGCAGCGCGTCGCGCTCGCACGAGCGCTCGCCAACCGGCCCGACGTCCTGCTGCTCGACGAGCCGATGAGTGCACTCGACCGCAAGCTTCGCGAGGAGATGCAGATCGAACTCAAACTGCTGCAAAAGGATCTGGGCACCACCTTCGTGTTCGTGACGCACGACCAGGAGGAGGCGTTGTCGATGAGCGACCGCATCGTCGTCATGAGCGAGGGGCGCGTCGCGCAGGTCGGTGACGGCAAGGACATCTATGCCAAGCCGGTCAACCGCTTCGTCGCCGATTTTGTCGGCAAGCAGACGTTCTTCGACGTCACCGGCGCGCTGAAAGACGGGCGACTGCCCACCACCGACGGACCCTTTGCCGTCGCAGACGATCTCGACGGTCTCAGTGGCGATCTCGTCGTCGCGATCCGCCCGGAGGCGATCTGGTTCGCCGAGGGACAGGCCGATATCGACGCCGCGGACAACGTCGTCTCCGGGACTGCGGCAGGCGTCTCGTTCCTCGGCGACTCCACCCAGGTCGTCGTCACCACCGACGCGGATACCGAGGTGCTGGTGCGCGGCGCAACACGCAACTTCCCCGATCTGCATGAGGGCCAGCGCGTCACATGCACGTTCTCGCAGGCGGATACGCGGGTGTTCACCAAATGAGAACTCAGCACGACATGGACACCGAGTCGACGACGGTGCGCGCGCTCGTTCCCAGGGCAGCGGTCTCGCGCATCACCCGACGCAGCTTTTTGGCCGGAATCGGCGTCACGGTCGCGGGTCTCGCGGTGACGGCGTGCGGTGGCGACAAGACCATCGCACCGTCGAAACCTCTCTCGGACGACGTCGAGGGTCAGCTGAACTACTACAGTTGGGGCGACTACGAGGACCCCGCCGATCTCGACGCCTACCGCGACAAGTTCGGGGTGCGCCTGCAGGTCGACGCCTTCGGCTCCAACGAAGAGATGATCGCGAAACTCGCTGCGGCACGCGGAACCTCGGGTTACGACGTCATCGTGCCGACCGGGGTCTACATCCCGCAGATGGTTGCGCACGGACTCCTCGACGAACTCGACCATTCGCGCATCCCCAATCTCGCGAATCTCGAAGAGCGGTTCTTCAATCCGCCGTGGAATCCACAGTCTCGCCACGCCGCCTGTAAGAACTGGGGCACAACGGGTTTCATGTATCTGAAGTCGCTGACCGACAAGACGCCGACGTCGTGGGCCGACTTCATCAGTCTCGCGCGGGGGCCTGCCAAAGGCAAGGTGAGCGTGGTCGAAGACCCGTGGGAGGTCGTCTCGATCGCGATGGGCGCGATGAACATCGACCCCAACACCACCGATGCCAAAAGCCTGTCGGCCGCGCGCAACATCTTGGTCAACCAACTCGCCCCGACCATCCAGGGCTACAACTCGTCGATCACGTCCATCGTGTCCGGCGGTTCGTACAGCCTGCTGCAGGCATGGAACGGCGACGCCCGGCTGACGCTGATGAACGAAAGTGACCCCGATAGGTGGGGATTCGTCTATCCGCTGCCGACGGCGAATCTCTTCACGGACAACTTCGCGATCGTGCGGGGCACCCAACATCCGGGGGCCGCGTACGCGTTCATCAACCACATGCTCGACCCCGAGGTGTCGTTCCGCGAACTCCAGTACATCGGATATCAGACGGGTGTGAAGGGCATGGCCGAGAAGGGTAAGGCAGCAGATCTGCCCTACCCGGAACTGCTGTTCCCCTCGGACGAGATCGTCGACCGGCTGGTCGTCGCGACCGTCGACTCCGCCACCCAGGAACGCACCGAGATCCTCAATCAGATGCAGGCGAGGAGTGCCCGATGACCACCGACATCCTGACGCCTTCACAGACCGGAAACCACCAACCCGAACCCGCTTCGGATACTCCCAAACCGCCACTGCGGCAACGACTCTTCGGCGCCGGAGGGCTGACCTTTCCCGCATGGGCGTATCTGGTCTTCTTCTTCGTCATCCCACTCGCGCTCGTCGTCTGGTACAGCTTCGGTTACAAGCCTGACCAGTTCACCACGTACGCGACCGACCGGCTGTCCCTCGACAACTACGGCGAGGCGTTCGGCGCGGACTATCGCTCGACCTTCACCAACACGCTGCAGATCGCGATCGTCGGAGTTGTGCTCACCCTGCTGATCGGCATTCCCTTCGCGTATTGGCTTGCGGTGAAGAGCAATCCGCGACGTCGACCGTTGTATCTCGCGTTGATCATCGTGCCTTTCTTCACCAACTTCCTCGTCCGAACGATCGGCTGGCAGATCACCCTCGCGCCGTCGGGTTGGTTGTCGAGCGCGATGCAGAGCGCGGGATTCGGCGAACTCGGCATCCTCTACACGCGTGCCGCCGTCCAGATCGGCGTCGTCTACAACTACCTGCCGCTGATGATCTTCCCGCTCTACGTCGCGATGGACCGGGCCGGACTCTCGCTCCGGGAGGCCAGCCGTGACCTGGGCGCCAACCGATGGACGACGTTCTTCCGGATCACATTGCCACTCGCGGCACCCGGTATCGCGTCGGGCGTGCTCCTGGTGTTCATCCCGCTGATGGGCGACTACGTGACGCCGTCGGTGCTCGGTGGGGCGAAGGGCACCATGGCGGGCCAGATGATCGCCGCGCAGTTCGAGACCGCGCAGAACTGGGCATTGGGTTCGGCGATGACGGTGTCGCTGATGCTCGTCGTGCTCATCTGTGTGGTGATCGCGGGCGTGGTGGTGCGAGCCGTCGTCACACTGCTCGACAGGCGCGTATTCAACGTGCCCGAGGTGGATACGGCAGGGGAGAAGCCGGGCCCGTTGGCGCCGTTGACGATGAAACCCATGCGGACCCAGCGAGATTGGTACACCTTCGCGATCAAGGCGTGGGCGGTGATCGTCTATCTGTTCCTGTTCCTTCCGATCGCGGTGATCGTGGTCTATTCGTTCAACACCGGCCGTCTGCTGCAACAGTTCGAATCGTTCGGCTTCACCGCGTACTCCGACGCCGTCACCAACGACACCATCGTGCGTTCGGTGCAGGTGTCGCTGGAGGTCGGCGTGCTCTCCGCACTGCTGGCAACGGTGCTCGGTGGGTTCGCCGGTATCGGAATCGGCATCTCGCGTCGGCCGCGATGGTGGTCGATCGGCCTGTTGGGGTTGCTCACCGTCACGCTCGTCACCCCCGATATCGCCGACGCCGTCGCCTTCCTGCCGTGGTACGTCACGCTCGGCGTCGACGGTGGCCTGAGCCCGTTCAACAACGGTCTCTTCCGACTCGTGATCTCGCATGCGGTGGTGTCGATGGTCGTGGTGACGTTCATCGTCCGGGCGCGAGTCGCGTCGCTCGATCCCGCGCTCGAGGAGGCTGCCGCCGATCTCTATGCACCGCCACTCGAGCGACTGCGCCACGTGATCCTGCCGGCGGCCATGCCGGGCATCATCGCGGGCATGCTGCTGGCGTTCACCTTCAGCCTCGACGACGTGGTGATCTCGACCTTCGTGCAGCAACCGGGGTACACGCCGTGGCCGGTCTACGTGTTCTCCAACGTGCGTGTCGCGCTGCGCCCGGAGGTCGCGGCGATGTCGACGCTGATGTTGGCGCTCACGCTGGCAGTACTCGCGATCTCCGCGGTGATCCTGCGTCGCAGCGGCGAGGACTCGAGTTCGATGGTGAAGATGCTGGGCTGACCGGGTCTGGGGGAACCTCGACCGAATCGAAAAAAGATCCACACCGTACTTGAACCTGAAATTGGGTTCAAGTACGGTTTCGTCTATGAACATCGACGGAAATGTTGCGATCGTCACAGGCGCGGCTGGCGGTATCGGTGCCGCCATCACGCGTGCGCTCATCGCGGGTGGGGCTCGGGTCGTTGCCACCGACCTCGACGACGACGCGCTCAAGCGCGCAGCGGCCGAGATTGATCCGAGTGGCGAGAACGTGGCGACGCTGGCCGGGGATGCGGGCTCGTCGACGCACATCGATGCGACCATCGCGCTCGCGGAGAGCCGGTTCGGTGCAGTGGACATCTACGTCGCGAACGCGGGCATCGGAGGTCGGCCGGGACTGTCGGCGTCGGATGCCGACTGGGACGTGGCGCTCAACGTCAACCTGCTCGCACATGTTCGTGCGGCGCGTCGCCTCGTTCCCGAATGGGTCGAACGCGGCAACGGCTACTTCATCTCGACGGCGTCGGCGGCAGGCCTGCTGACCCAGCTCGGGTCGGCCATCTACTCCACCACGAAACACGCCGCCGTCGCCTTCTCCGAATGGCTCAACGTCACCTACGGCGATGACGGCGTCAAGGTGAGCTGTCTGTGCCCGATGGGCGTCGACACCGCGCTGCTCCGTCCGCCGACGTCGCCGGACAACAGTGACGAAATGCTGATGCAGGCCGCCGTCGAGACCGCAGGCCGGGTGCTCACGCCCTCCGAGGTGGCCGAGGTGGTACTCGCAGCGATCGCCGACGACCATTTCCTGATCCTGCCGCACCCCGAAGTACTCGACATGTACCGCAACAAGGGTGCCGACTACGACCGCTGGTTGCGCGGGATGCGTCGGTACCAGAACACGCTCCGCGATCAGCTCACCAACGCGTGACACACCTGTTCTTCCGAAAGCCTTACACCACAAGGAGAATTTCATGAGTCTGTACGAGATGTCGCCGCGCGCAGCGGAATACCGCCAGCGCCTGCTCGACTTCATGGACCAGTACATCTACCCCAACGAGGCCGTGTACGAGCAGCAGATGCGCGAGCTCGACAATCCGCACGCCAACCCGCAGATCCTCGATCAGCTCAAGGAGAAGGCACGGGCAGAGGGACTGTGGAACCTCTTCCACCCGCACAAGGAGTGGGGACCGGGCCTGAGCAACCTCGAGTACGCGCCGCTCGCCGAGATCATGGGTCGCGTCGTCTGGTCGTCGGAGGTGTTCAACTGCAACGCTCCTGACACGGGCAACATGGAGGTGCTCACGCTCTTCGGCACCGACGAGCACAAGGAGCGCTACCTCAAGCCGCTGCTCAATGGTGAGATCTCGTCGGCCTTCGCCATGACGGAGCCCGCAGTCGCGAGTTCGGACGCCACCAATATCGAGCTCTCGATGGTCCGCGACGGCGACGAGTACGTGCTCAACGGGCGTAAGTGGTTCGCGTCCAACGCGGTTCGCCCCGACTGCAAGGTGCTCATCGTGATGGGCAAGACCGATCCGACCGCGCCGACGCACAAGCAGCAGTCGATGATGGTCGTACCCACCGACGCGCCGGGCGTCACCATCGTGCGCAACCTTCCCGTCTTCGGATATGTCGATCGCGAGAGCCACGGAGAACTTGTCTTCGACAACGTCCGCGTGCCCGCGGCCGACGTACTCAAGGGCGAGGGCGAAGGCTTCGCCATCGCACAGGCTCGCCTGGGACCCGGCCGCATCCACCACTGCATGCGGACCATCGGAATGGCCGAGCGCGCACTGGAATTGATGTGTGCGCGTGCCGCGTCCCGAGTGACCTATGGTGAGCCGCTCGCCGATCGCGCGAACATCCAGGACTGGATCGCGGAGTCGCGCATCGACATCGAGATGGTGCGTCTGCTCACCCTGAAGGCCGCCGACATGATGGACACCGTCGGAAACAAGGCCGCCGCCACCGAGATCGCGGCGATCAAGGTCGCCGCGCCCAACGTCGCGCTCAAGATCATCGACCGTGCGATCCAGGTGTACGGCGGCGCGGGCGTGACCGACGACTTCCCCCTCGCCATGGCCTACGCACACATTCGGACACTGCGACTCGCCGACGGTCCCGACGAGGTGCACAAGCGCTCGATCGCGCGTCGCGAACTGCGCCCGTACCGCACCGGACCGGTTCCGGAAACCGTTGCAGGCGTTTCGGATCAGGCTCTGGCCGCGCGGTGGTGAGTGCATCGGTGACTGATCTCGCCATCCCCGACGTCGACACCGATGCTTTGCTCACGTGGTTGTCGGACAACGGTATCGGCCTCGACGGCCAGGTCACGGCGACGAGAATCGGTGGCGGACAGTCGAACCTGACGTATCTGCTCTCCGACGGATCGGGTCGGCGCTATGTCCTGCGCCGACCTCCCGTCGGGCACCTGCTCGCGTCGGCTCACGATGTGGCGCGCGAGGCGCGCATTCTGTCGGCGCTCGCACCGACGGATGTGCCCGTACCCGAGGTGTACGGCGTGTGCACCGACGAAGCGGTGGCTCCGGTGCCGCTCGTCGTCATGGACTTCGTCGACGGCATCTCGTTGGAGAAGAAGGAGAATGCGGAGCTTCTTCCCCTGCCCGCACGCCGCAACGTCGGGACGTCGATGATGGAGACGCTCGCGCACATCCACGCCGTCGATCTCGATGCGACCGGTCTCACCGATCTCGCCAGCCACAAGCCGTACGCGCAACGCCAACTCAAGCGGTGGGCCGCGCAGTGGGAGAACTCGAAGACCCGAGAGATCCCCGAGGTGGATTCGCTGACCCGCAGGCTCGCCGAGAACGTCCCGGAGCAGCACGAGACGTCGCTGGTGCACGGCGACTTCCACATCCGCAACGTGATGGTCGACCCGACGACCGGCGACGTGCAGGCTGCTCTCGACTGGGAGCTGTCGACGCTCGGCGATCCGCTCGCCGACATCGGCAGCACCCTGGCGTACTGGCCCGAGGTGGGGGAGGAGATCCCCGGACGATTCAGCGCAGAGACCATGGAGGGTTTCCCGACCCCGGCCGACGTGGCAGCCGACTACCTCCGGATCACCGGGCGGGACCCGGAAGCGCTCAAGTACTGGCGGACGCTGGGGTTGTGGAAGGTCGCCATCATCATCGAGGGAGTCGTGCGTCGAATTCAGGACGACCCGACCAACCGCGCCGTCGTCGGAGCCCCTACCGCAGAGTTGGTCAACCGCTTCGTGGACAAGGCGAGCGCGATGGCCGACGAGGCAGGATTGGCGTGACCGGATACCGTTGATCGATCGAACTGCCCGGCCGGCAGCGACGTGAGGCCCGAGATTGCCGAGGATACCCAGATGAGTACCGAAACCGACGACACCGCCGCGCATGACACCGCGCTCGAGGTGCCGTCGGTTTCGGCTGCCCCGAGCGCGGTTCGCAAACCCCTGACCGCTCGCGGAGAGAGAACGCGGGCGGCTCTGGTGTCTGCGGCGCGCACGGTCTTCGAGCGCGACGGATTCGCCGACTCACGGCTCACCGACATCACCACTGAGGCCCAGTGCTCGATCGGGTCGTTCTACACCTACTTCGACAGCAAGGAAGAGATCCTCGACGCCGTGTTGGCCGAGGCGCATCAGGACATGCTGCATCCGGGCTTCCCGCACGTGGAGCCGGGTTCTGACGACGATCCCACCGAGATCCTCGCCGCAGCCAACCGGGCCTATTTCGAGGCGTATCGGCGTAACGCCGGCCTGCGTCTCGTGCTCGAGCAGGTGTCGTCGACGATGGCGGAGTTCCGTGAGAAGCGGCGCCAGCGCAGCCACGTGTTCGTCGAACGCAATGCGCGCCACATCCAGGAATTGCAGGAACGAGGCATCGCCGATCCAGAACTCGATGCGACGGCAGCGGCCGCGGCGTTGTCGGGCATGGTGTCGCGGATGGCCTACCAGGCGTTCATCGTCGGTGGCGAGCCGCATGACGTCGACGCGATGGTCGACACCGCCACCCGCCTGTGGGTCAACGCGATCGGCCTTCGCCGTCCGGGTTCGGCGTCGCGCGCCTGATCACCCGGACGGCACTCTCGCACGGGTCCGCAGCCTCGGATGAGGTTCCCGACCGCAACCTCATCGAGGCTGCCGTATACCAGTACCCGTCGAGCTGAGTTCGCGCAGCGAGTCACGGTCGATCGCGCGCTTGAGGATCTTTCCGGTCGCGCCCTTCGGCAGCGCGTCGACGACGTGGACGATCCGCGGAACCTTGTAGGCGCTGAGTCGTTCTTTCGCCCAGCCGCGTAGCGAATCGGTGTCGAGCACGGCGTCCGGCCGCAACGCGATGACCGCGGCGATCTCCTCGCCATAGTGGGCGTCGGGCACTCCGATGACGGCGACCTCGACGATGTCGGGGTGGGTGTAGAGCACCTCTTCGACTTCTCTCGGGTAGACGTTGTAGCCGCCGCGGATGATGAGATCCTTTGCGCGGTCGATGATCCGGAGGTCACCGTCGGCGTCCATCGCGCCGATGTCGCCCGTGCGCAGCCACCCGTCGACGAGCTCGGATGCGGTGGCCTCGGGGCGGTTCCAATAGCCCGTCATCACCGTCGGTCCTTTGAGGAAGATCTCACCGACCTCGTCGGCGGCGAGTGGTGTGCCGTCGGGATCGCGGATCTCGATGGTGAAGCCCGGCAACGCCGGTCCGACTGTTCCGACCTTCGGTTCGCCGTTGAGGTCGCGGAAGGTCGCGGTGCCCGCGGTCTCGGTGAGGCCGTAGCCTTCGAGGATCGCGCAGCCGAACTTGTCGGCGAACGCACGAATGACCTCACCCGGCATCGACGCTCCGCCCGAGCATGCCAGTCGCAGGTCGACGAAATCGTCTGACGAGTATCCGGACGCGTTCTGCAACATCGCATTCCACATCGTCGGCACGCCACAGGCGATGGTGACATGCTCGTCGCGGATGCGGTTCATGAACTCCACGGGCGCGAAGGGTGACAGCAGCGACAGGCTGCCGCCCCAGGTGAGTGAGTTGTGCATCACGACGACCTGGCCGAAGCAGTGGAACAGGGGAAGTGCTGTGGCCCAACGCTCTTCGTCGCCGAGCCGCAGTGCCGGGCGGAACGCGATCGGCGCAGCGTTGACGTTGGCGATGCTCAACTGGGCGCCCTTGGGCTTTCCGGTGGTTCCGGAGGTGTACAGGATGACCGCGGTGTCGTGCTCGTCGCGCTCGACGTACGAATCGACCGACGGCGCGTCTGCGGCCGGATCATCCTCGAACGGCTTCAGTTCGACGAACGGAAGGCCACGGTTCGTCGCGACCAGATCGGCCGCCGCTGCCGACTCGTGCCATGCGACGATCAACGAGGTCCCGGAATCGTCGACCACGTAGTCGATCTCGTGGGTGGTCGACATCGTGTTGACCGTGATGATGGTTGCGCCGATCGTATGGAGTCCGTAGTAGGCGATGACGAACTCGGGAATCGACGGCGCAACAAGCAGTACGCGGTCACCGGGAGAGACTCCCAAGGCCGCGAAACGCGCTGCGCTGCGGGTGATTCGAGCACGCAGGTCGCCGTAACGCAGGATGCGGTCGCCGCTGCGTACCGCGATGCGGTCGGGGTAGGTGTCGGCACCCTTCCACAGGGCGGCTACGGGGTTGGCCATGAGAATTCCTTATGACAGAAGGGTTGTGGAGCTGCATGCGCCCGGGGCGGTAGTCGCCCCGGGCGCATGGTGGTCACTCGAAGTAGCGGCGCGGGACGTCGACGAGCATGGTGGTGATGTCGGCGTCGCTCACACCCCGTTCACGCAGGGCGGGCAGCACGTCCTCGCTGATGTGGCGGTAGTTCCAGTTCGGGACCGCCTGCTTCTTGGCCTCGGGATCGAACCAGTCGATGAAGCACGACGCATCGTGGGCAAGTCCCATCCGATCGGCGTAACCGCGTTTGGCCAGTTCGACGATGGTGTTGATGCGGTCGTCGAAGGGCAGCAGGACGTCGAGTCCAAAGCGATCCATGCCCAGGATCGATCCCTCGTCGGCAAGCTTCATGAGGTAGTCGAGGTCGGTCGAGTCGCCGGAATGTCCGATGACGACCTTGCTCAGGTCGACGCCCTCCTCGCGCAGAACACGCTGCGCGACAAGGCCCGAGCCGGTGTGCGGGTTGGTGTGCACGGTGATCGGTGCACCGGTCTGAACGTGTGCCTGGCCGACGGCCCGCATCACGCGTTCGACGCCGGGCGTCAGGCCCTGCTCTTCGATGGCGCACTTGAGGAACGAGGCCTGCACGTCGGTGTCGGCGATGCCCTTGGTGAGGTCGCGGACGAAGAGGTTCACCAGCGGCTCGTCGACGTCGAAGAGCAGTCCCGGGCCGGTGTAGTGGAACTGGAAGGGAATGTCGTTGTAGGTGTAGAGGCCCGTCGCCACCACGATGTTCAGGTCGACCTGGTCGGCGATCTTCTTGATCCGGGGGATGTAGCGGCCCAGGCCGAGCACCGTCGGGTCGAAGATGGTGTCGATTCCAAGCCCCTTGAGCTCGCGCAGATCGCGCACGGCGTCGGCGATCTTGCGATCCTCGTCCCAGTCGTCCTGGTAGTTCTCCCGGTACTCCTCGCCGAGGACGAAGATGTGCTCGTGGATGAGAGTCGGGCCCAGGTCGCCCGAGTCCACGGGGCCCGTGACGGTGTTGACAGTGCTCATCTGATGTCCCTTCGAAGTGTGTGAGCAGTCGCCGACGGTGGTCGGTGTGCGCTGCATCACCAAAAGACAATAGATGAGGCTGAGTTCATGTTCAAGTAGCAGTTTTCACTGCTCTGTCATCCGATCAGTGCAGCACCGTGATGCCCCTGAGACTCACGCCCTGATGCCATTTGCCACACTTGAGTGGTGCAGAAGTTACTGATGAGGCGAATGAGACTGTTGGGACTTGTAGCGATTGCGGTGATGGCTGCAATCGTTGCCGGTGCCGGCCAGGCATTGGCCGCGCCGGGAACCTCGACAACTCCGACATCGCCCGCTCCCACATCACCCACGACACCCCACACGGGAACGCCGACGTTGCCCTCTGTCGGTATCCCGCAGGTCGACGGAATCCTCGACACTCTCGCGGGTAACGGATCGTCGAAGCCGGGTACCACGGCGTCGGACACCGGCCAGATGATCGTGGTCACGGCACCCAAGGCGTCCGACCCCACCGCGACGCTCACCGCGTTCGAGAAGGGTGCGGACAAGTCGTGGAAGCCCGTGTTCGGGCCGACCAAGGCGTTCCTGGGTTCGCTGGGAATGGGGGAGCCCAAGGACAACGTCTATCGCACGCCCGAGGGCACCTTCGCGCTGGACCAGGCGTTCGGTAGGCAGGCCAACCCCGGCACCAAGATGCCGTACTTCCAGGCGACGCGTCAGGACTGGTGGGACTCCAACATGAAGTCCCCGACCTACAACACCCACGTCCGCCAGGCGAACAGCCCCGGCGGTGACAGCGAGAACCTCTACGACGCAGGTCCGGTGTACGACTACGCGGTCAACATCGCACACAACCCGCAGCGCACCCCCGGCAAGGCGTCGGCGATGTTCCTCCACGTCACCAACGGCGAGCCGACGCAGGGCTGCGTTGCCATCGATCGCGACGTGATGCGCAAGATCCTCGCGTGGCTCGACCCCGCCAAGCACCCCAAGATCACCATCGGCGTCAACGCCGCCGCCCCCACGGGCGACGGGCCGTCGACCACCGCGCCGTCGGGAACGACGCCGAAGACGCCTACAACGCCGAGCCTGCCGGGAGTGTCAGACATCCTGGGCGACAAGGGGTTGAGTGACCTCTTGACGCAACTGGTCAACCTCATCCCGACTCTGCTCGGGACCAAATAGCGCACTCGCGGCGGTAGCCGCGCGCTGAATATGTGTTGAATCGAAGGACGTGGGTGCTTCAGCACCCACGTCCTTCGATATGACACACATATAGGACGAAGTGAGGGCCAGTGAACCCGAGGGCGACTCGGCCGTCACTCCGAAGTAGCGCGCGTCCTCTTGAGCTCGAAGCACGCCGCGCGACGACCACCGAAGTCGTCGCGCGGCGCGCTCACGAGTTCGATCTGTGCACGCGCCTGGTCGACGACCGGTGTGTCGGGATCGAGCACTCTGAGGTACACCTCATGTGCCGCAAGGGAATTCACTGCGACATCGATCTGCTCGGTGACGTCGACGGCGTGCGTCGGGTGTGGACCGTTCTCGAACAGCCAGCGCGGAGCTTCGTCGCCGAGTGAGTCGTACGCATCGAGAACCGCTGCGGCGAACTCCATGTGATCGCGCTGGTTGGGTTTACCCGGCGCCCACTCCGCTCCGCCGTAGAGCGAGAGCACCACCTGCGGGCCGACCCGTCGGATCGTCTCTGCGATCGCGGCGCGGAGCTCGGGAGTGTTGCGAATGTTGCTGTCCGGAAAGCCCCAGAACTCCACCTCGTCGACGCCGACGATGGCGGCAGACGCGCGTTGTTCGCCTTCTCGAAGCGGACCGGCCTCGGCTGCCGCCATGCCTTCGATGCCGAGCTCACCGCTTGACGCCAGCGCGTACACGACGCGTTTGCCTTCGCTCGTCCACTTCGCGACCGCCGCCGCCATGCCGTACTCCGGATCATCCGGATGCGCCACGAGCGCGAGCGCCGTCTGCCAGTCGGTGGGGAAGGGCGCGAGATCGGTCATGACTCAGCGCTTGTGGTCGAGGTTGGCCATCTTCAACACGTCGAGGCGCTTGTCGAGTTCCTCTTCGCTGAGCTTGTCGGGGACGAGACCACGATCGAGAACGGTCTGCCGGATCGTCTTCTTCTCCTTGAGGGCCTGCTTCGCGACCGCCGCGGCCTCCTCGTAACCGATGGCCGAGTTGAGCGGCGTGACGATCGACGGCGAGCTCTCGGCGAGAGTCCGCAGGCGCTCCTCATCGGCCTTGAGGCCGGAGATGCAGCGGTCGGCGAACAGCCGAGACACGTTGGCGAGGAGCTTCAGCGATTCGAGGACGTTGCGCGCCATCATCGGGATGTAGACGTTCAGCTCGAACGCACCGTTGCCGCCACCCCAGGTCACCGCCGCGTCGTTGCCGATGACCTGCGCCGCGACCTGCGTAACCGCCTCGGGCAGAACGGGATTGACCTTGCCCGGCATGATCGAGCTGCCTGGCTGGAGGTCGGGGAGGTGGATCTCGGCGAGACCGGTGAGCGGACCGGAACCCATCCACCGGACGTCGTTGGCGATCTTGGTCAACGAGACCGCGATGGTCTTGAGCTGACCGGACAGTTCCACGAGTCCGTCGCGGGCGGCCTGCGCCTCGAAGTTGTTCTTGGCCAACGTGATCGCGTCGACGTCGGTGAGCTTGACCAGTTCTTCGACGACCTTGGTGCCGAAGTGGTCGGGGGCGTTGAGACCGGTTCCGACGGCGGTGCCACCGATGGGCACCTCGCCGACCCGCGGCAGCGTCGCGACAAGACGCTCGATGCCTGCTTCGACAGCCCTGGTGTAACCGCTGAACTCCTGGCCGAGCGTGACCGGCACCGCGTCCATCAGGTGGGTGCGGCCGCTCTTGACCACCTCGCGCCACTCCTCGGCCTTGGCGAGCAGTGCCAACCGCAGGTGGTCGAGCGCGGGGATCAGGTCGGTGACGACGGCCTCGGTCGCAGCGACGTGCGTCGCGGTGGGGAAGGTGTCGTTCGACGACTGCGACATGTTGACGTCGTCATTCGGGTGAACCTCGACGCCGTTCGCCTTCGCGATCGACGCGATCACCTCGTTGGCGTTCATGTTCGAGCTGGTGCCCGACCCGGTCTGGAAGACGTCGATGGGGAACTGGTCGTCGTGCTTGCCCTCGGCGATCTCCTTGGCAGCGGCGATGATGGCGTCGGCCTTGGTGGCGTCGAGCAGGCCGAGGTCCTTGTTGACCTGCGCGCAGGCGGCCTTGAGCAGTCCCATCGCACGGATCTGCGTGCGCTCGAGCGGGCGGTGACTGATCGGGAAGTTCTCGACGGCGCGTTGCGTCTGTGCGCGCCACAGTGCGTCGACGGGGACCTTGACCTCGCCCATGGTGTCGTGCTCGATGCGGTACTGCTGCTCGCTCATCTGATGCGTCCTCCGGATGTCTGCGGTGGGTTAGGACTACCTCAATCCACGCTACTCGCCGCGACCTACCGCCCATCCGCGGCCCGGTCAGGACCTGACGCGCACCCCGAGCGGGACCGTCACCGTGCCGGACGGGTCGGTGAAGAAGTCGTTGCCCTTGTCGTCGACGACGATGAAGGCCGGGAAGTTCTCGACCTCGATCTTCCAGACCGCTTCCATCCCGAGCTCCGGGTACTCGATGACTTCCTGGCTCTTGATGGAATCGAGGGCGAGGCGAGCTGCCGGGCCGCCGATCGAACCGAGGTAGAAGCCGCCGTGGGCGTCGCATGCCTGCGTGACCTGCTTGGAGCGATTTCCCTTGGCCAACATGACCATTGATCCGCCCGCGGCCTGGAACTGCTCGACGTAGGAGTCCATGCGACCCGCCGTCGTCGGTCCGAACGAACCCGACGCCATGCCCTCGGGAGTCTTGGCCGGACCCGCGTAGTAGACGGGGTGATCGCGCAGATACTGCGGCATCGGCTCGCCTGCGTCGAGGCGTTCTTTGATCTTGGCGTGTGCGATATCGCGAGCCACGACGAGGGGCCCGGTCAGCGACAGTCGAGTCTTGACCGGATACTTCGACAGTTCGGCGAGGATCTCCGGCATCGGCCGGTTGAGGTCGATCTCGACGACCTGCCCTCCCTCGATGTCCTCGGCGACGCCGGCGTCCGGCATGTACTGCGCCGGATCGGTTTCGAGCTGCTCGAGGAACACGCCCTCGGAGGTGATCTTGCCCAGTGCCTGACGGTCGGCCGAGCACGAGACCGCGATGGCCACCGGGCACGATGCGCCGTGACGCGGCAGACGCACGACGCGGACGTCGTGGCAGAAGTACTTGCCGCCGAACTGAGCGCCGATGCCGAAGGACTGGGTCAGCTTGAAGACCTCCTCCTCGAGCTCGACGTCCCGGAAGCCGTGCGCCGACATCGAGCCCTCCGTGGGCAGCGTGTCGAGGTAGTGCGCCGATGCGTATTTCGCTGTCTTCAAAGCGAATTCGGCCGACGTCCCGCCGATGACGACGGCGAGGTGGTACGGCGGACAGGCGGCGGTACCCAGTGACCGGATCTTCTCGTCGAGGAAGGTCAGCAGGCGGTCGGGGTTGAGGATCGCCTTGGTCTCCTGGAACAGGAACGACTTGTTGGCGCTGCCGCCGCCCTTGGCCATGAAGAGGAACTTGTACTCAGGTCCCTTCGGCCCCTGCTGGGTCGAGTAGATCTCCACCTGCGCAGGCAGATTGGTGCCCGTGTTCTTCTCGTCGTATGTCGTCAACGGCGCGAGCTGTGAGTAGCGCAGGTTGAGTTTGGTGTACGCGTCGTAGACGCCGCGCGAGATCCACTCGCCGTCGTCGACGCCGGTCAGCACCCCCTCGGACTTCTTGCCCATGACGATCGCCGTGCCGGTGTCCTGGCACATCGGCAGTACGCCGCCCGCGGAGATGTTGACGTTCTTGAGCAGGTCGAGCGCGACGAAACGATCGTTGCCCGACGCCTCCGGGTCGTCGATGATCTTGCGCAACTGCCGCAGGTGTGCGGGGCGCAGGTAGTGGCTGATGTCGTGCATCGCCTCGGACGTCAAGCGTTCGAGGGCTTCCGGCGCGACCTTGAGGAAGGTCTGGCCGTCGACGTCGACCGTCGAGACCCCCTCGGTGGTGATCAGGCGATAGGGCGTGTCATCGGCGCCGGAGGGTAGCAATTCGGCATAGCGAAACTCCGGAGCAAGGGCTGGTTTGCTCACGTGCGGATCCTATCGCGGCCGGTCAGCGACCCTCCCGCGTCCCGGTGCCTGATGTGGGCCACGCCACGGGGATTCGTCACAGCTTTAGTCCGATGTGCGTGACGAACGGAAGGGGTATTAGTGTGTGGTGGGTCACAGTTCACTGAACTGTTGTCGATTCAGTGATGTCAACACGGGAGGGGAACGCATTGGCCGCAATCGTGCTCGCCGAGATTCGAACGAACTGTGAACGCGAGGCCGTCGCCGAATGGGCGTCGAGCAGACATCCCGACGCCCCGGTGCGCACACTCGACGAAGTCGATCCCGAGACCCTTGACCCGGCGACGACGCTGATTCCCGCCCGGGTCGTCTGGCTTCCCCCGATGCGCAAGGGTGAGCGCCGCGTGTCGATGGCCGACGTTCTGGTGCTGTCCAACCCGCGCCGACCACCCGCGTTTCGTCAGGGAGCGATCAAGAAGCGTGCGCCCGACCGTGTGCGTGTGGTCGCAGGCGAACCGGCGACCGTGGAGGAGTTGCGCCGCAGGCACGAGCAGTCGTCGGCCGAGGGAGAAGACTTCGGACAGTTCGTCGAACTGGCGGCCGCACTGTCGGCGGAGCGGGCCGAGCGACAACTGATCGGCGACCGCTACAAGGTGCCGAAACTCGTGGCGCAGCAGATCGGTTCATCGGCGCGCTTTCAGGCCAATGCCGCCAAGCTCGCCGCCGATCTCGGTCGCCCTGCGGCGGCGATCATCCAGGATGCGATCGACAAGATGTCGACGTTCGTGGCCACGCAGAGCCCGCTGATGGACGACGTGTTCTCGACGACCTTCGGCAAGCTGTACGAACGTACCTGGACGGTCTCGGTCGACCTCGACACGTTGAGCGAACTGCGCAATCTCAACAAGACCCACGGCTTGGTGTTCCTGCCTTCACACCGGTCCTACGTCGACACGTTGGTTCTGTCCGATGCGTTACGGCGCCATGACTTTCCGCCCAATCTGGTGCTCGGCGGCAACAACCTGGCGCTCTGGCCACTCGCGGCCATCGCCCGACGCGCCGGAGTGATCTTCATTCGCCGCAAGTTCGGCGACGACCCGGTCTACAAGTTCGCGATGCGCGCATACCTGTCGTTCATCGTCGAGAAGCGGTTCAACCTCGAGTGGTACATCGAGGGCGGTCGCAGTCGCACGGGCAAGCTCCGGCCGCCGATGATGGGGCTGCTCGCCTACGTCGTCGACGCCGTCGAGCAACTCGACACCGCAGACGTCATGGTGGTGCCCACCTCCATCGTCTACGACCAGCTTCACGAGATCGCGGCCATCACGCGCGAATCTGCCGGTGGCACAAAGAAACCCGAAGATGTGACGTGGCTGCTCAAATACGCCAAGGCGCAGCGGTCCTACCTCGGTGAGGCGCGGGTACGATTCGGCGAGCCGTTCTCGCTGCGGGAGTCGATCGTCGAGTTGAGTGAGGACGATCCCGCACGTTTGGAGAAGATCGCTTTCAAGGTGATGGACGAGATCAACGCGGCGACACCGATTTCGGCGACCTCGCTTGCGGGTTTCGCGCTGCTGGGAGCGGGTGATCGGGCATACACGGCCAAGGAGATCGAGGACATCCTGCGGCCGCTGCTCGCCTACATCGAGCGTCGCGAGCTACCGGGGCCCGATCCGGCGATGTGCCGGGGACTCGGGCTGAAATCCACGTTGAAAGAACTGACCGACGCGGGTGTGCTGACGCATTTCGCGGGCGGTGTCGACGACGTGTGGTCGATCGCCGGGGAGAACCACGCGGTGGCCGCGTACTACCGCAATGGTGCGATCCATCATTTCGTCGACCGTGCGATCGTCGAGGTCGCGCTGTTCGCCGCGGACCGTCGAACCATCGACGACGATCGCGAAACGCGCCTGGCCGCAGCGCAAGCCGAGGCGCTGCGGATTCGGGATCTGCTGAAGTTCGAGTTCTTCTTCCCGACCAAGCAGGAGTTTCTGCACCGACTCGGCGCCGAGATGGATCTCATCGCGCCCGAGTGGCGAAAGGTCAGGCCGACGCCCGCGTGGCTGCACGACACCTTCGTCGCGATGTCGGGAGAGCTGTTTGCCCGCAGAACCCTTCAGCCCTTCTTCGACGCACAGTTGGTCATGTCGCGGCGCCTGGTGGAACTGGGCGAGGAGTCGCGCGAGAAGCAGGAGATCATCGCCGATTGCCTCGGGTTGGGTAAGCAGCTCGCGCTGCAGGGGGTCGTGAAGAGCAGGGATTCGGTGTCGACCGAGCTCTACACCGCCGCGTACAAGCTGGCTGACAATCGGGGATTGATCGATCCCCACGACGGACGCGATCTGGTTGCGGCACGGCAGGAGTGGCTCGACGAGGTCAAGGACATGCGGGATCGCCTTGCCAGAATCGCCGAGATCGAGGCGAAGCAGACGGGAGTGACGGCGGTATGAGCGCACTGGGCGATCGCCTGGCCGAGATCCGCTCTGCACCGCGCGGCAAGCACATCGGCGCGTTCTTCGACTACGACGGGACCCTGATCGAAGGATTCTCTGCGACAGCACTTTTCGGAGCCCGGATTCGAAGTATGGAGTTCGGGATCGGGGAGGTCGCCGACTTCGCGCTGATCGGCCTGCGTGGAGTGGAGTCCGAACAGGACTACGCAGAGGTGCTCCAAGCCACCAAGCCGACGTTCGCGGGCAAGACGTACGCGGAGCTGTTGGACCTGGGCGACAGGCTCTTTCGGCAGGAGACGGCCGCCAAACTACGTCCTCAGATGTGGCAGATCCTCAACGCGCACCGCGAGATGGGGCACCGCATCGTCATCGCGTCGTCGGCAACGCGATTCCAGATCGAGCCCATCGCACGCGAAATCGAGGCCGATCACGCCTTGGCCACCGACGTGGAGGTGGTCGACGGCATCGTCACCGGGGAGGTGCTCGGCCGTCCGCTCTGGGGGCCGGGCAAAGCGGCGGCGGTGCGCTCCCTGGCGCGCGAACACGACATGGATCTCGACGCGTCCTTCGCCTACAGCGATGGCAACGAGGACATCCCGTATCTCGAAAGCGTCGGACATCCCGCGGCGGTCTCGCCTCGGAGGACGCTGCGGGCCGAGGCGGAGTCCAGAGGGTGGCTGATCCTCGAACTACGCAATCCGTCACACAATCGCTTCGGGATGGCTCTGCGTACCGGTGCGATGTACGGGTCGTTTCTCGCCGGTGCCGCTGCCGGAATCGCGGGCGGTGTCGTGGCGCGCAGTCGATTCGAGAGCGCCGTCCAGACAGGCATCGCCACCGGAAACGACGTCGGGCTGGCGCTGGCCGGTGTGCACGTCGACGTGCTCGACGGCAACGAGTACCTGACGTCGGACCGTCCCTGCGTGTTCGCGTTCAACCATCAGTCCAAACTCGATCTCCCCGTCATGATCCACCTGATACAGCGCGACGCGACGGGTGTGGCGAAGAAGGAGATCCAGCGGCTTCCGGTGTTCGGTCAGATTCTCGACGCGGCCGGTTTGGTCTTCATCGATCGGGCCGACGCAGGCAAGGCCATCAACCAGCTCGAGCCTGCGGTCCGCAAACTGCGCGACGAGGGCGCGTCTCTGGTCGTGGCGCCGGAGGGCACGCGATCGCCGACGCCGCGGATCGGACGGTTCAAGAAGGGGCCCTTCCACATCGCCATGCAGGCAGGAGTGCCCGTGGTTCCGGTCGTGCTGCGCAACGTCGGCGAATTGATGTGGCGCGGTTCGCAACTAGTGGCACCGGGCACGATCGAGGTGCGCGTGTTGCCGCCCGTCGACACATCGGAGTGGCAGGCGGAGACGATCGACGACCACACCGAGGAGGTGCGCCAGATGTTCATCACCGCGCTGGCGGAGTGGCCGGAGCCGAACGGAACTGCAGAACACGATGAGTCGCAACAAGACGATTCGCAACCGGATGATTCGCAACGGGACGAGAGCCGCAGTGACGACGCAGGGGAGGCTGTCGAATGAGTGAGGATCAACCCCTCGAGTGGGGCACCGAGCAGCACATGAGTCCGGTCGACGCGCTGATGTGGCGCGGCGACACCGACCGTCGACTGCGCGGGACGATCTCGATGATCGAGATCTACGATTGCGAACCCGACTGGGACAGACTGATCGCGGCACACGACTGGGGCAGCCGCATGGCGCCCAGATTCCGTTCGCGCGTTGTTGATTCGCCGCTGCACACCGGCACGCCGAGTTGGGCCGTCGACCCGGAGTTCGATCTCCACTATCACGTTCGACGCATCCGATTGCCCGGCGACGGCTCGATGGGCGAACTGTTGTCGACGTGTGAGCAATTGGCGATGACCGCGCTCGACCCGGCACGCCCGCCGTGGGAGGGCTACCTGATCACCGGACTCGCCGACGGCAAGACTGCGTACTTCCTCAAGGCGCATCACGCGCTGACCGACGGACTCGGCGCGATTCTCGCTCTCGCGCAACTGCATTCGCCGTCGCGCGACCCGATCCCGGACAAGCCTCAGCCGCCCGCGCCGCCGCCGACCGAACTGTCGGCGTTCGAGGTGCTCGCTCGACAGGTGGGGGAGGAGATTCGACGTACGCCCTACCGGGCGGGCGTGGTGTTGCGTGGAGCGTTGGCGCTGACAGATCCGAAGCAAGCGTTGAGCAAGGTGCTGCGCTACGGGCGGTCGGTGCCGCGCGTTGCCGGCCTCGTCAGTCCGCCCGGTTCGCCACTGCTCGCCGAGCGCAGCCTCTCCTGGCGCTTCCTTGCGTTCGAGGTGCCGTTCGTCGAGCTGAAAGCCGTGGCGAAGTCGATGAAGGCGTCGATCAACGACGTCTATCTCGGCGGGCTCATCGGTGGCTTCCGCATCTATCACGAGAAGATGGGTGAGCAGGTCGACGCGATTCCCGTCGCGATCCCGATCTCGGTGCGTCGACCAGAAGATCCCGAGGGTGGTAACCGCATCGCGGTCGGCAGGCTTGCCGGGCCGATGGGCATCGACGACCCGTTCGAGCGTGTGTTGACGATCCGCGAGCAGGTGCGTGCCGCGCGCACGGAGCCCGCCGTCGACATCTTCAACACCCTCGGGTCGGTGCTGGCGTGGATGCCGGGTGAGCTTCTCGGTCAGTTCAGTGGCGCGACGAGCATGAATGATCTGCAGGCCAGCAATGTGCCGGGTATCCCGTGGGAGACGTTCGTCGCGGGTGCGAAGGTCGAGCGGTTGTTCCCGTTCGGACCGCTCCCCGGATGCGCGGTGATGGCAACGATGATCACGCACAACGCCACGGCATGCCTCGGGCTCAACTGCGACGCCGCGTCGATCTCCGACCCGGAACTGTTCGCCGAGTGCATCGTCGCCGGGTTCGACGAGGTGCTCGCCGTCGCCGACCCGACCGGTGAGGACACCGACCGGGTCGGGATGCGGCGCGTCGTCTAAGGGCTCTGGCTAGATGTCGAGGCGCGCGTACTCGCGCAGCTTGGTGGTGCGGTGCACGGCCTCGATGCGGCGGATGGTTCCCGACTTCGAGCGCATGACCAGCGAACGGGTGGTCGCGCCGCCACGGCGGTAGGTGACGCCGCGGAGCATGTCGCCGTTGGTGACGCCGGTTGCCGCGAAGAAGCAGTTCTCGCCGCGGACCAGGTCGTCGGTGCCCAGCACACGGTCGAGGTCGTGTCCGGCGTCGATCGCCTTCTGGCGCTCTTCGTCGTTGCGCGGCCACAGCTTGCCCTGGATCTCGCCGCCCATGCACTTCATCGCGACTGCGGTGATGATGCCCTCCGGCGTACCGCCGACACCCATGAGCATGTCCACCGTCGAGTAGTCACCGGCAGCGGCGATCGCGCCCGCGACGTCGCCGTCGGAGATCAAGCGGATCTTGGCGCCTGCCCTGCGGATCTCGCCGATGAGGTCGGCGTGGCGCGGACGGTCGAGGACGACGACGGTCAGATCGCCGACGTCGATGCCCTTGGCCTTGGCGACCGAGTTGATGTTCCACTCGACCGACTCGTCGATGTTGATGGCACCCTTGGCTTCCGGGCCGACGGCGATCTTGTCCATGTAGAAGACGGCTGACGGGTCGTACATGGTGCCGCGCTCGCTGACCGCGATGACGGCGATCGAGTTGGGGCGACCCTCGGCCATCAGTGTGGTTCCGTCGATGGGGTCGACCGCGACGTCGCAGTCGGGGCCGAATCCGTTGCCGACCTCTTCGCCGTTGAACAGCATCGGGGCTTCGTCTTTTTCGCCTTCACCGATCACGACGACGCCGCGCATGGAGACTGTCGACAGGAGTTCGCGCATCGCGTCGACGGCTGCACCGTCGCCCTTCTTCTTCTCGCCGCGTCCCACCCAGCGTCCTGCGGCGAGTGCCGCGGCCTCGGTGACCCGCACCAGCTCCATGGCAAGGTTGCGGTCGGGTGCCTGGTGGTTTTCGGCTGTCATGTCTGATCGACTCCTTGGCGTTGGCAGTGACGCGGCCGCAGTGGCGTACGCGGCATCGGGCGAATGACGCCCATCGATCATCCTTTCATGACGAGTGCGAGTTCACGCACCCGCCTCGGGAGTGATCTGACGCGTCGATGCAGCGCACGCGGGTTGTGGAGGCCTCAGAGGGGGTCGAGGATGCGACGGAGGAACTGTCGGGTGCGTTCCTCCGCGGGATGTGCGATCACGTCGTCGGGGCCGCCGCGCTCGACGATCACACCACCGTCGACGAACAGCACCTGGTCGGCGACCTCCTGCGCGAATCGGATCTCGTGGGTCACGACGACCATCGTCCAGCTCTCCTCGGCGAGACCCTTCAGCACTTTCAGCACGTCGCCGACGAGTTCGGGATCGAGCGCCGACGTCGGTTCGTCGAACAACAGGACCTGCGGGTGCAGCGCGACGGCGCGGACGATCCCCACTCGCTGCTGCTGGCCGCCCGACAACTGATGTGGGTATTGGTCGCGCTTCTCGGCGAGCCCGACGCTGGCCAGCAGTGCCTCGGCCTCGGCGGTGGCGTCGGCTTTGGTGCGGCGCTGCACCGTGACGGGTCCCTCGATGACGTTTTCGAGGACCGTCATGTGGGGAAAGAGGTTGTAGTTCTGGAACACCATCGCGCTCTGCGCGCGATATCTGGCGATGTCGGATTTCGAGTACGTGCCGTCGAAGTCGATCGTCTGCTCGCCGACGCGGATGACTCCGGCGTCGGGGATGTCGAGGGCGTTGAGCGATCGCAGGATGGTGGTCTTGCCCGAGCCGGATGGGCCGAGGATGACGGTCACCGTGCCGCGGTCGACGGTGAAGGCGATGCCGCGCAGAACGTGGTTGTCGCCGAAGGACTTCTGCAGCCCGGCGACGTCGACGACTCTCTCCGGCTGATTGTCTCGCTCCGGCTGCTTGCTGACGGGTTCACTCATGGCGTCACGAACCTTCCCAATCGGGACTCGAGCCTGTTCTGCAGGGCGGACAGGACCATGCACACGATCCAGTAGTAGATGGCTGCGGTGGTGTAGAGCGCGAAGAACTCGAATGTCGGTGCTGCGGCGAGCTGAGCGACCCGCAGCAGTTCCGTCACCAGGATCGTCGACGCTAGGGAGGTGTCCTTGACCAACGAGATCAACGTGTTGGACAAGCCCGGCACCGCGTTGCGCGCCGCCTGCGGCAGGATGATCCGACGCATCGTCGTGCGGTAGTTCATGCCGATCGTCTGGGCCGCTTCTGTCTGCCCCTTCGGAACCGAGAGGATCGCGCTGCGGATGATCTCGGCGGCGTACCCGCCGACGTTGAGCGAGAACGCGACGACGGCGGCGGGGAACGGCGGCACCTTGATGCCCAGTTCGGGTAGCGCGTAGAAGATGATGAACAGCTGCACCAACAGTGGCGTGCCGCGGACGATCGAAATGTAGGCGCGCGCCAGCCAGTTGATCAGTCGTGTCTGCGAGAGTCGTGCCAGTGCGACAACGAGGGCGATCACCAGGCCGATCACGAAACTGATCGCGGCGAGCGGGATGGTGACGGTGATGGTCGCCTTGGCCATCGGCCACAGGTTGTCGCCGATGATCTTCCACGTGCTGCGCGGCACTGCTTGCTGTTGGGCGCCTGCGCTTCCGCTGGCGTCGGCCTTGAGGTACTTCTGCGAGATGGTCGACAGGGTTCCGTCGGCACTGAGCTCGTCGAGTGCCTTGTTGATGTCGCCGGTGATCCCGCTGTTCTTTCTGGCGGCGAAGGCTTGCTCGCTGGTGTCTCCGGTCTTGGCGGCGATCTTCACGCTCTTGTCGCCGGTCTCGGCGAAGTAGGCGTAGACCGCGACGCTGTCGTTCACGGTTGCCTGGACGCGTCCCTGGTTGAGCAGCTTGATCGCCTGGGTGAAGCCCTCGACGGATTCGACGTTCGCGCCCGCGTCGCGGGCCACCTGTGCCCAGTTGCTCGTGGCCGACTGCGCGGTGGTCTTGCCCTTCAGGTCGTCGAGCGACTGGATGGAGTTGTCGTCGGCGCGGGTGACGATGACACCCTCGCTGACGGCGTATGGCTTGGAGAGGTCGTATTTGGCTTTGCGTTCCGGCGTGATCGACACCTGGTTGGCGACGACGTCGAATCTGCCCGACTCGAGTCCGGCGAAGATGGAATCCCAAGGGGTGGTGACGAATTCGGCCCGCACGCCCATCTTCTTGGCGACCGCGTTCGCGACGTCGACGTCGTAGCCTGCGAGCTCGCCCGTCGTGGGATCGCGATAGCTGAACGGCGCGTAGGTGCCCTCGGTGCCGACACGCAGCACGCCGGACGACCGGATCTCGTCCATGCCGTTGCGCTGGTCGTCGGAACCGCCGCACGCAGCAAGGGTTGCCGCGGCGATCAGTGCGGACAACACGACGACGGCGATGCGTCCTCTGCCGCCGAGCCGGACGGTCGACCCGACGCGGGACATGACGAGCTGTAGCGCGCGCATACGGAACCGTACCGCGTGACGGTGACGGTCGATTGTGGCGGCGCGCACGCTCGTCGAGGGGCGCGACGCGGGGTGTGGCGTGCGGCTGGGATACTCGTGAGCCATGGCGAGCAAACCCCGCATCCTGACCAGCGGCAAGGACATGATCTGGACGCTGATCCCGTTGCTGGCGGTCTGCGCACTGGTGGCGATCGCGTCCGGCAACTGCTCGGTGGGACTGACGGGCACCGCGTCCGACGACAAAACCCCCGCGTACGACGTCCACAACGGACTCGCCGCCGACGCGCGGACCATGCCGTTCCCGATTCGACGACCCCCGACGCCAGAGGGCTGGAAGCCGAACTCGGGCAGCACCGGGGAGATGGCAGGCGGCTCGACGTCGAGCAACGTCGGTTGGGTCACCGGCACCGGTGCCTATCTGCAGCTCACGCAAACCAATGCGTCCGAGGACGATCTCGTCCAGAAGCTCGGTGGCGACGACGTCTCGTCGGGAACGGGCACCAAGGACATCGGCGGGCGCACCTGGGTGACCTACTCGACGCACGACGGCAACAAGTTCTGGATCACCGACCTCTCCGACGTGCGGATCGCCGTGATGTCACGCGGTCCCGACTCCGAGATGGAGCAGATGGCGCAGTCGGTGCTCGCCCAGCAGCCGCTGCCGAAAACGGGTTCCTGAGCAGGTCCGTGTAAGCCCGGTGTTGGTGAGCTCAGTCCTCGTCGGGGTCTGAGTCGTCGAATTCGTCGTCGTCCTCGCTGTCCTCGGGTGAAAGGGCTGCCTCGATGCGGTCACGCGCTCCGGTGAGGTGTTCCTCGCAGCGCGTCGCCAATGCTTCGCCACGTTCCCAGAGCGCGAGCGATGCGTCGAGGTCGAGGCCACCGTGTTCGAGTGTCGTGACGACCTCGATGAGCTCGTCGCGGGCCTGCTCGTAACCGAGCTGCGCCACCGGAATCGGCTTGGTGGACTTGCCTTTCGCAGGGCCGGTCACTTCGTGCTCCTCTGTGTGCTGGGGGTGTCGTCGTCGGTGGTCTTCGCTGTGCGTTTCTCGGCGTCGGGTGCTTCTGACGTGACCTCAGCCGTGGCTGCGCCGTCGCCGACGCGGATGCGCAGTCGCGCGCCCGCGGGCATTTGGTCGGTCGAGGTCACCACGTGAGGGTCGCCGTCGTCGACGCGTTGGACGACGGCGTACCCGCGGGCGAGGGTCTGTGCCGGACCGAGTGTCGCCAGGCGCGCGGAGAGATGTTCGACGCGGCGCTGCTCGGCGTCGACCATCCTGCTGACGTCGCGTCGGATGTCGCGCCGCATGCGGTCGACGTCGTCGGAGCGTCGGTCGATCATGGTGAACGGGTTGGCGAGGACGGGCCGTGCACGCAGGCCCGCGATCACCCGGTCTTCGCGGTGGACCCAGTGACGGAGTGCGTGGGCGCTGCGTCGACGCATCTCTGCGATGCCGGCGAGTTCTGCGGTGACGTCGGGGACGACGCGCTTGGCCGCATCGGTCGGGGTGGCGGCGCGGATGTCGGCGACGAGGTCGAGGAGCGGATTGTCGGGTTCATGGCCGATCGCGCTGATGACGGGCGTGGTACATGCTGCGACGGCCCGCAGCAGTGCCTCGTCGGAGAAAGGGAGTAGATCCTCGACGCTGCCTCCGCCGCGTGCGATCACGATGACGTCGACGTCGGGGTCGGCGTCGAGATCGGCGAGGTGGGCCAGGATGCGTGGCACCGCTGTCGGTCCCTGGACGGGAGCGTCGCGGACCGCGAAGCGCACCTGCGTCCACCGTGTCTGCGCCACCGACATCACGTCGCGCTGGGCGGCGCTCGCGCGTCCGGAGATCAACCCGACGGTGCGCGGGAGGAACGGCAGCGACCGCTTGAGGCGCGGATCGAAGAGCCCCTCCGCCGCGAGGAGTTGTTTGAGACGTTCGATGCGCAGCAACAGCTGGCCGACGCCGATGGGTCGAATGTCGGTGACGCGCAAGGAGATCGTGCCGCGGCCGGCGTAGAAGTCGGGTCGGCCGAGCATCACGACGTGGCTGCCCTCGGTCACGGGGACCTCGGTGCGCATCAACAGGTCGGGGCTGCAGGTGACGGTGATCGAGATGTCTGCGGCCGGATCGCGAAGCGTGAGGAACGAGGTGCGGGTACCCGGTCGGCGCGAGACCTGGGTGACCTGACCCTCCACCCAGATCTGACCGAGCTTGTTGATCCACTCCGCGATCTTGCGATTGACGGTGCGTACCGGCCACGGGTTGTCGGCATTATTGCCCGTGTCTCTGGAGTTGCCCGTGTCTTTGGAGTTCCCGGGCGGCGTTGCGTTCGCCGAGGTCACGACCGCTTGTTCTGGGCGGTGATCCGGTTGTCGAGCATCGTGATGAACGGCGCCCGGTTCTTGGTCGCTGTTTCGTATGCGACCAGCGCGGTGAGGTCGTCGAGGTCGACGGCCCGCAGTTTGGCGCGCAGTTGGGCCAGAGTCAGGGAGTCGTACTCGATGAACTCGACGATCTCCGGCTTGTCGACGTCGGAGACATCGTCGTCGGAGGTGGGTGTCTCGCCCGCGATGAGGTCGGCGGGTGCTGAGCTGTAGAGCGCGAACCGCCCGGCGTCGGCACGCGGCGCCGCGGTCTTGGCCGCGGAGTTCGACTCCGGTGTCGCGGCCTTCGCGGGTTCCGCAGGCTTGGTGGTCGTCGCGGCGTCGACCGCCTTCGTGGGGGCCTTTGCAGGCGCTGAGTCCTTGGGTGCGGTGCCCTTGTCGGCCGCGGTTTTCGTGGCCGCGCTCTTGTGGGTCGAGGTCTTGTGGCTTGCCGCGGGCTTCGCCGACGTCTTCGACTTCGCCGACGTCTTCGACTTCGCAGGCGCCTCGGGTGCCGCGTGCAGTGTGGCGACCTCGGCGGTTCGGGTCACGGTTGGTTCGGTGTCCGTACTCTCGATGGGTGTCCCCGGATCGATCTCGGTCAGCTCGTCTTCGTCGAAGCGTGCCCACTCGGGCTGTTCGTCGGGTTTGTCGAAGAGGAGGTCAATGGCCTCGTCGCCCTTGATCGCCAACTCGGCGATCTGCTGCTGCGCCCGCATACCGGCTTGCAGCGTCTGACTAACCGCTGTCATGGGCAGCGTGAACAGGCGAGTCGGCAGTCGGCGGGTCTCTTCGATTGCCACGACGATGAGACCTGCGGCGATACGTGCAGGATAGGGTGCGCGAACCATGACCACACTCTGCCATCTGGTCTGCGTCACACCAACCCGAAGCGCGGCGGTTCGCTGGGCTGACACCACGTACCCTGGAGACCATGTCTGAACCAAAGCGTGTCCTGCTGGCCGAGCCGCGCGGTTACTGCGCGGGCGTCGACCGTGCGGTCGAGACCGTCGAACGCGCCCTGGACAAGCACGGAGCACCCGTCTACGTGCGTAAAGAGATCGTTCACAACAGGCACGTCGTGGACACGCTCACCGAGCGTGGCGCCGTGTTCGTCGGCGAGACCGACGAGGTCCCGGAGGGTGCGATCGTCGTCTTCTCCGCACACGGGGTGTCGCCAGAGGTGCATCGGACGGCTGCCGCCCGCAGCCTCAAGACCATCGACGCCACCTGTCCGCTGGTCACCAAGGTGCACCAGGAGGCCAAGCGTTTCGCTCGCGACGATTACGACATCCTGCTGATCGGTCACGAGGGCCACGAGGAGGTCGAGGGAACCTCCGGCGAGGCACCCGAGCACATCCAGATCGTCGACGGCCCCGACAGCGTCGACAAAGTGACCGTGCGCGACGAGTCCAAGGTGATCTGGCTTTCGCAGACCACACTGTCTGTCGACGAGACGATGGAAACCGTGCGACGGCTGCGGGAGAAGTTCCCCCTTCTCAATGACCCGCCGAGCGACGACATCTGCTACGCCACCCAGAACCGCCAGGTCGCGGTCAAGGCGATGGCTCCGCAGTGCGACCTGGTGATCGTGGTGGGGTCCAAGAACTCGTCCAACTCGGTGCGGCTTGTCGAGGTCGCGGTGCAGAACGGCGCCAAGGACGGCCACCTGGTCGATTACGCCCGCGAGATCGACGACGCATGGCTCGACGGCGTCTCGACGGTCGGCGTCACGTCCGGCGCGTCGGTGCCCGAGGTCTTGGTGCGCGGAGTGCTCGACTACCTCGCCGAGCGTGGCTACGACTCCGTCGAGAAGGTCAACACCGCCGAGGAGACGCTGACCTTCGCACTGCCGCGCGAGTTGCGGCCCGCGCGGACGTCGTCGAAGTAGCCAACGCTTGTCGTAGCTCCGGCGGGCAGTGTTCGTCGCGAGTTCAGTACTCGTCGGGACTGAGCGTGCGGGTGCGCCGCTGCGGCAGCGCGAGTGCGAGAACCACCACGATGAGCACCGCGGCTGCCCCCGTACCGAGCAGCGCGACGTTGCGAGCGGTGTGATCGGGTGCCTGCGGTGACGGCGGTGCTGCGATCGGATATGCGACAGCGTCGGCGCGTGGAGTGTCGTCGAGTTCTGCGGTGAGTGCCGCGACGGGGTCGACGACTCCGAATCCGATACGGGTATCGCGCCCGGTGCCCGGCGCGTGGGCAGTTCTGGTGACACGATCGATGACCGCGGCTGCGGTCAGACGCGGGTAGCGCGCACGAACGAGCGCGACGAGGCCGCTGACGTAGGCAGTTGAGAAGCTGGTGCCGCGCAAGGGGATTGGTCCCGACTGATCCTGCTGCGCGTACACGACGCGCCCCGAGCCGTCGATGCTGATGACGTCGGTTCCCGGTGCTGCGACAGATACCCACGGGCCGTTGATGCTGAAATCGCTTGGGGCGCCGGTGCCCGCGTCCACGGAGCCGACGGTGAGCACGTACGGAGAGAACCATGCGGGGCTCGCGATCATCGAGACCGACCGCCACCCCGTCGGGTCGTCGCCGCTCGGGATCGGATTCTGACTCGTACATGCCGAATCGCGTGTCAGGTTGCCTGCGGCGACGACGACAACGACATCGCGCTCGTGCGCATATCGCACCGCTGCGCCGAGTGATCGGTCGTTGAGCTTGGCGCCCACGGCAGCGCACGCCACCTCGGAGATGTTGATGACCGTTGCACCGAGGTCGACGGCGCGGACCACCGCGTGGGCGAGCGTGCGCACCGAGCCGTATCCGCTCCCGACGTGAGGATCGTCTGAATCGCGAGAACGTCTGGCGCCGAACGCCGTACTCGACTGACGGATCGAGATGATCGACGCGTCGGGTGCCACACCTGCGAAGGCGTCGGTGTTGCTCGGCGCGCTCGCGATGATGCCCGCGACGAGTGTGCCGTGTGCGTCGCAGTCGGACAAACCGTCGCCGGTCGACACGTAGTCGCCACCCGCGGTCAGCCGGGGGAGTCGTCGACTCGGGCTGACGCCGGTGTCGATCACCGCGACGCGCTGGCCCGCGCCTCTGCTGAAGCGCCACGCGTCAGGCAGCCGCATCATTGCCTGCGCACCCGTCGCCGACGAATACGCCTCTGCGGCAAGGGGTGCGGCACACAGTGTGCGTTGCTCTGTGGGTTCGGGTGGTGCGACCGGTGCAGATCTGACGAGTGCGGCGGTGTCGATGACCGGTGGTGTCACGGCGAGAGCCGGAGCCTCACTCGAGCACACGAGTACCGCGATGCACGACACCATCGCCGCCACAACAGAACACGCGCGTGCGCGCGGCAACGTCAGAACTCCCGCACGAGCCGGTAGAGATCGAGTATCCACAGTAGTAGCGGGATCACCGCGAGCAGCAGCGCGTACTCGAACAGCTCGGCGCTGCGTCGCAACATCGGCGAAAAGTCATGAGCCGCAGCGAGCCTGCCGACGATCACGGCAACGACAGCGAGTGCTGTGGCGACGCCGAACCCGATCAATGCCCACGGCGACGGATCGCCAACCGCGAGTCCGACGAACACCACGATCACCGTCAATGCGCCACCCGCGATCTGCGTTGCGGCCTGCGCGAGGTCGCTGTGCGAGCGACCGCGCAGGCACAGGACCACACCGATGACGATCGCGTATGCGACCGCGATCGGGTGGAATCCGGAGAGGGGAGCCGCTGCGACGCAGGCTGCCACAGCGGTGACAGCGGTTGCACCGCCGATGATTCCGGTCAGATACGCGTTGGCGAGGTGTGAGCGTCGTTCGAGCGCATCGACTTTGGGCAGTGCGATCGCACCGATCGCGCCGATTCCCTCGATCGCCGGTGTTGGTTCGAAGACATCGAGGTCGATCGGGGCACCCGCTGTCGGGACCGGTGGCACAGGCAGTTTGGTGAGCAGGATCGTCGTGCGCGATGCGGTGCATACGGTCAACAGTCCGACGGCAGCCACGACGGCCGACACCTTCTCAACGCCGATGCCGCTGCCGGCGACGAGCGTCAGGACTGCTCCTGCGCCGGTCAGCGTGGACGTGGTGGTCAGTGCGCTGTGGGTGATCGGTCCGACAGCGGTCAGCCGATACGAGACGACTGAGGCGAGCAACACCAGCGCACACCCCAGCGCCAGATGGGCGGCGCCGAATGTACCGGGAGGGGTCAATAGGCCCGCGACGAATGCGAAGGGCATGGCCGACGCCGACAGCACGGTTGCCGACGGCGCGTCGTCGAAGTGTCGGGCGACAACAGCCGCGGCGGCGAGGAAAGCCAGCGCTGCGATACCACCCAATAGTGCTGTCGTGCTTCCCATCCCACCGAGACGAGTGAGGCTCAGCGATGCTGCCGCACCCAGTGCGGCGATCAACGTCGCGACATATCCGGCGTATCGCGCGGCGAGTGGCGACCACGTCGCGAACACCGAATCGTTGAGTCGCGCGACAGCGTCGACGACGTCGTCGAACAACACGGGCGACTCGCCGGTGTCGACCGACTGCAGCATCAGCAGGTCGCCGTCACGAACGCCCGACTCCGACAACGTTCGGTTCGGTACGAGCGGCTCCTGTCCGACGAGTGCGAGTGTCCAACGGTGCTGGCGGTCAGGCGGCTGCGTCGAGGGATCGACATCGGGGTCGTCCGGGTCGTGTTGGGCCGATATGCGCGCGGTGATCTGGGTGACGAGCTCGCCGATCAGCACCGCCACCGGCACGGCTGCGGGAAGCCCGACGTCGAGCTGGGTATTGCCGCCCAGGACAGACACGCGAACGAGGGCCGGCTCGATCGGCGTCGTGCGGCCGGCGCGTCGCTCGCCGGCCGGCCCGCTCCCGACTGGGCTGCCCTCGACCATTCTCGACGTGTCCACAGATGTCATGTTTGTCCGTTCTCCCCGCAGTTGGGAGTTAACATAGCGAACTACGACATCGACGACCAGCCAAGTCTCAACAGGGCTAGAAGCCATGAGGCGCAGCATGTGTCCGGGTTCTGTGGGGGAGATGAGTTGGCTTCGACGACCGAGGGGTTCGTGCGTCGTGCGCGGATCGCCATGCCGCGTACGCCAGGCGGCGAGTTGACGATCGCACCACCGCCGGACGTTCCCCGTGTGGTCCCCGGGAATCTGTTGATGAAACTGCTGCCAGTCGTCATGATCGTGGCGGTCGTCGGCATGCTGGCGTTGATGTTCGCGACCGGCGGTCGCAACATTCTCAGCAATCCGCTTTTCATGATGTTTCCGCTGATGATGCTCATGTCGATGTTCGGCATGTTCGCGGCGGGTGGTCGCGGAGGCGGTAAGCGGGCTGCGGAACTCAACGAGGAGCGCAAGGACTACTTCAGATACCTCGGACAACTGCGTGACCAGGTCCGCGACACCGTCGACGCGCAACGCGCAGCGCTGACCTGGAGCCATCCCGACCCGCGCACACTGCCGACGCTCATCGGTACACGTCGGATGTGGGAACGACGGCCGTCTGATCCCGACTTCGCACACGTTCGGATCGGTGTCGGCGCACATGGACTCGCGACACGCCTGATGCCGCCCGAGACCGGTCCGCCCGAAGACCTCGAACCCGTCTCGATGGTCGCGTTACGTCGGTTTGTGCGAACGCATTCCGTCGTTCACCGATTACCGACGTCGATCTCGCTGCGCGGGTTCCCGGCGGTCAACATCGGCGGCGTCCGCGGAGAAACCCGCGACGTGGTGCGCGCCCTCGTGGCAGAACTGTGTGTGTTTCACGGTCCGGACCATCTGCGGATCGCGATCGTCACCGCCGACCCCGTCGGCGAGGCATGGGACTGGACCAAATGGCTTCCCCACGTAGGACATCCGAGCCTTCGTGACGGATTGGGGCCGCTGCGTATGGTCTTCGAGTCGCTCGGCGATCTGGAGACGTCGCTTGCGGCGGAACTACTCGACCGCGGTCGATTCAGTCGCTCCGCACCGCCCGTGGCCGGGCGAGCGCACGTCGTCGTCATCATCGACGACGGCCACGTCGCCGGAGACGAGCGGCTGGTCAACGATGCTGGTACCGAACAGGTGACCGTTCTCGATCTGTCTGCCCCGCCCGATGGACTGGCCGCACGGCGCGGACTCGAGTTGATGATTCGCGGCGGCAAGGTCTGCGCGCGTAGCGCTGTCGGCATCGAGGAGTTCGCCGACATGGATGGGTTGACGATCGCCGAAGCGGAGGCCATCGCACGCAAACTCGCTCGCTACCACGTGGCAACCGCGGCGAGCATGGCCAACCTGGACTCCGAGGCGACAGCAGGCGATCCGGGACTGCCCGCTCTTCTCGGCATCGACGACGTTGCCCGCTTCGATCCGAGCGTGCAGTGGCGCGGTCGGACGGGTAAAGATCGCCTCCGGGTGCCGATCGGTTTCCAGCCGAACGGAACGCCTGTCGAACTCGACATCAAAGAGAGCGCACACGGAGGCACCGGACCGCACGGATTATGTATCGGCGCAACGGGTTCGGGAAAGTCCGAGTTTCTGCGCACGCTGGTCGTATCCATGTTGGCAACACACTCGCCTGCCGAACTCAACCTCGTTCTCGTCGACTTCAAAGGCGGGGCGACGTTCCTGGGACTCGAGTCGGCGCCGCACGTTGCGGCGATCATCACCAACCTCGAGCAAGAACTGGCAATGGTCGACCGGATGAAGGACGCGCTCTCCGGTGAGATGACTCGTCGACAGGAGGTGCTCCGCGCCTCGGGAAACTTCGCCAACGTTGCCGAGTATGAGCGTGCGCGCGCGTCGGGTATGCGTCTCGAGCCGATGCCTGCGCTCTTCATCATCGTCGACGAGTTCTCCGAATTGCTCTCCCAGAAGCCGGATTTCGCGGAACTGTTCGTAGCGATCGGTCGTCTTGGGCGTTCACTGCACATCCATCTGCTCCTGGCCTCGCAGAGGTTGGAGGAGGGTAAACTGCGCGGCCTCGACAGCCACCTGTCGTATCGCATCGGGCTGAAGACGTTCTCCGCCAATGAGTCGAGGTCGGTGCTCGGCGTTCCCGACGCGTATCACCTGCCGAGCGTCCCGGGCTCCGCGTACCTCAAATGCGACAGCGCCGAACCGATCAGATTCAACACCTCGTATGTGTCCGGCCCCTATCACTCGCCATCTGCCTACCTCGACGAGATCGACGTGGACTCCGATCGTCCGCGCGCCACGATGAAAATCTTCACTGCACTACCGGTGCCACTCGACGGTGCGGTTGACAGCGGTTCGGTTGACGGCGACGCGAATGACGGAGACGGGGATTACGCAGTGGCCCAGCAGGGTTCGGTACTCGACGCCGCGCTGGCGCTGCTCGACGAAGAGCCGCCGAGGGCCGATTCGAACACCACCGAGCTGGGAATGACCGACGGGGTTGGGGCGGGCGATTCCGGCGACAACGGAAGCGTCGGTGCAGACGTCGTCGGGGTTGGTGTTCCGACGTTGCTGCAGACACTCGTCGGGAGAATCGCGGGGCATGGACCCGCAGCGCACGGTGTCTGGTTGCCTCCGCTCGACGACTCTCCGACAGTCGACGTACTCGTCGGTCGGGACGTGAATCAACCCGCTGCGCCAGGCACTCTCGTCGCTGCCGTCGGCATCGTCGACCGCCCGTACGACCAGCGTCGCGACCTGCTGCTGCTCGATCTGTCGGGCGGCGCGGGCAACGTCGCGGTTGTCGGTGGTCCGCAATCGGGCAAGTCGACGACGCTGCGCACCCTTGTCATGTCGATGGCGGCAACCCATACACCCGAGCAGGTTCAGTTCTACTGCCTCGATTTCGGCGGTGGCAGCCTCGCGGGTCTGGCCGGAGTGCCGCACGTCGGATCGGTGGCCTCGCGCGGCGATCTCGACGCGGTGCGTCGTACGGTCGCCGAGGTGTCGGCGATCCTGCGTCGTCGCGAATTATTGTTCGCGCGCTTGGGAATCGAGTCGATGCAGGACTTCCGCGCGCGTCGGGCGCAATGGTTCGCCACCGGAGTCCTCGCCGACGACGACCCTCTCGGCGACGACCGGCACGGCGATGTGTTCCTCGTCTTCGACGGCATCGCGGTGCTCCGCGGCGAGTTCGACTTTCTCGACGAACAGATCAGCACCCTTGTCTCACAGGGACTCTCGTACGGAGTCCACGTCGTCATCGCGGCGTCGAGGTGGGCAGAGGTCAAGCCGGCGATGCGCGACCTGATGGGCAGTCGGATCGAACTGCGGCTCGGCGACCCCAGCGACTCGACGATGGGCAGGCGCGCAGCGGCATCGGTCCCGCAGAATCGGCCAGGACGCGGGCTCACCGCACAGGAACTGCACATGCTCATCGCGTTGCCGAGGCTCGACGGGGTCTCCTCAGCACAATCGCTACGCGCCGGTGTCGCTCACGCCGCGGAGAAGCTGCAGAACGCGTACGGAGCCGACCGGCAGGCCATGCCGGTGCGCAAACTCGGCACCGAGATCACCCGTGAGGGCGTCGACGAGTTGTTGGCGGCGTCGTCGATCACGTTGGGACCCAACCAGGTAGCGATCGGCGTCGGCGAACTCGAGCTTGCTCCCGTGATCCTCGACTTCGGCGTCCAACCGCATTTCATGGTGTTCTCCGATGTCGAGCACGGAAAAACCAACGTGCTCAAGACGATCGTCAAGGGGCTCGTGCGCAATTCGACGCCCGACGAGGTCAAGATCGTCCTCGTCGACTTCCGGCGCACGATGCTGGGCATCATCGAGGGCGAGCACCTGGCGGGCTATGCGAGCTCGACCGAGAACGCGGGATCGATGATGACCCAACTCGCGGGCTACTTCCGTGACCGGCTGCCACCGGAGGACCTGACCGTGCAGCAGTTGAAGGAACGGAGCTGGTGGTCGGGTCCCGACATCTACGTCATCATCGACGACTACGACATGGTGGCCACCGGCGCTCGGCATCCGATCGAACCGCTGGTCGAGATGGCGTCGCACGCCCGCGACATCGGACTGCACATCGTGCTCGCACGACGGTCGGGTGGTGTCGGTCGGGCGATGTTCGACCCGGTGATCGCCCGGCTGAAGGACCTGTCGAGTGACGTCCTGCTGATGAGCGGCGACCGCGACGAGGGCTACATCGTCGGTCGATCCAGGATGCAGCAGCTCGTGCCGGGCCGCGGAGAGCTCGTGTCGCGGGTCAGGCCGCAGGAGATGATCCAGGTGGCCCTCGAGGCGGATCAGTGAGCGTGACGATCCGGCAGCCGGAGCCGTTCGCCCCGGCCGCACCGACAGTTGCGCCGGTCGTCGTCGATCTCGCGTACGGCGAGGCCGTCGTCGACACTGCGAGCGGGCCGGAGCCCCTTGACGTCACCTTCTTGCTCGACCACATCGACGCGGCCGCGGTGACCGTAGCCGGTGCGTCGCGTGACGTCGGAGAACTCTGGCGTGAGGTGCTGTGGAACATCGCTCGCAGCGTGAGCGATGTTCCTGTCCTGATCGGCCACCCCAGCACCTGGGGGTCGGTGCGGTGCGGGGTTCTCGCGCGCGCGGCCGCGGGTATGCGCCCGCCCGCGAGTCTGATACCTCGCGCAGTTCTCGTGGCACGCAGTCACAGCGACACCGTGATGGGCAACTGTGTGGTTGTCGAGACCACACACCGGCCGAGCTATCCGGCCGACACGGTGCCACCGACCTGGGATGTTGCACGGCTGGTCCGCACCTCCGCGGGTTGGGTGATCGAGCGCAGCGGCGTCATCACTCTGGATGACGATGCGCAGGTGGGGGAGAAGATCGTCGCGCTCATCGACGACTCGGTGGAGGCGGTATTCGTCGACGGTTCCGACCGGAATGAGGTTCGCGCCGCGATCGAAGAGATCTGCGCGTATGCCGTTGCCGGGCGCGTTGTGCCGGTCGATCGTGCACTTGTCCGTCGGCACGGGGCACGGACGGCCGTCGTCGCCCCGCTACCGGAGGCGGTGGGCGACCAACCGGAGTACGCACCTGCACGCCAGTCGTTCGCGCGACGATACCGACTGCCGATCGCGTGCTGTGCTCTGCTGGTCGTCGGTCTGGTGGTGCTCGGCGTCGTCGGATGGCGACACGACGACGCGCCGCAGGGGCCGACATACCGCGACGCCGTCGTCGGGCGTACGACGTTGTCGGTGCCAGTGGCCTGGCATCACAGCGCGCCACCGATGCCCGGCGACCCGTCCGATCGTGGCACCGGCCAGGCCCGCAGTGTGTTCACCGATCCAGGGTCGGGTGGTCGGATTCTTCTGGTGCAGAGCGACGTGCGCTCGGCGTCGACGCTCGACTCGGTGGCGAACAGTTTGCGCAACCGGATCAGTCAGCGCGGCGACGACGTGGTGAGCGAGTTCTCGGCGTCGACGAGGTTCGGGGACCGCGAGGTGATCGCCTACCGCGAGGCACCCGCGTCGGGGTCGGCGATCCGCTGGTACGTGCTGGTCGACGACGATCTGCAGGTGAGCGTCGGTTGTCAGCCGGGTTCGACCGGTGATCCGATCGACGACGTATGCGCGCGAGCGGTGTCGACGGTGCAGGTGCGGTGACGTCGGCGCGCGGTCGCTGAACGTGTCCGTGATGGCGCCGCGAGCATTGACGACGACTGCGTCAGAACTGGTTACCGAATGGTCCGGGGTTCGGTTGGGGAGGCAGCGGGCCGGCGGACTGCGGGGCGGGGAAGCCCGGTGCGTTGCGTGGTTTGGGCGAGGGAACAATCGCGATGAGTAGCGCGGCCACGATCATGCCGATTCCCACACCGATTCCGAATATGCCCCTCGTCTGCGTCTCCGACCGCATCTGCCCGCACGTGAGATAGAAGGCGGCGTCGGGAACCTTCTTGGGTTCATCGGTGCTCGGGTTCGAGTGGTTGGCGGTGCCTCCACCGATGACGCTCCCGCAGAGCGCAGTGCGGGTGCTCGACGTGTCCGGATGCTCCGTGTCCATCGCCGGTTCATAGACGGTGGTGGTGCTCTTCAGCGCGAGCAGTGCGCTGAGCGCAAGCGCCACCCCCACGACGCTGAGAAAGATCACGATGCTGTTCTTGCGCACACCCGTTCCCCGTTCTGCACTGTGTTGACCCTGACCAGTTGGGTCGACCCTGACCAGTTGGCCCTGACCACTGTTTTGACCCTGACCTGCGGCGTCGCGTACTCTGAATCGCTGGTGCGTGACACCTTCGCTCCTGCATGGAGCAAGGTAGCAGAGCCCCGGGTCCCCACTGGTCGCCGGGAATCGTCTCCGTCTGCGCCCCTGACCAGCACCATCGACATAAGAGTTGAGGACCACCTGTGCCTACTTACACCCCGAAGGCCGGTGACATCACGCGTACGTGGCATGTCATCGACGCCAACGACGTGGTGCTCGGCCGGCTGGCCGTGCAGAGCGCGAACCTGCTCCGCGGCAAGCACAAGCCGACCTACGCACCCCACATGGATGGTGGCGATTTCGTCATCATCATCAACGCCGAGAAGGTTGCGCTGACCAGCAACAAGGCTGATCGCAAGCTGAACTACCGGCACTCCGGACATCCGGGTGGTCTCAAGGTGCAGACCACCGCAGAGCTGCTCGACTCGCACCCCGAGCGGGTCGTCGAGAAGGCGATCAAGGGAATGCTGCCCCACACCAAGCTCGGCCGCGCAATGGCCTCGAAGCTCAAGGTGTACGCAGGCCCGAACCATCCCCACGCGGCCCAGCGCCCCGTTCCCTTCGAGATCAAGCAGGTGGCCCAGTGAGCAACGAGAACATCAGCGACGAGGCTGTGGAGAACGCAGTCGAGAACGCCGCCGAGGCGCAGGCCGCTGCCGGTGAGAACACCGCTGCCGCAGAGGGCGCTGTCGAAGCTGCCGTCGAGGCCGCTGTCGAGCTCGAGCAGGCCGCAGACGATTACGACACCGAGGCACCTGCTGCCGCCGAGGTCACCATCGATCGTGGTCCCGTGGTCATCGACCGTCCGATCCAGACCGTCGGTCGCCGCAAGGAGGCCGTGGTCCGCGTCCGCATGCTGCCCGGTTCGGGTGGATTCACCCTCAACGGCCGCAGCCTCGAGGACTACTTCCCCAACAAGGTTCACCAGCAGCTCATCAAGGCTCCGCTGGTGACCGTCGAGCGCACCGAGTCGTTCGACATCTACGCCAAGCTCGTCGGCGGCGGCCCCTCGGGCCAGGCCGGTGCGTTGCGTCTCGCGATCGCCCGTGCCCTCATCGAGGTCACCCCTGAGGATCGTCCGGCACTGAAGAAGGCCGGCTTCCTCACTCGCGACCCGCGTGCGGTCGAGCGCAAGAAGTACGGCCTGAAGAAGGCCCGCAAGGCGTCGCAGTACTCCAAGCGCTGACTTGGCACGCCTTTTCGGTACCGACGGCGTCCGAGGCCTGGCCAACGACCAACTCACCGCAGAGTTGGCGTTGCGCCTGGCCTCGGCCGCCGCGGTCGTTCTCGGAGACCTTTCCACATCCGGCGACACTGCATCGGCCGGCGGCAGCACCACGGGCTTTCGGCCCCAGGTGGTCGTCGGTCGTGATCCGCGCGCGTCGAGCGAGATGCTCGAAGCCGCGGTCTGTGCCGGACTCGCCTCGGTCGGCGCCGACGCCATCCGCGTCGGTGTGCTGCCGACGCCCGCCGTCGCCTTCCTGACCGGCGACTACGACGCGACGTTCGGTGTGATGATCTCGGCGTCGCACAATCCGATGCCCGACAACGGCATCAAATTCTTCGGCGCGGGCGGACACAAGCTCGACGACGAGGTCGAAGACCGGATCGAAGCCGTGATGACCTCCGGCGACATTCCCCACCCGACCGGCGCGGGCGTCGGCCGTCTGCGCGAGGCGCCCGACGCCGGTGCCCGCTACGCAGCGCATCTCGCCGCGGCCATCGACGCGCGACTCGACGGACTCAACGTCGTCGTCGATTGCGCGAATGGCGCTGCGGCACAAGTGGGTCCGCAAGTGTTCGCCAGCGCTGGTGCCACCGTCACCACCATCCACGCCGAACCCGACGGCATCAACATCAACGCCGACTGCGGCTCGACGCATATGGAGAAGTTGCAGGCGGCCGTTCTGGAGCACGGTGCCGACCTCGGCATAGCGTTCGACGGCGACGCCGACCGCTGCCTCGCAGTCGACTCGACCGGACAACTGGTCGACGGCGACGCGATCATGGCTATTCTCGCCACCGCACTGCATGCCCGCGGCCGACTCGTCGACGACGTGCTGGTCGCGACCGTCATGAGCAACCTCGGTCTGCACATCGCCATGCGCGAAGCAAGAATCGAGGTGCGTACCACCGCTGTTGGCGATCGATACGTACTTGAGGAACTGCGACGGGGAGGCTATTCGCTCGGTGGTGAGCAGTCCGGTCACATCGTCTACCCGCAGGCGGGAACGACCGGCGACGGCATCCTCACCGGGTTGCTGCTGATGGAGCAGATCGTCAGGTCGGGCAAGCGTCTGGCCGAACTCGCGTCGATCGTCACCGTGCTGCCGCAGGAGCTCATCAACGTCCGGGTCGCCGACAAGCACGCGGTCGCGATCGCCGACTCGGTGCGCGACGCCGTTGAGGTGGCCGAGCAGGAGTTGGGATCGACAGGACGAGTTCTGTTGCGCCCCTCGGGAACCGAGCAACTCGTCCGCGTCATGGTCGAGGCACCGACTCCCGAACTCGCACACGGCATCGCCGAGCGGATCGCCTCGGTCGTCGCCGAAGCAGGCTCATCGGAGTCTGTTGGTGCGTCAGCGCGGTCGGAGTAGGGACGTCGGTGACGCGATGAGCAGCACTCCCAAGGCGGTCCTGTTCGACTTCTCGGGAACGCTGTTCCGCTTCACCGACAAGCCCGACTGGTTTGCCGACCTCCACGACGAGAACGGTCGACCACTGCACCTCGACCACCAGATGGAACTCATCCGACGGATGACACAGCCCGTCGGACTTCCCGCCGCCGTCGAAGACGATGATCGAATCTCTTGGGAGAGAAGAGATCTCGATCCGGCCGAGCATCGTCGTGCCTATCTGGCGATCCTACGGGCGTCTGGACTGACGGTTCCCGGTCAGGCGGAGTCACTCTATGAGCGGGTACTCGACCCGGCATCGTGGGAACCGTTCGACGACACCGCGACGGTCTTGCGAGGCCTGAAGTCGGCGGGCGTCCCGGTCGGCATCGTGAGTAACATCGCCTTCGACGTGCGCAAAGTGCTCGAGCGCGTCGGCCTGCGTGATCTAGTCGACGCGTACGCACTGTCCTACGAGGTCGGTGCGATCAAGCCCAATCCGCGGATCTTCGAGGCTGCCCTCGACGAACTCGGCGTCGCGGGCTACGACGCCCTGATGATCGGCGACAGTTCCGAAGCCGACGGCGGTGCGACGCGCATCGGCAGCGCGTTCGAACGCGTGCACGACGTCCCGCCGCAGCAACGCCCGACAGCCCTGGTCGACGCCGTGGAGCGGCACGGAATCGCTGTGTCGTAGCGTTCGGCGACGTCGTCGTCGGCTCTTGGTGCCGAGAAAATGTGGGCGAAGGTGGAACCCGCGGCGCATTCTCACCGTCTAGACTTCAACGCCACATGTAGATAGCCGCATATCGGGCACCCGAACGAGGTGTCCGGTGCTATCTCGACAGCGCAGGCGGCAGACGGGTGGGACTGTGTCAGAAGTGAGTTCGCGGGCGTCGGGAGACCATCTCCGCGTCGACCTCGATCAGGTGCACGGGGTGGTCTCGTTCTATCGGCGCGCGTCGCTGGTCGTCGGCGCCGCCGCATCCGACATGGAGTCGGCGGCCTTCGGCAGGTGGTGTTCCGGCGAGGCGTACGCGACGCTCGCAGAACGCTACGTCGCGATGGGCGACCATCTCGCACAACGACTTCGGACCCAATCCATCGCTGCGGCCGACCTCGCGGACATGCTCGAGCGGGGGATGAGTCGACTCGACGACGCCGATGCCGATCTCGCGCCCGTGATCCGACGAGCCGCCGGCAGTGATCCGGGGACGGCGCGCCCGGCCGGAGTCGGCGAGTGACGCAGGCGATGGAGGAAGTGCTGGAGGGTCTGCCCGCCCTACGGGAGCAGGCGATCGCGAGCATCGACGACCTGGTCTCGCTGATGGGTGTCGGCCGGTCACTCGGTATCGACGTTCCCGCCGACGACGAGCTGCGAGAACCGTTGGCGCGCATCGGACAATTCGACGTCGCCGCACTCGCCGAAGACGCACACAGGCTCGCGGCGGCACATCGCGCAGTGGCCGAGCAACTGCACTGCCTGCCCGAGCAGCAGATCAGACTCGACGACGGGTGGTCGAGTGCATCGGGCGACGCCGCGACCGCGCTCCTCGTCGCACATCAGCGTCGCGCCGAGTCGGATCTCGGTGTGCTGCGCACCCTGTCGGAGTCGACGAGCAGTGCGGCGTCGGGAATCGATCGACTGTTGCGCACCTGGTACGTCACGGTCGCGCGTTGCTCGTGTCCCGTCATCGCGGGCGTCCCGATCGCCGAGCTGCCCGCAGCTGTCCTCACCGGGGCGGTTCCGCTCTCGCTCGTGGCGGCCGACATCGCGTCGCGGGTGCGACTGTTTCTCGACACCGCCGACACGACGGTCCGCACGGTCGACGAGATCCTCCACACGCTCAACCGGGCGACCGAGGGACTCGACGTCGAGACGTATCCCGATCGTGAGCGCGGCCGCCCCGACGTGAATCATCTTGTACCACAACAGATGTCGGTTGAACTCTCGGACAGTCAACCGGCAGAACGTGCCCACGACGACAGCGACGGTGAGCGGAATCGTGCACCTGAACGGGAGGTCGAGGCGCCCGATCGCGCAGTCGACCACGAGAACGTCGACGTTCCGCTGACGCTGCCGCAACCCGAGAGTTCTCGATCCGACAGCCCACCCAGCCCGGATCAGACCGACACGGCACCCGCTTCCCAACCGCCCCCGACGTCGCCGGACGACGTCGATTCCGGCGCAGACCTGGCACTGGCAGGAGACCAATGAGCCTCGCGGATCAGATCGACGCGATCACTCGCGGCGCAACCGAATCGATCGTCGTGGCGTCGCGCGAGTTCACCGCGACGCAGGCCGAATTGGCGAGCACACTCGCCGAGCATCGACGACGATCGGGATCGCAAACGGCCCGGATGCGGGAACAACTCGTCGACGACGCCGACGAGGCTGATGCGCTTCCCCGGCTGCTGTTGCCCGCAGATCTGGCCGAGGCGAGTCCACATTCTCCCCCTGAGGCGCTTTCGGGCGGTGTGACGACATAGGCTGAGCAACGTGGCTCGGAAAAAGCGCGTCTCCACGAAGTCCCCCGACAAGTTGTCCAAGCAGCTTGCCCGGCGAGGTCCGCACAAGGTGCTGCGTGGCGACCTCGGCATCGTCGGAATGCCCGGTCATGTCTTCACACCCGCCGATGCCGGTCGGTATCCCGCTATCGCATTCGGTCACGGGTGGCTCACCGGCGCCAACCGCTACCGCTCGCTGCTCTATCACTTCGCGTCGTGGGGAATCGTCGTCGCCGCTCCCGACGACCAGAAGCGCGTGATGGCGTCCGACATCGGGCTCGCGGCCGACCTGCGCGCAGCGGCGTCGATCGTCAGCAACTACTCGCTCGGCACCGGCGAGATCACCGTCGACCGTGACCGCATCGGCTTTGTCGGACACGGTTTCGGCGCGTCCGCGGCCGTCATCGCCGCGGGCGACCAGCAACTGCTCGGGCAGGAGGCGCCGGATGCGCGCGGCGTCGTCGCACTGTTTCCCGCTCCGACTACGCAGGCGCTGCCGCGGGCCGCGAAGACGGCAACTGCTCCGTGCTTGCTGCTGACCGCGGCCGGAGATCTCGACAACGTCGACGCCAACGCGCTCGCGCTGGCCCGAGATTATGCGGGCGATGTGTCATTGCGCACCATCCCCAAGGCGACCCGTGCAGGCATCGTCGAACGGCCGTCGGTCAAGTCGCTACTCGGATTCGCCGCGGTCGACCGTAAGTCTCATTCGACCGTACGTGCGATGAGCACGGGATTTCTGCTGTACACCCTCACCGGCGACCCCCAGTACGCCGCCTTCGCCGACGCCGAGGCGCAGATCGGCAAGACGACGGTCGTCGAGCTCGACGAAGTGCCAGAGCAGCGCCTCGATTCGGTATCGCGATTGCTCGGCGCCAAGTCGGGCGGCGGGGCTCGTCAATTGCGCGCAAAATCCCCGGTACGCTGAACATCTATGTGTGGAATCGTCGGATACGTGGGCAGGCGCGAAGCCCTCGACATCGTTGTCGAGGCGCTGCGTCGAATGGAGTACCGCGGATATGACTCGGCGGGTGTCGCCATTCTCGACGGACACGGTCACACGACCGTCGAGAAGAAGGCAGGCCGTCTCGAGAACCTGGACAAGCAGATCGCCGCGGTCGGTCGGGAAGCCCTGACGGGCACCACCGGGATGGGGCACACGCGCTGGGCGACGCACGGTCAGCCGACCGATCGCAACGCGCACCCCCATGTGAGCACCGACGGCAAGATCGCCGTCGTGCACAACGGGATCATCGAGAACTACGCCCCGCTGCGCGCCGAACTCGAGGCCGAGGGCATCGAGTTCACCTCCGACACCGACACCGAGACCGCGGTGCACCTCGTCGAGCGTGAGTACAACTCCGGCCCGACCGCAGGCGACTTCGTCGCGAGCGCGTACGCAGCGCTGCGTCGACTCGACGGTGCGTTCACGCTGGTCTTCACGCATTCCGACCACCCCGACACGATCGTCGCGGCGCGTCGGTCGACGCCGCTGGTCGTCGGCGTGGGCAAGAACGAGATGTTCGTCGCGTCCGACGTCACCGCTTTCATCGAGCACACGCGCGACGCCGTCGAACTCGGCCAGGACGAGGTCGTGGTGATCACCGCCGAGAGCTACACGATCACCGACTTCGACCAGAACCCTCGCCCCGGCAAGCCGTTCCACATCGACTGGGATCTCGCGGCCGCTGAGAAGGGTGGCTACGACTACTTCATGCTCAAGGAGATCGCCGAGCAGCCCCGCGCGCTCGCCGACACCCTGCTCGGGCATCTGGAGAACGGTCGCATCGTGCTCGACGAGCAGCGCCTGTCCGACGACGACCTGCGCGACGTCGACAAGGTGTTCGTCGTGGCGTGCGGTACCGCGTATCACGCGGGCATGCTCGCCAAGTACGCGATCGAGCACTGGACCCGCCTGCCCGTCGAGGTCGAGTTGGCCAGCGAGTTCCGCTATCGCGATCCGGTCCTCGACCGCCAGACCCTCGTCGTCGCCATCTCCCAGTCGGGCGAGACCGCCGACACGCTGGAAGCGGTCCGGCACGCCAAGGATCAGAAGGCTCGGGTCCTGGCTATCTGTAACACCAACGGTGCGCAGATCCCGCGTGAATCCGACGCCGTGCTCTACACGCACGCCGGGCCCGAGATCGGCGTCGCGTCGACCAAGTGCTTCCTTGCGCAGATCGCCGCGGCATATCTTGTTGGTCTCGCGTTGGCGCAGGCCAGGGGCACAAAGTATGCCGATGAGGTCGCTCGTGAGTTCGGTGCGATGGAAGCCATGGTCGATGCGGTCCGCGCGGTGCTTGACACCATGGAGCCCGTCCGCGATCTCGCCCGGTCGCTCGCCGATCGCGGCACGGTCCTGTTCATCGGTCGCCACGTCGGCTATCCGGTGGCGCTCGAGGGGGCGCTCAAGCTCAAGGAACTCGCCTACATGCACGCGGAGGGATTCGCTGCCGGTGAGCTCAAGCACGGCCCGATCGCGCTGATCGAAGACGGACTGCCGGTCATCGTCGTGATGCCTCAGGCCGACGGTCGCGCGGTGCTGCACTCCAAGATGGTCAGCAACATCCGCGAGATCCAGGCGCGGGGTGCACGGACCATCGTGATCGCCGAAACCGACGACGAGTCGGCACGTGCCGTCGCCGATCACTTCATCCCGATCCCGAAGACGCCGACGCTGCTGCAGCCGCTGGTGTCGACCATCCCGCTGCAGGTTTTCGCGGCGAGCGTCGCGCAGGCTCGCGGCTACGACGTCGACAAGCCGCGTAACCTCGCCAAGTCGGTCACCGTCGAGTAGGTCCTGATGCCGGTCAGCTACCTCACCGCCGACGCCGTCCGCGCCGCGGAACGCGCGACAGGGGAGTTGCTGACCAACGGGACTCTGATGCGTCGCGCCTCTCACGGTGTGGCTCAGGTGGTGGCCGCGCTTCTCACAGAACGCACGAACGGTGTGGTGGGGCGAGCCGTCGGCATCGTGGTCGGAGCTGGCGACAACGGCGGTGACGCACTCTACGCAGGCGCCGAACTGGCCAGACGAGGCGCTGCGGTCAGCGCGACGCTGCTCGCACCCGACAAAGCGCATGCCGGCGGGTTGGCTGCGTTTCGACGTGCGGGTGGTCGGGTCGTCGACCCGCTGCCCAGTTCGCTCGACGTCGTCGTCGACGGTGTCGTGGGGATTGGTGGGCACGGGCCGCTACGGCCTGCCGCTGCAATGGTGTTCGCGTCCGTCGATCCGCTGACGCCGATCGTGGCCGTCGACCTTCCCTCTGGTGTCGACGCCGACACCGGGCAGGTCAACCAGCCCGCTGTGCGCGCCGACGTCACCGTCACGTTCGGGGTGAGACGACACGCGCACCTGCTCGCAGCACCACAATGCGGGCGCGTAGAACTCGTCGACATCGGTCTTGCCGAGGACCCGGAAGGTGCGCCGCTGGTGTCGACGCCTCCGACGGGGCCGCGACTGTACTCACTCACCGACACCGAGATCGCCGACGCCTGGCCGGTCCCCGGACCGCACGACGACAAGTACACGCAGGGCGTCGTCGGAGTGATCGCGGGATCGCATCGGTATCCGGGCGCGGGCATCCTGTGCACGGGAGCCGCGGTGACCGCGACGTCGGGGATGACGCGCTACGTCGGGTCGGCGCACGCCGAGGTGGTCGAGCACTTTCCGGAGGTCGTCGCGGTACCGGACTTCGCCGACGCCGGGCGTGTGCAGGCGTGGATCGTCGGACCGGGAGCCGGAACAGACGACGCTGCTCTGGATCTCCTTGGGAAGATCCTCGCCACCGAACTGCCGGTCCTCGTCGATGCGGACGGGCTGACCGTCCTGTCCGAGCACCCAGACTTGGTTCGTGGACGCGAGGCGCCGACACTGCTGACACCGCATGCGGGCGAATTCGCACGCCTCACCGGCGAGGAGGTGGGTGCCGACCGCCTCGGGGCGGTGGCGGGACTCGCTCAGCGCTGGGGAGTGACGGTATTGCTGAAGGGGCGCATCACGCTGGTCGCGGAGCCCGACGGCACCGTGTTCGGCAACGACGCCGGGTCGTCGTGGGCGGCGACAGCAGGAGCGGGAGACGTGTTGTCGGGCATCGCGGGTGCGCTGCTCGCGGCGGGTCTGCCGCCGATCTGGGCGGGTGCCGCAGCAGCGAGGGTGCATGCCCAGGCAGCGGCGCTGGCCAGCGGCGGAGCGCCGATCGGGGCGTCGAATCTGCTGGCTGCGCTACGGCCCGCCCTGCGCACGTTGCTGGTCTGAGGGAGCCCGCAGCCCTGGCTGGTCAGGGAGCTTGCCAAAGGTCTGGCCCTCGCTAGATCTGGCCCTCGCTAGAAATGCAGGTAGTAGGTAAGGACTGCATGCCCGATCAGATTGAGTGCTGTCACCACCCACGCCGTGACGATCGCCCAGGGCTCGTCCACGTGTCGTATCTGCGCGACGACGGTGAGCGCGAGTGCCGCGAGCGTCATGATGCCCGAAGCGACGATGAGGCCCGCTGCGACCGCCAACAGAGCGACTCCGACATACCCTATGGCGTTGCCGGCTTCGGCGCCGCTGATGGTGAGGACAAATCCGAATAGCCCCGCGAGTCCGGCTAGCGGCAAGACGCCGATCGAGACCACGTTGAGAACGAATGACCAGGTGAGCACAGCCTTGCTCGGCTGAGCGGCTCCGACAATCGGCGTCGGGTACGAACTGGGGTGGAAGGGTACGAATGTCATCAGGACCTCCAGTGAGCGGGGAGTGGGGTATCGGCGTGAGCGCCACGGTCCAGTTCACTCGCCGGTCGCCGCGTGCGGATGCGGGTGATTACTCACGTGCATGGTGGGAATCGCTCGAGTGTGCCGCCGACCACTCCGTCGGATCTGGGACAATGGACGCGATGACCTCATATGACTCGATGCCCGATGCGCCGGGGGCTGCCGAGACCAGCCTGCCCGCAGCGCTGACGGCGTTCATCGACCTCGACGCGATCGCCCACAACGTGGGTGTTGTCCGCGCGGCGGCCGGTACGGACGTGATCGCCGTGGTGAAAGCAAATGGCTACGGCCACGGTGCCGTGCCCGTGGCGCGCGCCGCGCTGGCAGCGGGTGCCGCCGAACTCGGGGTCGCCCACATCGGCGAGGCGCTGGCACTGCGCGAGGCGGGCATCGACGCGCACATCACGGCGTGGCTGCACACCAACCACGCACCGTTCGACGCCGCGATCGGCGCTGACATCGACGTCGCGCTGTCGTCGCGGCGTCAACTCGCCCTGGTTGCCGACGCCGCGCGACGTCTGGGACGAACTGCCACCGTGACCGCCAAGGTCGACACCGGTCTCAACCGCAGCGGCGTCGCCGCAGACGAATGGGCCGACTTCGCCGACGATCTCGCCAAAGCGAAGGCCGACGGGGCCGTACGGGTTCGGGCGATCATGTGTCATCTCGTACGCGGCGACGAACCCGAGCATCCGCTGAACTCGCAGCAGGCCGAACGCCTCGACGCCGCTGCCGCCGATCTCGTGCGGCTCGGAAGTCCCGCGGAGGTGATGCACATCGCCAATTCGCCTGCCGCACTGACACGTCCGGACCTGGCACGTGACCTCGTTCGGCCAGGCATTGCGCTCTACGGATGCACTCCGATTCCCGAGCGCGGCGACTTCGGGTTGGTGCCGGCGATGACGCTGCGCGCCGAGGTTGCTCTCGTCAAGAATCTTGCTGCGGGGCAGGGTGTTTCGTACAACCATCATTGGACGTCGGATCGCGACACGGTGATCGCTGTCGTTCCCGCGGGCTACGCGGACGGTGTGCCGAGATTGCTGTCCAACCAGATGCACGTGCAGGTCAACGGTCGGGGCTTCCCGCAGGTCGGTCGAGTGTGTATGGATCAGTTCGTCATCGACCTCGGACCCGACGGCGGTGGGGTCGCCGAGGGCGATGTCGTCGAATTGTTCGGCGCCGGAACGGGTGGCGCTCCCATCGCGCGTGACTGGGCCGATCAGATCGGCACCATCGACTACGAGATCATCACCGGCATCGGCGCTCGCGCGCATCGACAGTACGTCGGTGGCGCAGCCTCGGACGACAGCGCGGAGCAGCGGTGAAGCCGTACGAACGGCTGGGCCTCGTGGCGGGTCTCGGGGGTCTGGGAGCGCTCGGCGGATTGGCCGCAGCCGGTGCAGGGCGTGCGTTGTCACGCCGTCGTGTCGACTCACTCGACGATCCCTACGCGGGAATCGATTTCACCGCCATCTACTCCGACGAGCCGTCGACGGTGACCACCGACGACGGGCTGGCGCTCGCGGTGCGCACCGTCGACCTCGGGGGCATCGCACCCGGTGAGAAGCCGGAGCTGACAGTGCTGTTCGTGCACGGCTTCAGTCTTCGTATGGCGTCGTGGCACTTTCAGCGATTCGACCTCGCCGAGCACTGGGCCCAACGGCGAATCAGGTTGGTGTTCTTCGACCATCGCGGACACGGGAAGTCCGACGCCGCACCCCCCGACACCTGCACGATCGCGCAGCTCTCCGACGACGTCGCCGCCGTGATGCGGACCGTCGCACCGTCGGGACCTGTTGTGCTGTGCGGACATTCGATGGGTGGCATGTCGATCATGGCGCTCGCCCGACGCCACTCGGAGCTCTTCGGCCCCGATGGTCCGGTGGCAGGCGTCGCGCTCGTCGCCACTGCCGCACGTGGACTGACCGAGGCAGGTCTCGCGCGCGGGTTGCGCAACCCACTCGTCGACGCGTTCCGCGCCACGGTTCGTCACACCCCGCGCGTGATCCAAGCCGGTCGCGATCTCACCAGGCTGGTCCTCGAGCCGGTTCTCTTTTCCGCGAGTTTCGGACCCGACTTCCACAGCCCCGCGCTCGGGCGGGCCGTGGAGAAGATGATCCAGAACACGCCGATCTCCACCGTCGTGAGTTTCCTGAATGCGTTGGAACACCACGACGAATCGATGGGCCTGCCCGTCATCGCCGCGGTTCCGACGGCAGTTGTCTGTGGAACCGCCGACCAGATGACACCGCTGCCCAACTCGTTGCACATGTTCGGCGATCTCGGCGACGACTCCCGACTCGACATCGTCGACGGCGCGGGCCACATGGTCCTGATGGAGCAACCCGACCGGGTAACCGACGCCATCGCCGACCTCGTCGAACGGTCGCGGGCAGCACGTCCGCAGCCGCGTCGTCGTCGAATCCCGTTGTTGGGCAGGCGACGATGACCGACACCGAGAATGTCCAGACTCGTGAGCTGCCCGACGTCGCCGATACCGAGGCATTGGGAGCCGAACTCGCACATGCCCTTTCGGCGGGTGACGTCGTCATCCTCGACGGGCCGCTCGGGGCGGGTAAGACGGCACTGGCGCGCGGTATCGCCGCGGGTCTCGAAGTCGTCGGCCGGGTGTCGTCGCCGACCTTCATCATCGCTCGTGAGCACAAAGCCGGTTCGCCCGACCGCCCCGGGATGGTGCACGTCGACGCGTACCGCCTCGGTGGACTCGACGAACTCGACGCGCTCGACCTCGACACCGATCTCACCGACGCGGTGGTCGTCGTCGAATGGGGCGAGGGCGTCGCGGAGCGTCTCGCCGACCGGCACCTGCTGGTGCGTTTGCGGCGCGATCCCGACACCGATGTCCGTCACGCACAATGGAGTTGGATAGATGGATGAGATGACGGTGCTCGTCATCGACACCGCGACCGATGTGGTGGTGACCGGTGTCGGGACGGTCGACGGGAACGGCGTACGGGTTCTCGCCGACCGTGCGACTGCCGACCACCGGCGGCACGCGGAAGTGCTGACGACGCTGATGTCGGAGGCGCTCGACGAGGCAGGCGTGCGCCGCGACGGACTCGACGCTGTCGTGGTCGGTTGTGGCCCAGGGCCTTTCACGGGTCTCCGGGTCGGTATGGCGACCGGTGCCGGATTCGGTGACGCGCTCGGTCTTCCGGTGTACGGGGTGTGCTCGCTCGACGCGATCGCCGCCGATGCCGCACACCACTTTCCGGCCGGATCGTCGATGGCTGTGGTGACCGACGCGCGACGCCGCGAGGTGTACTGGGCGCGCTACCGCGATGGTGCGCGGATCAGTGGTCCCGACGTGTCGGCACCCACGGTGGTCGCAGAATCGCTTGCGGTGCAACCGGTCGACGTGGCAGCAGGCTCGCCAAGCCATCTCGAACTGTGCGGCTGGCAGGGAGAGCCGTCGCTGGTGAGTACGCCGACGGTGCGCGGCCTGCTCCTGGCAAGTGCGGGCGACGTCGTGGCGGGCGTGGCGCCGGGACCGCTCGTCCCGCTCTATCTCCGCCGCCCGGATGCCGTCGAACGAAAAGACCAGCGCGCCAAGGCGGTGACCCCGAAGTGACCACTCACGAACTGTTGATCGATCGCCTCGACTATTCGGATATCCCACGGTGCGCGATGCTCGAGCGTGAGATGTTCGTCGGCGATTCGCCCTGGCCGGCAACCGCATTCCGTGCCGAGCTCAACGCGCCGTACAACCGGTACTTCGCCGCGCGCGAGACGCCCGGTGGCGACGTCGTCGGATACGCGGGTATCTCGACGCTGGGCGGCGAGGGAAACTTCGAGTGTGAGATCCACACCATCGCCGTCGCGCCGAGTCATCGTGGACTCGGCTACGGACGCGCACTGCTCGACGTGATGCTCGACGTCGCCGACGCCGCGGATGCCCCGGTCTACCTCGAGGTCAGGACCGACAACGACACGGCGATCGCGCTGTATGAACGCAATGGCTTTGTCCGACGTGGAGTGCGCCGCAACTACTATCAGCCCTCCGGTGCCGACGCCTACACGATGGCGCGTCCCTCGGTGTCGGGGCGTGGAGGTGATCCCACATGATCGTGATGGGTGTGGAGAGTTCGTGTGACGAAACCGGAGTCGGGATCGTCGAGTGGACGCCGGGTGAGGGTGACGGGCCCGGCGAGGTGACGCTGCTTGCCGACGAGGTGGCCTCGAGTGTCGACGAGCACGCACGCTTCGGGGGAGTGGTGCCCGAGATCGCCTCGCGTGCGCACCTGGAAGCGATCGTGCCTGCCATGCAGCGAGCGCGTGAGGCTGCCGGGATCGAAAAGCCAGACGCCATCGCCGTCACCATCGGGCCGGGCCTCGCAGGCGCGCTGCTCGTCGGAGTTGCTGCGGCCAAGGCGTATTCGCTGGCGTGGGACGTACCGCTGTATGCGATGAATCATCTCGGCGGGCACGTCGCCGTCGACACACTCGAACACGGGCCGATGCCCGAATGCGTCGCACTACTCGTCTCGGGTGGCCACACCCATCTCCTGCACGTCACCGATCTCGCCGACCCCATCGTCGAACTCGGCACCACCGTCGATGATGCCGCCGGCGAAGCCTTCGACAAGGTGGCGCGTCTGCTCGACCTCGGCTTCCCGGGCGGTCCGGCACTGGACAAGGCTGCGGCGCAGGGAGATCCGCACGCGATCGAGTTCCCACGTGGCATGACCGGGCCGCGCGATTCGCGCTATGACTTCTCCTTCTCCGGCGTCAAGACCGCGGTCGCTCGGTACGTGGAGAAATGCCGTCGCGATGGCGTCGACGTCCCGGTCGCCGATATCGCGGCATCGTTTCAGGAAGCCGTGGCAGACGTGTTGACGCTCAAGGCAGTTCGCGCGTGCACGGATCTCGGCGTCGATACCCTGGTGCTCGGCGGCGGCGCGACCGCCAACTCTCGGATTCGGTCGCTGGCGCAAGAACGTTGTGCCGCAGCCGGAATCACGCTGCGCGTGCCCAAGCCTCGCCTGTGCACAGACAACGGCGTCATGATCGCCACGCTGGGAGCGCACGTCATCGCGGGTGGCGCGCAACCCTCACCGCTGACGGTTGCCACCGATCCGGGGCTGAGTGTGCAGGTGTCGCAAGAGCGCTGATCAGCCCTCGCGCAACAGTTGCGGGCACCCGTCCGTGAGCGACGCGAGCGTCTCGCGTTGCGTCGGGCGTGCCTGCGCATATCGCTGTTCGCCGGAGGCGGTCAGAGTGGCGAAAACCGAGCGTCGGTCCGAGGCGCACATCGTGCGGACGACCAGCCCGTCCTTTTCCAGTCGTCCGACGACCCGGGAGAGAGCGCTCTGGCTCAGATGCACTCCGCCTGCGAGCTCGCTCATCCGCGCTTGATGGTCGTCGGCTTCTGCGAGCAACTCGAGCACCTCGAACTCACTCGATGACAGGCCGTGCTTGGCCTGCAGCTCACGGTCGAGACTGCACAGGACCTTGTTGTATCGGATCGAGAGATCTCGCCACGCGGCAGCCAACTGGTCCTCAGAAGTCACCGCCTTGGTCATGACCCGTATTCTACCCTGCAACTGCAATATATGCTCAGGCAAAAGATGTGATGACAATTAATGTAGACGCATTGAATGCATGTGCATATAGTTTCTCGCATGGCACACAACACACGAGACGTGGTCATCGCGCACCGGTCCGATTCGTCGAGCGTCGACGATCGGGCACACCACACCGATCGGGCGGCTCCCGAACCAACGTCGAACCCGCACATCACCGCCCTCCACATCACCACCGCGACGGGGTGGACCGGAAGGGTATGGCTGCTCCTCGTGGTTCTGGCGGGAGCGCTCTTCCTCGACGGCCTCGACATCTCGATGGTCGGCGTCGCACTGCCGTCGATCGGCGAGGACCTCCACATGGGTCAGTCGCAGTTGCAGTGGATCGTGAGCGGATATGTGCTGGGCTACGGCGGTCTGCTGTTGCTGGGCGGGCGTGCAAGTGATCTGTTCGGCCGCCGCAGGGTGTTCCTGGTGGCCCTGGGGGTGTTCGGCGTCGCCTCTGTCGCGAGCGCCGTCGTCGACATCAATGCGGTCATCATCGCTCTGCGCTTCATCAAGGGGATCGCCGCCGCGTTCACCGTGCCTGCGGGCCTGTCGATCATCACGACGACGTTCGCCGAGGGGCCCGCGCGCAACAAGGCTTTCAGTATCTACACCGTGTGCGGAGCGAGTGGCTTCTCGCTCGGTCTGGTCTTCGGTGGACTGCTGACCGAACTCTCCTGGCGCGCAACGCTTCTGTTCCCGGGACCTGTCGCGCTTGCGTTGCTCTTCGCGGGGCTGCGCGTGATCCCGGCAGCGCCACGCACACCGATGCACTGGCGACAGTTCGACGCATTGGGTGCTCTGACGAGCACCGGTGCACTGCTGTTGCTCGTCTTCGCGGTCGTGCGCGCTCCCGAGGTCGGGTGGACCGCACCCGTTACGATCGCGAGCTTCGCCGCGTCGGCAATCCTGGGCGTCGCGTTCGTCGCCGTTGAGTTCCGCCACCGACACCCGCTGGTGCGTCCCGGAATTCTGAGGTCGGCGTTGCTGGTCCACGCGAACCTCTCCGGTGCGCTGATGTTCGGCGGCTACGTCGCGTTCCAGTTCGTCGCGACGCTGTATCTGCAGGACTCGTTGGGTTGGTCGCCGCTGGGAATGGCGCTCGCCTTTCTGCCGGCAGGCGTGATCGTCGTCGCGAGCGCGACACGGATGGATCGCGTCCTCGACAGGGTTCCGACTCCACTCCTGCTTGTCGCTGGTTTCGCGTCGTTCCTCGGTGGCTACCTGTGGTTCTCCCGTGTCCAGCCGGGCATGTCCTACGCTGAGTTTCTGCTGCCGACCATCATTCTGTTGGGCGTCGGGTTTGCTCTGACCTTCCCGTCGATCAACTCGCAGGGCACCGCGGGCGTCGCCGACTACGAGCAGGGCCTGGCGTCCGGCCTGGTCAACACCAGTGTTCAGGTCGGCGGCGCGGTGATGCTCGCGATCATCACCGCCATTCTGGCAAGTTCGGGCGTCACCCAGCAGCACGGTCAGTTGCTGGGCGGTATGTCAACGGCGATCTGGGTGGTCAGTGCCCTCGCAGTCGTCGGACTGTTCGGAGCGCTCGTGGCATCGTGGTGGTCGCGACGCCTGCCGGTCGGTGCGTGAGCCAAATTAGGGGGCGACCTTTGCACCCGTGCCCCTTGAGTGCTGGCACTCTCACGTATAGAGTGCCAGTAGGCACTGAAAGTGAACCTCGGCCACCCGCGACGACGAGGTTTCGTGCAGGGCCCGCAAACACATACATCGTTTCTCAGATGAGAAAGTTGAGGACTCACATCGTGGCGAGCGTGAACATCAAGCCGCTTGAGGACAAGATCCTGGTGCAGGCTGTGGAGGCCGAGACGACCACCGCATCCGGTCTGGTCATCCCGGACACCGCCAAGGAGAAGCCCCAGGAGGGCACCGTCATCGCCGTCGGCGAAGGGCGTGTCACCGAGCAGGGCAACCGCGTCCCTGTCGACGTCAAAGAAGGCGACACCGTCATCTACAGCAAGTACGGCGGCACCGAAATCAAGTATGCCGGCGAGGAGTACCTGATCCTCTCGTCCCGCGACGTGCTCGCGGTGATCGGCAAGTAAGACCCCACGGACCAACGTGTGGTCGTTCCGCCCCGGGGTCTGTACGCAGACCCCGGGGCGGACTACGTTGTGCCCCAATTCATTTCCCAGTAGAAGGCACTCAAGAAGGAAATCATGGCCAAACAGATCGAATTCGACGAGAAGGCCCGCCGCTCACTCGAGCGCGGTATCGATCAGCTTGCTGACACGGTCAAGGTGACACTCGGCCCGCGTGGGCGACATGTGGTGCTGTCCAAGGCGTTCGGCGGACCGTCGGTCACCAACGACGGCGTGACGATCGCGCGCGACATCGAACTCGAGGACCCGTTCGAGAACATGGGTGCTCAGTTGGTGAAGTCGGTCGCCACCAAGACCAACGACGTAGCGGGCGACGGCACGACCACCGCGACCGTTCTCGCGCAGGCGATCGTCAGCGAAGGTTTGCGCAACGTCGCAGCGGGCGCGAGCCCGGTGGCGCTCGGCGCGGGCATCTCCAAGGCTGCCGACGCGATCAGCGACGAACTGGTGCGCGTGGCGACGCCTGTCGAGGGCGAGAAGGCCATCGCGCAGGTCGCCACCGTCAGCTCGCGCGACCCCGAGGTCGGCGAGATGGTCGGCAAGGCGATGACGACGGTCGGCACCGACGGCGTCGTCACCGTCGAAGAAGGCTCGGGACTACACACCGAACTGGTGGTCACCGAGGGAGTGCAGTTCGACAAGGGCTACCTGTCGCCGTACTTCATCACCGACCCCGACCTCCAGGAAGCGGTGCTCGAGGACGCTCTCGTGCTCCTCTACCGCGACAAGATCACCTCGCTGCCCGATTTCCTCCCGCTGCTGGAGAAGGTCGCGCAGTCGGGTAGGTCGCTGCTGATCGTCGCCGAAGACGTTGAGGGCGAGCCGCTCTCGACGCTGGTGGTCAACTCGATCCGCAAGACCATCAAGGCTGTCGCGGTCAAGGCACCGTTCTTCGGTGATCGTCGCAAGGCGTTCCTCGACGACCTCGCAGTCGTCACCGGTGGCACCGTGATCTCGACCGACATCGGGCTCTCGCTGTCGACGACCGAGCTCGATCAGCTCGGCACTGTGCGTCGCGCTGTCGTCACCAAGGACACCACCACCCTCGTCGAGGGTGGTGGCTCGAAGGAGGCCGTGGCCGCACGCGCCGAGCAGATCCGACGCGAGATCGACAACAGCGATTCCGACTGGGATCGCGAAAAGCTCGCCGAGCGTCTGGCGAAGCTCTCCGGCGGCATCGCTGTGATCCGCGTCGGTGCCCCGACAGAGACGGCTCTCAAGGAGCGCAAGCACCGCGTCGAGGATGCGGTCGCCGCAGCCAAGGCCGCTGTCGAGGAGGGCATCATCCCCGGTGGTGGGTCTGCGCTCGTGCAGGCGTCGAAGGTCCTCGACTCTCTCGCAGAGGGACTCGGCCAGGACGAGGCGCTGGGTGTGCGGGTCGTTCGCGACGCCGTGCGGTCGCCGCTGTACTGGATCGCCAGCAACGCGGGCGTCGACGGTGCCGTGGTTGTCGACAAGGTCGCACACCTGGAGACCGGTCACGGCTTCAACGCCGCGACGCTCTCGTACGGTGACCTGCTCGCAGACGGCATCATCGATCCGGTCAAGGTGACGAGGTCTGCGGTCGTGAACGCGGCGTCTGCGTCGCGGATGGTGCTGACCACCGAGGCCGCAGTTGCCGACGAGCCGGCCGGTGCGGCCGCTGATCACGGTCACGGACACGCGCACTGACCGATCGGTGCTCGCGGTCTGACGTCTGACCGCACGTGACACGAAGAAAAGCCCGGGCCGACCGCGAATGTGGTCGGCCCGGGCTTTTTTGCGTTCCTATGGCCTGCTGAGTGTTCTCATGGCTTGTTGCGCTGTGTGAGTGCTTGGTCAGCTCGCGATACGTCGTCCGACGCCGCGCTTCATCAGCATGCTGCGCTCGGACTCCGAGAGTCCGCCCCAGATCCCGTAGGGCTCGGCGACCGCGAGAGCGTGCTCACGGCAATGCGCAATCACCGGGCACTGGTGGCACATTTCTTTCGCGCGACGCTCGCGCTGGGCACGTGCCCGTCCCCGCTCACCATCAGGATGAAAGAACATCGAGGAGTCGACGCCGCGGCATAGGCCTTCCATTTGCCAATCCCAGATATCGGCATTAGGTCCGGGGAGATGATTTGGCTGAGGCATGGCACGAACTCCTTTGATTCTCGAGGTACCGCTGCACTGCTCCACCGACCGCGAGACCGGCGGAACCACACTGGCGCATCGCCGCTATCGGCTGTGCATGGCAAACACTAGGCGGACGGCGGAAACAGCGTCAATAGTGCCTCTCGAGGACAAGATCGTTCAAAAAATTCCATCGTTGTTAACGAAATGTTGTGTGGCCGGCCGCGGCTAGCACAGGCCGACCCCGCCACCTGCGGAGACCCTTATCGGAACCCCTCGAGGGGTCGTGAGCTGCGCAGATGCGGATCGATTTCACTCTGGGCGAGCGGAAGTACGATCGTAGGCGCCTGCGGGACCAAGAACGCCGAGTAACACGGAGGAAATGTTCTCATCATGCGTACGTGACGTTGGCGTCGAATTAAAGAATTGTGACGGCAGGTTAAATTCAGGAAAACGGAGACAATGGAAGTGATGTGGACCACGGGATTGTGTTGAATTCGCTGCGAAATCAATGGTGGGAGGCCGTCGAACGCGGAGGACTCGGCGACGGGGCTGCGGCGCTGACCATGCTCGACCGACTCCGTGAGCGCGCCAGAACGGTCGACGCCTGCGAGGTGATCTCACTGGCGTGGAGTACTACGGCGTCGCTGCACCGACAGTCGGGTCGACATGACCTCGCCCTCGGGTTCGACGCCGCGGCGCTAACCGCACTGGACGATCCTTTCGGCTCCGCAGATCCCTGGGTTCGCGTTGCCGCGCACGACGCCGTCGTCGGGCTCGCCGCCGACAACCTCGGGCTATTCCGATTCGCGGCGTCGGGTCGGCTACTTTCAAGGGCTCGAGAGCTACTCGGCCGCGACGTCGACGATGCGGCCGCCAACACGTGGTCGACGTTTGTCACCGATCTTCGCCCGCGCGTGCGCGAGCGTTGGGTCGGTGCCGAACTGGCCATCTACACCGGCGACGCTGATCAGGCGCGTCGTCTCATCGGTGAGGCCCAAATAATGATGGCCTCGGTGTCGTCGGACCATGAGCGTCATCACATCAAGACAGACCTCATCGCCGCAGCGTCGGCGAACGATACATCCGACGCTGCTGCAGTTGCGCAGGCATGTCTGCGTCGCGCGCGAGGGGGCGGATTTGTGCCGCTGACCTGGGCATCGTTGTCTTTGCTGCAGGGCCTTGGCGACACGTCGTATACGACGATTGCAGCCATCGCCGCGTCGCATGACATGCTTGTGGATCGGGGGATGCCTTTCGCTGGCCGCTCGCAGATCCATCACGACCCGATTGATCAGGCAACACAAACGTGTAACACGGGAATCTCAACTGACGATGAAACTGACAGGTGTTGAGTTAGACGAAGCCGTCCGCGCAGCCGCGTCGGGCGACCGGGTCGCACTCACGTCAGTCCTCGAAAGTGTGCAGGAACCGATCGTGCGCTACTGCCGAGGGCGAATCGGTGTCGGAGAACGCCATTTGTTCTCCGCTGACGACGTGGCGCAGGAGGCCCTTATGGCTGTCATGACCGCGCTGCCCCGGTATCAGGACCAGGGGCGACCGTTCATGGCCTTTGTGTACGGCATTGCCTCGCACAAGGTGGCTGACGCCATGCGCGTCGCCGGTCGCGTGAAAGCCGACCCCGTCGAGCAGCTCCCCGAGGTCGTCCAGGTCACTGGGGGACCGGAGCAGAGCGCACTCGACGCCGACGCCAGCCGAGAGATGAAGGCACTTCTCGCGTTGATTCCGGAGAAGCAACGCGAAGTACTCATCCTGCGTCTGGTCGTCGGACTGTCTGCTGAAGAGACCGCAGAAGCCGTGGGGAGCACCCCCGGCGCGGTCCGCGTCGCGCAACACCGAGCATTGGCCAAGTTGAAGGAACAGCTGAGAAAGGCGGGAGGGCATGATGAACGACGAGCATGAGTCGCATCGTGGTCGCTCCGTGCCGGGTCGGCGGCAGTCGGGGGGCATGCACGACACCGGAACAGGTGCGTACAGATTTCCGACAGGGGAGTGGGCGACTCCCGACGACACACCCGTGGATATCTCCGCGGTTGCGTTCGACGACGCGTTCATCGACGCGCTGTCGCACGACGTACCGACGCCGACACGCGATGACGCCGAGTACGAGCTCGCGGGACTGCTCTCCGCGTGGCGCCATGAGTCGCTCGCCGATCCGCTGCCACTCGGCCCGACCGTCACCGACGTCGAGAACGCCATCGCCGCGGAACATCCGCGCGCTCGGACCCGCACTATCGTGCGTACGCTCCGCATTGTCGCCGGTGCCGCCGCGGTTGCGATCGTTGCCGCTGCCGGGCTCACGGTGATGTCGCAGGGTTCCGAACCCGGCGACCCGCTGTGGAACGTCAAGAAGGTCGTGTTCGCGCAGGCCGCGTCGGAAACGCAAGCTGCATACGACGTCCGGTCGAACCTCGAGAAGGCCGAGGCTGAACTCGCCGCGGGCAACACTCCTGCCGCCGAATCGTTGATCTCCCAGGCGGAGAAGTCGATGGGACCGGTCCGGGATTCTGATACCCGCTCACATATGGACGAGTGGATCGGACGGCTGCGAGCCGACACCGGGACCACAGCGCGCAGCGGTGCCCCGGCGACCTCACCGAACGGCGGAAACCCCGACCCCTCGCAGGCGCGGACGTCTGAACCGGAACAGCCGACCGACCAGCTCACGAGTCAGACAAAGCCTGAGACGACGCCGCCCCACACGACGCCGCCGACCAGCGAGATGCCGACGACCACGACAAAGCCGCCGACGACGACCACAACGACCACCACGACGGCGGCCAACGAAGGACCGTCGAGTAGCTGGCCCCCATCGAGCTGAGTGTCGCGCTCTAGCTGAATGTCGCCCTTTAGTTGAATGTCACCGTCTAGCTGAAGTCACCGTCGAGTGATCGGCTGTCAGTCAGACGGAGTAGGACCTTCCTTAATAGACAAGCCACGAGTTCCGCAGTCGCGGGGCTCGTGGCTTGTTGTGTGGTGTCGCCGACTACGCCGGGCAGAAGATCTAGAGGCCCCGACGTTCGTCGATACGGTCAGCGCTAGTTGTCGAGATGGTGATGCGCGTCGGCATAGCCGCGGCAGTAGTCCCACGTCACATAGGCGTCGGGACGCGGATCGACGGCAGGCTCGTGCGGCCGCACGGTCCCATCGATCAACAGTTGAAGTAGGTTGGCGCGCAGCATGTCCCAGTCGTGGTAGTGGTCTTCCTGGCAGTCGTCGCAGACCACGACGAGCCCACGAATCCCCCGATGTGCCAGCAACGCCTCATAGACGGCGAGGTCGGCCAGATCCTCCTCGACCGCGAGCCGCTCGCTCTCATCCAAAGGGATGCCAGGCTCCATCGAATCCAGCATCGAAGCCGGATCGCTGGGGTCGTCGGCGAACGGGTCTGGTGGAAGGCCCGGTGGGAGATGATCACGCACGACTCCACCGTAACCGATTGCAGCGCATGGCTGCCGCATCGCTCCACAGATTGTTTTTGCGCGGCTCGTGGCTGCGCCTCTCGCCCCGTTCTTCGTCCTCATCGCATCGTCGCTTCGCTCCTCGCTCTTCGTCGTGCAGAACGGGGCGGCGCATCCACGTGCCGACGCGATCGCTTCGCTGCGGGCGAAATCAGCGGCGTCCCATTACCAGATAGAATGGACGAATGACGCAGGTTCGCACCGGAGGAGACGACCCCGGCAAGGTCGCAATGCTCGGACTGACGTTTGACGACGTCCTCTTGTTGCCCTCGGCATCGGATGTGATTCCCAGTGAGGTCGACACATCCACGCGGGTGACCAAGGAGATCACGCTCCGCGTGCCTCTCGTCAGTTCGGCGATGGACACCGTCACCGAGTCGCGCATGGCCATCGCCATGGCGCGCGCGGGCGGCATGGGCGTCCTTCACCGCAACTTGTCGATCGAGGCCCAGGCCGGCCAGGTGGAGACGGTCAAGCGCTCCGAGGCGGGCATGGTGACCGATCCGGTGACCTGTTCGCCGAGCAACACCCTCGCCGAGGTCGACGCCATGTGTGCCCGGTACCGCATCTCCGGCCTGCCGGTCGTCGACGATCGCGGCGAACTCGTCGGCATCATCACCAACCGCGACATGCGCTTCGAGGTCGACCAGGACCGCCCGGTCTCCGAGGTGATGACCAAGGCGCCGCTCATCACCGCGCAGGAGGGCGTGTCCGCCGAGGCCGCGCTGGGCCTCCTGCGTCGCAACAAGGTCGAGAAGCTGCCGATCGTCGACGGCAACGGCAAGCTCACCGGCCTCATCACGGTCAAGGACTTCGTCAAGACCGAGCAGCACCCGCTCGCCACCAAGGATTCCGACGGTCGACTGCTCGTCGGTGCGGCCGTGGGAACCGGCGACCCGCAGTGGGAACGCGCGATGGCGCTCTCCGACGCCGGCGCCGATGTGATCATCGTCGACACCGCCCACGCGCATAACCGGCTGGTGCTCGAGATGGTCGCCAAGCTCAAGGCCGAGATCGGCGATCGCGTGCAGATCGTCGGCGGCAATGTCGCAACGCGTGAGGCCGCGCAGGCGCTCGTCGACGCGGGCGCCGACGCCGTCAAGGTCGGTGTCGGTCCCGGCTCGATTTGCACGACCCGCGTCGTCGCAGGTGTCGGTGCCCCGCAGATCACCGCCATCCTCGAAGCCGTCGCCGTCTGCAACAAGGCAGGCGTTCCGGTCATCGCCGACGGTGGCGTGCAGTACTCCGGCGACATCGCCAAGGCACTCGCGGCGGGCGCGTCGACCGTCATGCTCGGTTCGCTCCTCGCAGGCACGGCCGAGGCTCCCGGCGACCTGATCCTGGTCAACGGTAAGCAGTTCAAGAGCTACCGAGGCATGGGATCGCTCGGCGCCATGCAGGGTCGTGGACAGGCCAAGTCGTACTCCAAGGACCGCTACTTCCAAGACGACGTGCTCGCCGAGGAGAAGCTGGTCCCCGAGGGCATCGAAGGACGGGTGCCCTACCGCGGGCCACTCGGCCAGGTGGTCCACCAGCTCGTCGGCGGGCTTCGTGCGTCGATGGGGTACACCGGATCGTCGACCATCGATCACCTACAGGGTGCACGGTTCGTCCAGATCACCGCGGCGGGCCTCAAGGAATCGCATCCGCACGACATCACACTCACCGCCGAGGCGCCGAACTACTATTCCCGCTGACGTCGTCGTGATCGTCGCGATCACGACGCCGCACAGTCGAATAGCAGTCCATCAAACCCCAAGAGAGGCGCAACGGTGCGTGACCTGACCGATATCGGCATGGGCAGAACCGCCCGTCGAACATACGAACTCGACGACATCAGCATCGTCCCATCACGACGGACGCGCTCGTCGAAAGAGGTGTCGACGGCCTGGCAGATCGACGCGTATCGATTCGACTCGCCGATCCTGAGCCATCCCACCGACGCCCTCGTCTCCCCACAGATGGCGGTGACGCTCGGAAAGCTCGGCTCCCTCGGCGCGATCAACGGCGAGGGCCTCTGGGCGCGTCACCGCGAAGTTGAGGAAAAGATCGCGCAACTCGTCGACATCGCGCTCAACGATCCCGATCCGTCCGCGCCCGTGCGCTTTCTGCAGGAACTGCATCGCGCCCCGATCGATACCGATCTGCTCGGCGAAGCAGTGAGCTTTGTGCGCGACGCAGGCGTGACGACCGCCGTCCGCGTGAGCCCGCAACACGCGCCGGAACTGACGCCTGCTCTCCTGGCAGCCGGAGTGGAGATCCTGGTCGTGCACGGCACGATCATCTCCGCCGAGCACGTTGTCCGGGGCGAAGAAGAACCCCTCAACCTCAAGACATTCATCGCCGAACTCGACATCCCGGTGATCGCGGGCGGCGTGCACGACCACCGGACAGCGCTTCACCTGATGCGGACCGGCGCTGCCGGCGTAATCGTCGGATACGGCTCCGCCGAAGGAGCGACGACGACGTCGGAGGTGCTCGGTATCGGCGTTCCGATGGCCACCGCCATCGCCGACGCCGCGGCGGCACGTCGGGAATACCTCGACGAGACCGGTGGACGCTACGTTCACGTCATCGCCGACGGCGACATCCACACCTCGGGCGATCTCGCCAAGGCGATCGCCTGTGGAGCCGACGCCGCGGTGCTCGGCACTCCGTTGGCCGCAGCAGCCGAAGCCCCAGGGCATGGCTGGTACTGGCCGTCGGCCGCAGCACATCCCGACACTCCGCGCGGCGCACTGCTGCGCGTCGCGACCGACGAGGGCCGACCAAGCCTTGAGACCGTGCTCAACGGACCGTCCGACGACCCGTTCGGAGAGCTGAATCTCGTTGGCGCGCTGCGTCGTTCGATGGCGAAGGCCGGCTACTCCGATCTCAAGGAGTTTCAGAAGGTAGGGCTGTCGGTCCGCGCGTGAGGCCGCACTTGCCCATCAGGTGAGACCGCCGTCACGTCATGTGACAACGAGCGTTAGAATGGTTGGCTATGGCAGCCCACCATGGTTTCGACAAGCTCAACCAGCGCGAGAACAAGCTCAACCAGCGCGAGAACAAGTCTCACTTCGACGTGCTCATCGTCGGTTCCGGTTTCGGCGGCAGCGTCAGTGCGCTGCGCCTCGTCGAAAAGGGGTACCGCGTCGGGGTGATCGAAGCCGGACGTCGGTTCGAAGACCACGAGTTCGCCAAGACGAGTTGGCGTCTCCACAAGTGGCTCTGGGCGCCGAAGCTCGGGCTGTACGGGATTCAGCGCATCCACGCACTCAAAGACGTGATGATCATGGCGGGAGCGGGCGTCGGCGGTGGCTCGCTCAACTACGCCAACACTCTGTACAAGCCTCCGACACCGTTCTTCACCGACCCGCAGTGGAACCACATCACCGACTGGGAGGCCGAGCTCACGCCGCACTACGAACAGGCTCGACGCATGCTGGGTGTCGTCACCAATCCCACTGTCACCGAATCGGATCGGGTGATGCGCACCGTCGCCGAGCAGATGGGTGCGGCCGACACGTTCACGTCGACGCCGGTCGGCGTGTTCTTCGGTGCCAAGACCGGCCTGGCGGGAGTGCCGGGCGAGACCGTCCCGGATCCGTACTTCGGTGGAGCCGGACCCGAGCGGACCGCGTGCACCGAATGTGGCGCGTGCATGACCGGCTGTCGGGTCGGCGCGAAGAACACCCTGATGAAGAACTACCTCGGTCTCGCCGAGCGCAATGGCGCAACGATCATCGACCGCACCACCGTCGACGGACTCGTGCAGCGTGCCGACGGGACGTGGGAGGTCGAGACCAGGGGCTCGTCGTCGTGGGGTCCGTTCGGCGCGGGTAAGCGCACCTTCACCGCAGATCAGGTGATCGTCGCGGCCGGAACGTTCAACACCCAGAAGCTTCTCCACCGAGCGAAGGGCACGACGCTTCCGAATATCTCCGACGCGATGGGCGCGCTGACCCGTACCAACTCCGAATCGATCCTCGGCGCGATGGCCGCGAAATACGATCCGCAGCACGACTATTCGCACGGGGTGGCGATCACGTCGTCGTTCCATCCGGAGCCCAACACGCACATCGAGCCGGTTCGATACGGCAAGGGCAGCAACGCGATTGCGTATCTGCAGACGGTGCTCACCGATGGTGGGAGCAGGCGCAACCGGTTCGGCCAGTTCCTGAAGGAGATCGCGCGGAATCCCTTCCTTCTCGTGCGGCTTCTCTTCGTGCGCAAGTGGAGTCAGCGCACCGTGATCGCCCTGGTGATGCAGAGCAGCGACAACTCGCTGACCACATTCGTTCGCAAGCGCGGGCCGTTCCGCTACGTCACGAGCAAGCAGGGCCACGGTGAGCCGAATCCGACGTGGATTCCCAAGGGCAACGAGGCAACTCGACGCATCGCCGACATCCTGCCGGGAGGGCTCGCCGGTGGCACGTGGGGCGACGTGATGAACATGCCGCTCACCGCCCACTACCTCGGCGGGTGTGCCATCTCCGACGACCCCGCGAACGGCGTCGTCGACGCGTACCACCGTGTGTGGGGCTATCCGACACTGCATGTCACCGACGGTGCTGCGGTCTCGGCGAACCTCGGCGTCAACCCGTCGCTGACCATCTCGGCGCAGGCCGAGCGCGCGATCTCGTTATGGCCCAACAAGGGCGAAGACGACCAGCGTCCCGAGCAGGGAAGTGGTTACCTACGGCTCGCCCCGATCGCGCCGGCACACCCGGTTGTGCCCGCCGACGCGCCCGGTGCGCTGCGGCTGCCGATCACGCCGGTGTCCTCGGCTGTGACGTCCTGACCGCACGCCCGGCAGCGGGGGTGGCGCGCGCAGAAAACCACACCCTGCGGTTCCTCCGCCTGTACCGGTACATGCGAACGACCCACGAGGCGTAACTTTCTGCGCGGCTCGGAACCCGAGCACTCCGGTGTGATCAGTCCAGCCCGCGGGCGCTGAGGCTCTCGGCGAACCCGTCGGCGGTCCGCAGCGCGGCGATCACGATGGGCGCGACCAGGATTCGTGCACCGGGCCGCAGTCCGCGTGCGCGGCGCGCCTCGTCGACCTGGCCTGCGATCTCGACGATCAGTGGAATCGTCCGGATGGTCAGGGCGAGCGAGATCGCGATCAGGTCGGTGCGCACGCCGAGCTTGCTCAGCGGCGACATGGCGCGCGTCAGCGAATCGAGCATGTCGGTGGTGCGGGTGGTCAGGCTGACGACGGCGGCCAACAGTACCGAGAGCGCGAGTATGCCGCACACCAGAACCGCTCGACGCCAGTCGGTGAAGATGAGCTGAAACACGAAGACGAACAACAGAATCCACAGCGTCGGCCGGAACTGGCGCCACGCCGTGACAGGGCCGATGCCGGCCAGGGCGTAGACCGCGACGACCGCGGCGGCGGCAATCCCGAGCGCCGGAAGGGTTCTCACACACAGGGTGATGACGAGAATGCCTGCGGCGAGGCCCAGCAACTTCACGCCAGGGGAGGCCCTGTGCAGCAGCGAGTTTCCGGGCCGGTACGTGCCGAGCGGATTCATGCCATCGCCTCGCGATAGGCGGGCAGTGCGACGCCGGGCACATCGTCGACGGTGATGACCCCGTCGTCGATGACGAGAACGCGCTCGAAGTCGTCGACCAGGTCGAGGTCGTGGGTGACCACGACGAGTTGGACATCCAGGTCGGCGAACACGCGGCGCAACATGCGGCTGTTGCGTAGATCGAGGAGCGTCGTCGGTTCGTCGGCGACGATGATCGACGGTTCGGTGACGAATACGGCTGCGAGTGCGAGAAGTTGCTTCTGCCCGCCGGACAATCTGCTCGCGGGTTGGTCGGCGTGGTCGGCGAGGCCGAAACGATCGAGCACGCTCATCGCGCGGTCTCGACGTTCGGCTTTGTTCAGATCCGTTCTGGTCAGCGAGAGTTCGATGTCTTCGCGCACCGTCGGCATGATGATCTGCCGGTCAGGGTCGGAGAAGATGAACCCGACGCGCCGTCGAACACGACGCTTCTCCTTCGACGCGTCGAGGCCATCGACCACGACGGTCCCGGTGTCGGGGACGACGAGCGCGTTGATCATCCGCGCCAGCGTCGACTTTCCGCTGCCGTTGGCACCCACGATGCCGATGCGTCGTTCGGGGAGGTCGACCGAGACGTCACTCAACACCCGACGGCCGTCGAATGAGTGTGAGACGTCGCGGAATTCGATCACGCGAGGTCCATGCGGTGAGTTGTCATGCGGTGAGTGAGACGACGCGTCCACGTCGGATGCGCAGTGGGGTGATGAGGCCCGGCCACCCCCGGTGCACCTGGCTGGCGACGAGCGCCGCGATCACCGCCTTGACGGCATCGCCTGCGATGAACCAGCCGTTGGCCGCGATCGCCGCCCACAGCGTGAGGTCGGCGCGAATCATCAGGCCGATGGTGCCGCAGATGTAGATCACCAGCACTCCGCCGATCAGATTCGACACGATGCCCAGCAGGATTCGATAGCGCGGCATCATGAACGCCGTCAACAACCCGATCACGAACACGCCGGGCAGGAAGCCGACGAAGAACCCGGCCGTCGGCGACGACAGCGCGGTCAATCCGTTGCGACCGCCCGAGAGGATCGGGAGTCCCGCGATCGCGAGGACCATGAAGATGACCACCGCCAGCGTGCCCTTCTTGGGGCCGAGGATGGCGCCGGTCAGCATCACACCAAGGGTCTGAAACGTGATGGGTACGCCCGCGCTGCCGACGCTGATCTGCCCCGGCAAGCCGAGTGCGGCGATCAGTGCGGCGAACACGGCGGCCTGGGTGATGTCGGAGATCGACAGGGACAGCCATCGCCGCCCCGGCCTGTCGGCGGATGACCTGGCCTTTTCGCGCTCGTCTGAGGTGCTCATATCGACATGGAGTATCCCACGGCGGCACCTGCGCTCCGAGGGCCCCGCCTGCGCGGCGGTGACGGGTGCCGCCTGCGCGGTGATGACGTCGGTGCGCACGCATAGAATGGGGTGGTGACAGACTCTTCCGCCGACAACTCGCCTGCCGACCGATCTTCTGCCGAGAACGCGCTCGTCGAGGGCCCGCGACCGGTCCTCGTCATCGACTTCGGTGCACAGTATGCGCAACTGATCGCTCGACGTGTCCGTGAGGCGCGCATCTACTCCGAGGTCATCGCCCACGACGCCTCGATCGACGAGTTCAAGGCCAAGGATCCTGCCGCGATCATCCTGTCCGGCGGGCCGGCATCGGTCTACGCAGACGACGCGCCGAGCCTCGACCCCGCAATCCTCGAGCTGGGCATCCCCGTGTTCGGGATCTGCTATGGCTTTCAGACAATGGCTGCCGCGCTCGGCGGCGAGGTGGCCAACACAGGTGGGCGCGAGTTCGGGCGCACGACGTTCACCGCCACCGACGACGGCGTGCTGCATCGCGGTCTCGATCGCAACCAGCCCGTGTGGATGAGCCACAACGACGCCGTGCAGGTGGCGCCCGAGGGCTTCGTCGTCACAGGATCGACGCCCGGTGCGCCCGTCGCGGCGTTCGAGTCCGTCGAGTCGAAGATGGCAGGCGTGCAGTACCACCCCGAGGTGCTGCACACGCCGCACGGACAGCAGGTACTCACCCGGTTCCTCTACGAGATCGCGGGCCTCGAGGCCGATTGGACGCCCGCGAACATCGCCGACGCACTGATCGACCAGGTCTCCGACCAGATCGGCGACGGCCTCGCGATCTGCGGTCTGTCCGGCGGTGTCGACTCCGCGGTTGCGGCAGCGCTGGTTCAGCGAGCCATCGGCGACCGTCTGACCTGCGTGTTCGTCGACCACGGACTGCTACGTGCCGGTGAGCGTGAGCAGGTCGAGCACGACTTCGTCGCCGCCACCGGTGCGCGGCTGGTGACGGTCGACGCCGCAGACAAGTTCCTCGCCGAACTGTCCGGCGTCAGCGATCCCGAGACCAAACGTAAGATCATCGGACGCGAGTTCATCCGCTCGTTCGAAGGTGCGGTCAGTGACGTGCTCGGCGATCGGGCGGCCAACGGCGACAAGGTCGACTTCCTGGTCCAGGGCACGCTGTACCCCGACGTCGTCGAATCCGGCGGCGGTAGTGGTACCGCAAACATCAAGAGCCACCACAACGTCGGCGGGCTGCCAGACGATCTCGAGTTCAGCCTCGTCGAGCCCCTGCGGTTGTTGTTCAAAGACGAGGTGCGAGCGGTCGGACGTGAACTCGGTTTGCCCGAGGAGATCGTGGCGCGTCAGCCATTCCCCGGACCCGGTCTTGCCATCCGCATCGTCGGCGACGTGACCGCCGACCGCCTCTCGATGCTGCGCAAGGCCGACCTCATCGCCCGCGAGGAGCTGACCGCTGCGGGTCTCGATCACCAGATCTGGCAGTGCCCCGTGGTGTTGCTGGCCGACGTGCGCAGCGTCGGCGTCCAAGGCGACGGCCGCACCTACGGGCATCCGATCGTCCTCCGGCCGGTATCGAGCGAGGACGCGATGACCGCCGACTGGACGCGCGTGCCGTATGAGGTGCTCGAGACGATCTCCACCCGCATCACCAACGAGGTGCCCGACGTGAACCGCGTCGTCCTCGACGTCACGAGCAAACCGCCAGGCACCATCGAGTGGGAATAGGGGCCAAGCGGAAGTAGAGGCGAACACTATCGCCGTCGCGCGCCGCTGACCAGGAGCACCAGGCCGACGATCAGCCCGATCCCGACGACGCCCCAGCCGAGGACCGACGCCGACGGGAGACCGGGCTTATCGGTCAGGCCCCAGATCGCCACCGCGATCGCGGCGATGCCGAGGAGGGCGAGACCGGGTGCGCGGCGGCCGACGGCATCACTAGCCTGCTCGGTGCTCCCGGTTCCCTTGCCTTCTGCTTCCATGCCTTTTGGGCTCCAGTCGTTCATCGGGTCACCTCCACGCTGCCCACGTTGGCGTGCGCGTTGATCGTCAACACCGGCATGTCGGCGCCGGCCGTGCCGACGGATAGCCCTTCTGGACATTGCGGATCACCGACATTCAACGTGCAGTTCGCCCGCACGTTCATGTCCTTCGGAACCCGCACGGTCACCTCGCCGAGGCCCGCACGAAGGTCGACGGTGCGGTCCGACGTGAGTGTGAGGTCGCGGACGTCGAGTTCGAGTGCGCCCATGGTGACCGAGTAGCTGTCGCGAATGTCGTTCTCGGACAGTGGCTTATACATGCGCTGACCCACGCCGCCGGACGGCACGACGCTCTCGTCGGACTGTCCGACCCACGTTGTCGTTGCGCCTGTGACGATGACCGCCGCGCCCAACGCGACGGTGAGGGGGACGAGTCCGACCTGCCGTCGCCCAGTGGATCGACGCAACGCGGCGAGCGTGAGCAGGCCAACGCCCACGACCGCGAGGGCCAAGGAGAGAATGCGTGTCGGGGTGAACCACTCGACACCCGCCTGGTGTGCCGCCACACCGCTCATCGCCACCAGAAGTGCCGCTCCGACGACGAGGAGCGATGCCCGAGTCGAGGAGCGTCGGTTCTCCGGTACCGCGGGGGGCGTCGGCGTCGAGGGTTCGGGTAGATCCCAGGCGAACCGTGCGGCACCGAGCGGGTCCCACGAGGGCGGTTGACGGTCGGCGGTGGTGAACACCGAGGTCACCGCGTCGGCACTGTCGACGCAAGGTGCGGTGGGGACGTCGACGGCGGCGGGGGTCGGGGCAGCGACCGGCGCTCCCGTCGAGCTCGCGAATGTCGGTGCTGCTCCGGTGCGCAGCGCGCGTGGAGTCCAGCGTTGGAACTCATCCGAACTGGCCGACGGCCCCGCGTCGAGCGTGTCGGCGCTGGTACCGGGAAGCGGTGTGGGTGTTCGACGGAACAGCAGCCACCAGCCGAGCACCATCAGGACGGTGCCGAGCACGGCGCCCGAACTCCAGGTGCCGTGCGGACCGAACGACATCACCAGGATGATCACGACGGCGACGACGATCACGAACTTCGGGTTGTGGTGGCGGCCGTGACCGTGTGCGCTGTGATCGTTGGCGGGTCCGGCGGCCGACAGTCTGCTCGAGGGGAATGCGATCCAGCCGATGATGTAGAGGAGCAGGCCGCTACCACCGAACAGCGTCGAGACGACGAAGGCCACCTTCACGAGCGTCGGATCGACGCGGTAACGGAACGCGATGCCGGCGCAGACACCTGCGACGGTGCGTGGAATCGCCGGGCGAACGGGACGCGTGTGCCAGAGCTGTTCGATGTCTCCGCGAACTTGTGTGGCATCCATGAGTCCAATCCTGGCGGCATCGCGTGCTGTGGGCATCGGGGACATACCCTGACGTTCCCCCGGAAATCGGGGAACAACCCTGATGTGGCGACCGGGGTGTGTGGGGCAGTATCGAAGTGTGAGTACCCCTGCTGCCCCGGACGTGCCACCGATCCCTCGGCTGGTGCGGCGTGACGCGGGCCGGGTCATCGGTGGCGTCGCGGGCGGCGTTGCCGACCATCTCGGCGTCGATGCGTTCCGCGTCCGTGTGGTGTTTGTGGTGTTGGCTGCGCTGGCGGGTGCCGGTGTGCTGGCCTACGGACTGCTGTGGTTCTTCTGCCCGCAGGGCAACGACACCGAATCGCCCGCGCCGGGGGAGCGTCGACAGGCATTGGGTCTCGCGGTGCTCGCGCTGGTTGCGATGACCGTTGTCGGGTTCGCGGCGTCGGGAACGCCTGCCGCCTATCTCGTGCCGTTCGTGTTCGTCATGGTCGGTGCGGGCCTGGTATGGCGTGAGTTCGACACGTCGAAGACCGCGCCCCACAGCACCGCGCTCACCTGGACACGGTTGGCGGGCGGCGCGGTTCTCGTCGTCGGTGGTCTTGCAGTGATAGTCGTGGCGGGCAGACGCAACTACGGCGGCTTGAGCACCACGTTGCTCGCCGTTGCGGCCACGTTGATCGGTGTCGTTCTGCTGACCGTGCCCCTGTGGATGCGGTTGTGGCGCGCGCTGAACGAGGAGCGTGCCGCCCGTATCCGAAACGCCGAGCGCGAGGAGATCGCATCGCACCTGCACGACTCGGTACTGCAGACCCTCGCGCTCATCCAGAAGCAGGCGGGCAAGCCCGAGGAGGTTGCCCGGTTGGCCCGCAGTCAGGAGCGCGAGCTGCGTGGGTGGCTCTTCGGCGACGTCGCGCAGCGCGGCACGTCGTTGAGTGCGTCGATCCGAGAGGTCGGCGCAGAGGTGGAAGACACGTATGGGATCGAGGTCGAGGTGATCACCGTCGGTGATCTGCGGCCCGACGAGGGAGCCCGTCACGGACCGGGGAGCGAGGTACGACGCTGGCCCGCTCTGATCGGCGCGACGCGCGAGGCGCTCGTCAACGCGGCCAAGCACTCCGGCGAGCGTAGCGTCGACGTCTACATGGAGGTGGGCGACGAGGAGGTCGAGGTGTTCGTGCGCGATCGAGGCGTCGGATTCGATCGCGACGGTGTCGACCCGGACAGACAGGGGCTTACCCGCTCCATCACGTCTCGGGTGGAACGTGCTGGGGGACAGGCACGTATCGATTCGACGCCGGGGCGCGGCACGAACATCCGACTGATCATGCCGCGTCCCACGACGCACGCCGACGCGGACACCGATGGCCACGAGGCCACGCAGGAAACCACGCACACCGACGAGTCGATCGACCACGGGAAGGCACGATGAACGAGAACGCGACCGCCGGGCCGGATGCACAGAGCGCGTTGTGCCGAGTGTTTCTCGTCGACGACCACGCGGTGTTCCGCTCGGGTGTACGTGCCGAACTCGCCGACGAACCGGGATTGCACGTGGTCGGCGAGGCGGGCACCGTCGCCGATTCGATCACTGCGATCACGCGACTACGGCCAGACGTCGTGCTCCTCGACGTACACATGCCCGCCGGTGGTGGTGTCTCCGTATTGCGCGGTGTCACAGAGACATTGGGCGACGACGTGCCCGTCTTCCTCGCGCTCAGCGTGTCCGACGCCGCTGAGGATGTGATCGCCACGATCAGGGCGGGCGCACGCGGGTACGTGACCAAGACAATCGACGGTCGGGAACTCGCGGACGCGGTTCGGCGCGTCGCAGATGGCGATGCGGTATTCAGTCCGCGCCTCGCCGGATTCGTGCTCGATTCGTTTACTGGTAAGTCGTCGGTGCCCGAGCCCGCCCTCGATCCCGAACTCGACTCTCTCACAAGGCGAGAGCTCGAGGTGTTGCGTCTGTTGGCGCGCGGATACACCTACCGCGAGATCGCCGAGGAGTTGTTCATCTCGATCAAAACCGTAGAAACCCACGCGTCGAATGTCTTGCGGAAGACTCAGCAGTCCAACCGAAATGCGTTGACCCGGTGGGCGGCCACCCGCCACATCGGTTGAGGCTCAGCGCATCAAGACGATCGCGAGGACGATCACGACGGCCAGCACCACGAAGAAGGCGAGTACCGCCAGCGCGAGCGCCGTCGGCGATGTGCCCGAAGCTCGTTGGGAGGGTGGAAGACTCGCGTAGGGGTCGATCGGGTAATGCTCGCCCTGATACCGGCCACTCGGGTACTGGCCACTCGGATATTGCCCGCTCGGGAATGGCGGTGTCGACGAGACCAGAGTGTGGTGTCGAGGTTGCGACGGTGGGGTCTGCCATCCGGTGGCCACCGACGTGCCGGAGGTTCGTTGGTCTGACCTGGGGCGGGCCGACGGGAAACCACCGGGGCGGGCCGAATCTGGTTGTGACGTCTGGCCGGGTCCTGCGGGACTCGCGCCGTGCGGCGTATGCGGGGGAAGGGTTGTCGCACCCGATGCGCGGGGAATCAGGCTCGTCAGTATCTGATCGGCGGAGGCGCGCCCGCCGGACGCGACCGCGATGAGTTCGTCACGGGCCTGTGCCATTGTGATCCGCTTTGTGGGGCTGGGCTCGAGCATGTGCAGCAGCACTGGTTCGAGTGCGCCTGCCCGCTTCATCGGGTTGATCTGCGCACGAGCCACCTTGTGCAACATGACAAGTGAGTTGTCGTCGACTCCGAACGGTGGTTCGCCCTCGACCATCGTGTAGACCGTCGCACCGAGCGAGTACACGTCCGATGCCTCAGACGGTTCGGCACCACGCGCGACCTCGGGGGCGAAATATGCTGGGGTGCCTGTGATCACGCCGGTTTGCGTCAGGGAGACATCGTCCTTGGCGCGAGAGATACCGAAATCGGTGAGTTTGACCAGCCCCGCGTGACGTCCGGATTCGGAGATGAGGATGTTGCCGGGCTTGATGTCGCGGTGCACGATGCCCGCGGCGTGGGCCTCGGTCATGGCGTCGGCGACCTGTGCGCCGATCTTGGCCGATTCGGTGACGTCGAGTGTGCCTGCCGAGTAGAGGATCTGGGCGATACTCCGTGACGGAAGGTACTCCATCACCAGCCACGGTTCACCGCGGTCGAGCGCAACGTCGTGCATCGCGATCGCGTTGCGGTGGGCGAGTTTCGCGGCAATCCTGCCCTCGCGCATCGCGCGCTTACGGGCATTGTCGGCGGAATCGTCGGAGAGTCCCTCGGTGGAGAGGACCTGCTTGACCGCGACGTCGCGATCGAGCAGTTGGTCGCGGGCGAGCCAGACGGTGCCCATGCCACCGCCGCCGATTCGGGATTTCAGCCGATAACGGCCGGCCACCAGGTACTGGGGACCCGGTGTGCGGTAGCTCTCGGCGAATGACATACCGGCATGATAGCCGCGCGGCTGACTCCGGGTCGGTGCTCGGTGCGCTCGGCGGCGGGGCGCGGCGGGTTGACACCACCTAGTACGTATGTTCGACTCATCGGCATGAGGTGGTCCGAACAGGTGGTCGAAGCCGACGACGGCGCACTGCCGGGATTTGCGCGCGCCGGACTCGTCCGGTCGGTGCAGACTCCGGAGTTCGAGGGCATCACCTTTCACGAGGTGCTCGCCAAGAGTGCGCTCAATGCCATGCCGGAGGGGTCGGGGCTGCCGTTCCGGTTCACGGTCAACACCTTTCGTGGATGTTCGCACGCGTGCCGATACTGCTTCGCGCGGCCGACGCACGAGTACCTCGACCTCGATGCCGGGCGTGATTTCGACTCCCAGGTGGTGGTCAAGCTCAACGTCGCCGCGGTGTTGCGCAAAGAACTACGTCGGCGCTCGTGGCAACACGACACCGTCGCGCTCGGTACCAACACCGATCCGTATCAGCGTGCCGAGGGGCGCTATCGCCTGATGCCCGGCGTGATCACCGCGTTGGCGGAGTCGGGCACCCCGATATCGATACTGACGAAGGGCACGCTGTTACGTCGGGATCTGCCCCTGCTGCGTCAGGCGTCCGGACAGATCCCGGTGAGCATCGGTGTGTCGTTGGCGATCTTCGACGACGACCTGCAGAAACAGATCGAACCCGGGACGCCGTCGCCGCGGGCGCGACTGGAGCTCATTCGTGCCATCGCCGATGCGGGTTTCGCGCCACATGTGATGGTCGCTCCGGTCATCCCGTATCTGAGCGACTCCACTGCGCATCTCGACGCGCTGCTCGGAGCACTCGCCGAGGCGGGCGCCGCCGGTGTGACGGCGTTTCCGATGCATCTGCGCAGCTCGACGAAGCCATGGTTCATGAATTGGCTCGCCGAGAACCACCCGGCGCTGGTGCGCAAGTACCGCGGCCTCTACGGGCGTGGTGCCTATGTCACCGCGGAGTACTCGTCGTGGCTGCGAGATCGATTGCAGCCGTTGGTGGCTCGGCACGGTTTGACCGGCCGCGATCACGGCAGGACGGAGTTGGTGGATACCGGCGAGCGCGACCTGATCGCACCGCCCGAGATGGCCGAGGCGTTGACCTTGTTCTGAGCCGCGCAGTTCTAGGCTGCGCAGTTCTAGGCCGCGCAGTTCTGAGCCGCGCGGTTTTGAGTCAAGCGGTTCTGAGCCACGCCGCCCAGGTGTTCTCGGGCGGCGTGGTTGTTGTGCGGGTCGCTGTGGGGTCTGCGTCGTCGTGGGTCTGCGTCGCTGTGGGTCTGCGTCGCTGTGGGTCTGCGCCGTTGCGGGTGGTGATCATGTCGGCTCCTGCGCCGGTCGTCGCGTCTGCGGTGTCGACGGTTTGTCGAAGGTTGTGTTCGGTCAAACAGTGCAGGTCAACGGGCATATTTTGGTCATATCTGCCATTCGCGGGCGGCGGCTCGACCGTTCGTCACCTGGGCTGTTGCGGAGTGTCAGAGGGGCGTCGTACGATCTGAATATCGAAAAAACGTTCGATCAAACTCGGTGATCCGAGCGACCGACGGCGCAGCAACTTCCCGGCTCGCCATGCATCACAACGCTGGCCAGGAGGTCTTCATGAGTGTTTTGCCGTTGGCTCATCCGAACGCATCGCAGTCGGATGGCGATGCTCTCGATGAGGGCGGTCTGCCCGACCGGGATGGTCTGCCCGACGGGGCGCGGGCCGATACGTTGGCGCAACTTCGCAAGCGAATGGCGGTGCTGTCCGGCATGCCGGACAGGTTGTCCGTCGATCGTGTCGACGAGGTCGGCGATAGGTTGCCGCTTCCGGATGTTCTCGCAGATCTGTTGCCGCACAGTAACTCTCGACAGCATGATGCTCGCCGCGGGGGAATCGCCCGAGGGAGCGTGATCGACTGTTCGGGAGCCCGGTCGTTGGTGGTCGCGATGATCGCCGCGGTGAGTCGCAGTGGTGGTCAGGTGGGAATCGTCGGCTTGCCGTGGCTGAGCTTGTTGTCGGTCGCAGAGATGGGCGCCGATCTCGCCCGTATCGCCATCGTGCCGGATCCGGGGGTCGATCCGATCGAGATCGCCTCGGTGCTGCTCGACGGCATGGATCTGGTGGTGCTCGGCCTGCGTGGAGTCGACGTTGCGCCCGCGCGGTGCCGGGTGGTCAGCGGCCGGGTGCGCCAGCAGTCGTCGGCGCTGCTGGTCGTCGACGGTCATTGGCCGGGCGCGCAGGTGCGTATGGAGGCGAGCGTGCTCACCTACCGGCATGTCCCGGGAACGTCGGGCGCCGATCTCTCCGCAGCACGGCGTGGGCACGGTCGGATCGGGGGTCTGCGGCTGCAGGTCACCGCAACCGGGCGTGACCGCAGGCGACGCAGCGCCGACGTCGATCTGAGTTCGTTGAGTGCGCAGGGTCAAGCAGGGCTGGTGGGGCTGACACGCCCGGAAGAACCGGTAGTGGGTAGACCGGATGATCAGATCAGCGCAGACGACCAGATGCTCACCGCGGTGGCGAACTGATGGGTCGGGTCATGGCCGTGTGGTGCCCGGACTGGCCAGCGATGGCGGCAGCGGCCGACGAGGATCTGCCTCCGGCACAACCGATTGCGGTGCTGTCGGCCAATCGGGTGACCGCAACGTCGGCGACTGCCCGAGCGGCGGGGGTCCGACGCGGCATGAGAAAACGGCAGGCGCAGGCGGTGTGTCCGGAGATGCGGGTGTTCACCGCGGACGTCGATCGTGACGCACGCTTCTTCGAGCCGGTGGTGGCTGCGGTGGCCGAGGTGGTCGCCGTGGTCGAGGTGCTACGCCCGGGGCTGGTAGTGATGCCTGCCGATGGCGCCGCGCGACATCACGGCGGAGAGGAGTCGCTGGCCGAACAACTCGTCGACCAGATCTCGGTGTGCGGAGTCGAATCGCAGGTCGGGGTTGCCGATGAACTGTTCACTGCGGTGATCGCTGCACGTCGGGGTCATCACGTCGAACCGGGCGGAAGCCGCGCTTATCTGGCCGATCTCCCTGTGGCAGAACTGAACGTGGAGCCGAGTTTGTCTGTGCCCGAACGGGCAGAGCTGGTCGATCTGTTGCGTCGACTCGGACTCGTCACCATCGGCGATTTCGCCGCGATGTCTGCACGCGACGTCGCAACCAGATTCTCCGCCGACGCCGCCGTCGCCCACCGGCTGGCCAACGCGCTGACCGATCGTCGACCGTCGGGCAGTGCGGTCGCGCCGGAGTTGGTGATCGAGTACGTCTGTGAGCCACCGATCGACCGGATCGACGCCGCGGCGTTCGCTGGCCGACGCCTCGCCGACATGCTGCATCGTCGACTCGCCGACGTACCCGCGGCGTGTACCAAGCTCAGGGTCGAGGCCGTTACCGAACGCGGACAACGACATTCACGGATCTGGCGGTGTGCACAACCGCTGACACCCGACGCCACTGCCGACCGCGTCCGGTGGCAGTTGGAGGGCTGGCTGACCGGCGCGGGCAGGGGGAGGAGTCGCGGCGACACCCGACCCGACTCGCCGATCGCGATGCTTCGACTCGAGCCGGTGGAAACGGTCGACGCCGGCGAGTTGCGCTACGCACTGACCGGTGCGGGACTGCCGGGCGAGTCGGAGGTCTCCGAGCGCGCACGCCGGTCGTTGGAGCGTGTGCAGGGTCTGCTCGGTGGCGACGCCGTGCAGGTGCCGGTGCGCAGTGGTGGTCGCGGGCCGTCGGAGCAGATCACGATGATCGCACTCGGTGACGAGAAGATCCCCGAGCGCGACCCGCAGGCACCGTGGCCAGGCCGCGTGCCCCAGCCCGCACCCGCGGTCATGTCCCGCGCCCCGGTGTCGTTGACCGACGCGTCGGGGCAACCGGTGACCGTCACCGGTCGGGGAGCGTTCTCCGACGAGCCCGCCGTCGTACGCATGGCACGTCCCGGCCGCGACGCCGCCCGCGACACCTGGGCGTTGAGCTGGTGGGCCGGACCGTGGCCTGCGGGCATGGACGATACCGGCATCGTCGCCAGAGCCCAAGTGCTCCTGGAGGATTCACGCGCGCTGCTGCTCTACTACCGGGCAGGCGAATGGATGGTCGAGGGCGTGTACGAGTAGCGGTGCTCTGGTGTGCGCGGCGGTGCGGAAAGTAGGGGAAGGATTCTTTCCTTGGGTTCTTTACGTTTTCTCGTGTTGTTTCTGGGGGAGGGGTACGAAACCCGCGGAAAAATTCTTTCCCCTAGTTTCTGCGCGGGCCGGCGCGGCGCGACCCGAGCCGTGCACGCGCGCGGAGCCCGCGGTCAGCTGTTCGCGCCGCGGGCGACCACGCGCCACGTCGCAACCTCGCCCTCACCACCCTCACCAGCACCACCGCCGACGACCAGCTCGTCGACGAGGTTCACCGCGGTGCAGACGTGGTTGGGTACGACGCGCACCGTCGAGCCGAGCGAAGGGACGTACTCGTCCGGGTACTCGACAACCGCGTGGTGTTCGGAGAGCGCGACGATGCGTGCGGCAGGCTCGTCGAGTATCCGACCGTGTCCGCTGGCCCACGCGGGGCGGTCGGCGCCGATGATCTTGCTGCCCGCGTCGAGAACCACACGACGCCCGTCACGACGGACGACGGTGCTGACGGCGGTCAGCGCCACGTCGTCGAATCCGCAGACGCCGAGCTCCACCTGCTGGGCGTCGTAGAACGGGTAGACGCCCGGTCGGATCTCGGTCAGCACGCCCGAATCCGCGAACTCGATCGTCGGCGTCGAGCCGCCGCTCCGCACGCGTGGATCGATTCCCTTGTCGCGCAACCGCTCTGCCGCCGCTGCGAGTGCCGCGATCTCCTGTGCGGCGGCGTCACGGCGCGCATGTCCTGGGCGGTATCCGTGGCCGGGAAAGGTGAACACCCCGACCACCTCGAGCCCAGCCGATCGCGCAGCTACTGCCACCTCGCCCGCGAACTCGGGTGCCACACCTGTCCGGTGTTGTCCGGAGTCGACTTCGACGAGAACTTCGGCGCCGGACAGCTCGGCGGCAAGGCGCGCAGCACCCTCGACGGAGTCGACGGCCAGGCGGAGTGCAATCCGATCGGCGAGCGCGCGCAGTCGAGAACCCTTGTGCGCGCACACCCACAGCGGATATGCGAGGAACAGGTCGGAGACGCCCGCATCGGCGAACGCCTCGGCCTCGCCGATCGTCGCCACCGTGAGTCCCACAGCGCCGCTGTCGATCTGGCGTCGAGCGAGCTCTGCGGTCTTGTGCGTCTTGGCGTGGGGGCGCAGATCGACGTGAGCGTTCCGTGCGAGCTCGGCGACCGCCTGCAGGTTGCGATCGAGGCGGGCGAGGTCGACGGCGAGATACGGGGTGTCGGTCACCGATCCACGGTACCGAGGGAGGCCGCCGATTCGTCGACCAGAAGGTACTCCTGGTGCAGAATCCGTGCGGTCAGTCGCGGCGTGAACTTCCGGCCGAATTCGGCGAGCTGCCCGAGCGGCGGGCTGATCCGCGCAGGACGCGTCACGATGCCCCGCAACACCTTCGACGCCCCCTTGTCGACGCTCCACACCCCGGCGGAGTTCTGATAGGCCTCGGTGGGCGCGATCATCCGCGTGCGGACCAGTGGTAGTCGCACGTTGGTGAACGAGACGTGTTCGGAGAGGGTTTCAGCACCCGTCGACTCGCTGAACGCCTCCAGTGCCGCCTTCGACGCCGCGTACGCGCCGAATCGTGCGCCACGCGTCTGCACGGCGATCGACGACACATTCACCACATGCCCGCTCTGTCGTTCCACCATGTGCGGCAACAGTGCGAGTACGACGTTGACGGCTCCGAAGTAGTTGACCGCCATCACCCGGTGGTAATCATGCGAGCGCTCAACGGAATTGAGCGTTGATCGACGAATCGACCGGCCCGCGTTGTTGACCAGGATATCGACGTGGTCGTGGTCGGCGATGACCGATTTCACCAGTGTCCGCACCGCTTCCTCGTCGGTGATGTCGCACTGATAGGCATAAGCACGTCCGGGCGGAATGCCCGGTTTCGATTGGGACGCATTGAGATCGGCGACCGCGGACGCCAATTCGTCTGCGCTGCGGGCGATCACGTAGACGTCGGCGCCCCGTTCGAGGCACATCCGGGCTGTGGCCTTGCCGATGCCACTCGACCCGCCGGTGACCAACACGTGCTTACCGACGAGCGGCCCGCGCGGGTCGTGCCTGCGGTGTCGCGACGGGTCGAGATGGGTGGTCCAGTACTCCCACAACCTGGGCCCGTAGTCGTCGAGATCAGGAAGTTCGACGCCGCGCGCACTCAATCGTGCCAGGGTTCGTGTGGCACGGAAGTCCGCCGTCATTCGCATGCCGTCGAGCAGTGCGGGTGGGATGCCCTCCTGTTCCGCGACAAGATCGCGGATCGGACGTAGCGGCCCGAATCCGGTCAGCGCGATAGCTGGTGCGACGATCCGATTGCTCACCACGCCAACACCTTTGGGTGAACCGATCGCGGGCGCGAGCGCGTTGTACATGCCGATGACACCACGGTCGCGCGAGTCCCCGAGATGGAATACCTCACCACTGCGCTCCGGCTCGTCGTCGACGAGGGTCGCGATGGATTGCGCCACGAAATCGACGGGAACGAGATTGAGCCGACCGAGGTCTGGCATCGGCAGTGGAATGCCCGATGGCAGGAGTCCCAGGAGCGCCAATCGGGGGAAGAAGTAGTACGGGCCGTCGACCTTGTCCATCTCGCCCGTCCGCGAATCGCCGACCACGACCGACGGCCGGTACACCCGCCAGCGCAGTCCCTCCCGCTCGCGGACGAGCTTCTCCGCCTCGTACTTCGTGCGGTGATACGGCGTCGGAAACCCCTGCCCCAGGTCGAAATCGTCCTCGGTGAAGGCGCCCGCATAGTCGCCGGCGACAGCGATCGATGAGACGTGGTGCAGCATCGCGTCGTGTTCGACGGCGAAGTCGACGACGCGCGCGGTGCCGTCGACATTTGCACGCTGCTGGGCCTCGGCGTCGGCGGTCATGTCGTAGATCGCGGCGAGGTGGATGACGTGGTCGATCTCGGGCAGTTCGGTGCCGGACAAGGCCAGCCCGGGCGAGGTGAGATCCCCGGCGATCGGATGCAGGCGATCCGGCGGAGCGTCGGCGAACATCTCGTCGAATCGTGTGCGTGACCCCGCGCGGACCAGCGCGTAGACCTGCGCGTCCCGGTCTGCGGCGAGCAATCGTTCGATCACCCGGCGTCCGATGAACCCGGTCCCTCCGGTGATGAAATACGTGGTCATCTGTTCCTCCGGCCGGCTGGCAACTGCGGACTCGCTCTTTCTTACTCCGCGGTAAGAAGTGCTCGGATTCACCCTGACACTTACATCGCCAAATGGCAACGTCACCACGGAGGGTTGTCAGGCCTCGGGAGATCCAGCATCGGCGGGGGAGTTGTCTGAAATCTCCCTTTCTATCAAGAGACTTATCAGGTGACTGACTATTTGCTAGACTCACGATATGTCTGAGAACCCCGCCGAGATGGCCGCGACCCTGCGCCCCGTGCTTGCGGCGCTCAATCGCCGACTGCGCGCGCAGGGGCCGATCGGGGATCTCACGCGGTCGCAGACCAACGTGCTCGGCAGGCTCGAACGTGGGGGACCGTCGACGGCGAACGACCTCGCCCGGGCCGAAGGTGTTCGCCCGCAGTCGATGTCGACGACGGTTGCGGCACTGCTCGAGCAGGGACTCATCGTCGGGACGCCTCATCCGAACGATCGTCGAAAGACGCTCCTTGATCTCTCGGATAAGGCCCGCGAGACCTACGCGCGTGGACGATTGGCTCGCGAGGACTGGCTCGCTGATCGGCTCGGGCAGGTTCTCACCGACGAGGAACGGGCGCAGATCGCCACCGCAACAGAGCTTCTCCGCCGTGTGGCGGAGTCCTGATAGTCGCTTCGATCAAGGAGGAATCCATGGCAATGACAGCTCTCGACCCGCGGGTCGCACTGATCGTCATCGACATGCAACGTGGAATCGCGTTGCGCGACAATCTCGCACCGTACCCGGCGTCGGAAATCGTCGACCGCGCAGGACAATTGGTCGACAGATTCCGCAAGTACGGCCACCTCGTGGTGATGGTCAACGTCGACGCCGTGCCGCCCGGCCGGACGGACCGCAACTCTGGATCGGCGAGGCCGCAATTGCCGACGGAGTGGACCGAGCTCATCGACGAATTCGCCCCCCAGCCTGACGATCTGGTGGTGACCAAACATTCGCGCAGTGCATTCGCGGGTACCGGCCTCCTGGAGGAGTTGCGTTCCAGGGGCGTCACCCAGGTCGCCGTCGTCGGGATCGCCAGTGGCGCAGGTGTCGAATCGACGGCCCGTGACGCACACGAAGCGGGGTTCAACGTGACGTTGCCGACCGACTCGATGACCGATTCCGACGGGGAGCGTCACGCGCACAGCGTGCGCGAGGTGTTTCCCCAGATCGCCGAGACAGGTTCGACCGCAGAGCTTCTCGAACTCCTCGACGCCACAGCTCAGTGAGCGCCGTGGCCACCGGCGACGCCGGTGTGGCACAGCGCAATCCGTTCGGCTGGCGGTTCACCGGGCCACTGTTGATGGGGTCGACACTCAACCCGATCAACAGTTCCATGATCGCCACCGCGCTCGTCGGGATCGGCGTCGACTTTCATCGGGGTCCGGCCCAGACGACGATTCTGATCTCGGTGCTCTACCTGTGCAGCGCAGTGGCGCAACCGACAATGGGCAAGCTCGCGACGGTATTCGGTCCTCGTCGCGTCTTCGTCTCAGGGCTGGTCATTCTGCTGATCGCCGGTGTCATCGGTGCCGCCGCGCCGGCGTTCTGGTGCCTGATGCTCTCGCGTGCCCTGATCGGCATCGGCACCTCTGCGGCGTATCCGACGGCGATGGCGCTCGTGCGGTCTCGTGCCGACTCATTCGGAACGGGAGTGCCGAGTCGCGTGCTCGGCGGGTTCTCGATCGCCGCCCAGGTGATCGCGGTGATCGGACTGCCGCTCGGTGGTGTGCTGACCGGTGTGTTCGGCTGGCGGGCAGTGTTTTTCGTCAATATTCCGATCGCGCTGATCACCCTCGCGTGGGCGCTGCGCAGCATCCCTCGTGACGGTCCGGTGCAGGTGGGCGGCTTCGGTGGCCTCGTCCGCGTGGTCGACGTCGTCGGGGTGGCGCTCTTCGCGGTGACCGTGATCGCGACGCTCGAGTTCCTCGCCGCGCTCGGTTCACCGAAGTGGTGGCTGCTGGCGGTGATCGTCGTAGCGGGGTTGCTCCTGGTGCTCTGGGAACTGCGCGCGACACAACCCCTCATTGATGTGCGGATGCTCGCGGCCAACTCCCCGTTGGTGCGCACCTACCTGCGCCAGATGCTGGCAGGGCTCGGCTCGTACACGGCGATGTACGGCATCAGCCAGTGGATGGAGCAGTCCGCGGGATACACCGCGGCGCAGGTCGGGCTCATCCTCATCCCTTACTCGGCGCTGAGCGTGGTGTGCGCGCGGGTGAATTCGACGCACGGCTGGGTACGAATCCCGTTGATCCTCACGGGTTTCTGCTTCGTCGGTGCGGGCGTGACCGCAGTCGCGATCCATCACTCGTCCGGGTTGTGGATCCTGCTCGCGATGACGTTCCTGTTCGGCGTCGCCAACGGACTGAGCGGTTATGCAAATCAGGCGACGCTCTACACGCAGAGTCCGCCGGAGTCGATCGGTGTGGCATCCGGGCTGTACCGGACGTTCATGTACTTCGGGGCGATCTTCTCGTCGAGCCTCATCGGTATCGCCTTCGGCGCCCGCGCCACCGATGGCGGACTCCACGTCGCGGGGTGGGCCATCGTGGTGATCGGGGCGGCGCTGATCGCCATGACCGTGGCGGATCGTCGAATCCCGCGGGCGGTGTCGGCCGACTGATGGCGCGGTGTCGCCGGTACGGGCGCGGGTGCCGAGCGCCGTCGAGCTGAGGCGAGGATGTGGGTCCAATCGAAGGATGTGGGTGCTGCAGCACCCACATCCTTCAGTTCGACACACATTCACAGTCGGGTGGCGGGGATTGTCGTCGGCGAGGCGAGCGGGGCAGCCCGCCACCCATCGTCTGTCGAACAGGTGTTCTATACTGGCTGAGTGGGCTGGAACCAGGGCCCGCCGACGTGGCGGGAGATGGAGCGGGTGCTGTCGGGGCGCTCGCCCGATGGCGGTCGTCCCGGGGAGTTCTTCGGTCCCGAGCAGACGGGCGACGGCAACGACAGCCCCGCGTGGTCGCGCAAACGTGGCGCCTACACGGCGCCGGAGGTGTCTCGTGAGCGATCGTCTGTGCGCTATGCGGAACTGCATGCGCACAGTTCCTACAGTTTCCTCGACGGGGCGTCGATGCCCGAGGAGATGGTGGAGGAGGCGGCCCGACTCGACCTGACCGGTCTGTCGATCACCGACCATGACGGTTTCTACGGCGTGGTCCGATTCGCCGAGGCCGCAAAGGAATTCGCGATGCCGACGGTGTTCGGTGCCGAACTCTCCCTCGAGCCGGACGTGACCCGCACCGGGGTGACCGATCCGGCCGGTGAGCATCTGCTGGTCCTCGCGCGTGACAGTGAGGGCTATCGGAGGTTGTCACGAATCATCGCCGACGCCCACATGTCCGGTGGTGAGAAGGGGCTGCTGCGCTACGACGTCGACCGGCTGACCCGCGACGCAGGCCACTGGGTGATCCTGACGGGCTGTCGCAAGGGCGCGGTTCGGCGCGCGTTGGATCGTGCGGGTATCGGTGCTGCCGAGGCCGCTCTCGGTGGAATGGTCGAGCGGTTCGGACGCGACGACGTCGTCGTCGAACTCACCGCTCAGGGCCTGCCCGACGACGACGAGCGCAATGCGGTACTCGCCGACCTCGCGCAGCGGTTCGGGCTGCCGACCGTCGCGACGTCGGGGGCGCACTTCGCGGGGCCGCGTCGTCGACGCCTTGCGCTGGCGATGGCGGCGGTGCGTGCCCGCACCGACATCGAGACCATCGCGGGCTGGATGCCGGGGGTCGGCGGTGCGCATCTGCGCAGCGGTGACGAGATGATGCGCCTGCTCCCCGCGCACCCCGACGCCATCGCCGCCGCGGCAGACCTCGCCGACGATTGCGCTTTCTCGCTCGGATTGATCGCGCCGCAGTTACCGCCGTTCGACGTGCCGGCCGGCCATACGGAGTCCAGTTGGCTGCGGCACCTTACGATGACCCGCGCACGACGCCGCTATGGGACACCAGCCCAACATCCGGCGGCCTACCGGCAGATCGAGCACGAACTGGCGATCGTCGAGACGCTCACCTTCCCCGGCTATTTCCTCGTCGTCGCCGACATCGTCGACTTCTGTAAACGCAACGACATCCTGTGCCAAGGCCGGGGGAGCGCCGCCAACTCCGCGGTGTGTTACGCGTTGGGTATCACCAACGTCGACCCGGTGGCCAACGAGTTGCTGTTCGAGAGGTTCCTCTCACCCGAGCGTGACGGGCCACCGGACATCGACGTCGACATCGAATCGGACCGTCGTGAAGAGGCGATCCAGTACGTGTACCGACGGTATGGCCGCGAGTACAGCGCGCAGGTCGCCAACGTGATCACCTATCGGGGCCGATCGTCGGTGCGCGACATGGCACGGGCGCTCGGCTATGCCAGCGGTCAGCAAGACGCCTGGAGCAAGATGCCCGACACCGCGCCCGACGACGTGCGCGAACTCGCAAGCGACATCGCCAACATGCCAAGACATCTCGGAATCCACTCCGGTGGAATGGTGATCTGTGATCGTCCCATCGCCGATGTCTGTCCGACGGAGTGGGCGCGGATGGAGAATCGCAGCGTATTGCAGTGGGACAAAGACGACTGTGCCGCAATCGGTTTGGTCAAGTTCGATCTGCTCGGTCTGGGGATGCTCTCGGCGCTGCACTACGCGATCGATCTGGTCGCCGAACACAAGAACATCCACGTCGACCTCGCCAAACTCGACCTCTCCGAGCAGGCGGTGTACGAGATGCTCTGTCGCGCAGACTCTGTCGGGGTTTTCCAGGTGGAATCGCGAGCACAGATGGCGACTCTCCCGCGGCTGAAGCCCCGGTGCTTCTACGATCTGGTCGTCGAGGTCGCGCTGATCCGTCCGGGACCGATCCAGGGCGGATCGGTCCACCCGTTCATCCGCCGACGCAACGGCCAGGAGGAGCCGACCGTCGAACATCCGTCGATGTGGCCGGCGCTCAAGCGAACACTCGGCGTACCGCTGTTCCAGGAGCAGCTCATGCAGCTGGCCGTCGACGTCGCCGGATTCGACGCCGCCGAGGCGGACCAGCTCCGTCGAGCCATGGGGTCGAAGCGATCACCGGAGCGTATGCACCAGCTTCGTCGACGCTTCTACGAGGGCATGCAGCGCTCGCACGGCATTACCGGCGACGTCGCCGACCGGATCTTCGAGAAGATGGCGGCCTTCGCCAATTTCGGTTTCCCCGAGAGTCATTCGCAGAGTTTCGCATCGTTGGTCTTCTACTCGTCGTGGTTCAAGCTGCACCATCCTGCCGCATTCTGCGCCGCGTTGCTGCGCGCACAGCCCATGGGCTTCTACTCGCCGCAGTCATTGGTCGCCGACGCCCGCCGACATGGCGTCGACGTGCACCGGCCGCATATCAACGCGTCGCTGGCCGAGGCGACGTTGGAGAACGACGGGCTCGACGTGCGGCTCGGGTTGGCGTCGATACGCGGGGTCGGAGACGACGTCGCGGCGCGCATCGTCGAATCAAGGGGAGTCGACGGTCCGTATACGAGCATCACCGACCTGTCGCGGCGAGCCGACCTCAACCTCGCGCACCTCGAGGGATTGGCGGGCGCGGGGGCGTTCGAGTGTTTCGGCATGAGTCGACGACAAGCGTTGTGGGAGGCGGGCGCCGCGGCCTCCGCGAGCGCCGAGCAACTCGAGTTGGAGTCATCTGCGCAGGTACCGACGCTGCCGGGATTGTCGGATGTTGAGCTGGCCGCCACCGATGCCTGGGCGACGGGGATCACGCCGTCGAATTATCCGACGCAGTTCCTGCGTCCGCGGTTGACTGCGATAGGTGTCCTGCCCGCTGAGGCGCTATTGTCTGTGCCGGATGGGTCACGTGTCATCGTCGGAGGGGCTGTCACCCACCGGCAGCGTCCGGCGACAGCATCCGGCGTGACGTTCATCAACCTCGAAGACGAGACCGGGATGGTCAACGTGGTGTGCTCGGTCGGGCTGTGGTCGCGGTATCGCGAGTTGGCACACTCGGCGTCGGCGCTGCTGGTACGCGGCAGAGTGCAGAATGCAGAGGGTGCGGTGACGGTGGTTGCAGATCGGTTGCAGCGGATGGATCTTCGAGTGGGTACCCGCTCGCGGGATTGGCACTGATGTGAAATGTGCACTGACAACTGCGCGGAAAGCATTCGCGCACAACGACAGCGGGGAGAGGAACAGATGGCGAAACAGGTGATCGTCACGGCAAAACCGAGCAGTCGCAAGGGGCCGCTCGTCGAGACCGGGCCGGACGGTTCCATCACCATCTACGTGCGCGAGCCCGCCACCGAGGGTAAGGCGAACAAGGCGGTCGCCGAACTGCTCGCCAAGCACCTCGGCGTGCCGAAGTCCAAGGTGGCACTCATCGGGGGAGCGACCGCGCGTACCAAGCGTTTCCGCGTCGGCTAGGCGGGCGGTCTACCAAGCCCACGCGATTCCATCGAGTGAGCCCCGCATAGTGCCGACCGTGCGCTCCGTGGCGCCGACTGTGCGTCAGTCCCGTTAGTGCGCAGACACTTTCGTCACACCGCGCCGTCGAATCCGTTCTGTCGCCACGCTTCGTACACGACGATGCTCGCGGCATTCGCCAGGTTGTGTGAGCGTCGCCCGGCGAGCATCGGGATACGAAGCCGGTCGGTGATCTCGGGTTCGGCGAGCACGTCGTCGGGGAGTCCGGTGGGTTCCGGACCGAACAGCAGTACGTCGCCGGGGCGATAGTCGACGTCGGTGTGGTAGCGCGATGCATGCGCGGTGAATGCGAAGACGCGTTGCGGTTTCAGCTCGGTGAACGCTGTGACGAGGTTCGGGTGGACGGTCACGTTCGCCATCTCGTGGTAGTCGAGGCCTGCCCGTTTCACCTGAGCGTCGGACATCGAGAAACCGAGCGGCTCGATCAGATGGAGTTCGCTGCCGGTGTTGGCAGCCAGCCGGATCGCGTTACCCGTGTTGGGTGGGATACACGGCTGATAGAACATGATGCGGAACATGGAGTCCATTGTGCAGAGGGCGACCCGACGCTCCGCCGGGGCGGTCGACGCACAGTCGGCGCGAGGGAACGACCAGTCGGCGTGAGGGAGGGCCCAGTCGGCTCAGAGGTCGTCGAGTCGGGTGTTGGCTCCGCACAGCAGCACGCAGAGCGTCGAGTCGGGGGCCGGTTTCACAAGCCCGGCGGCCACCGCCGCGACCGCGGTGGCGGTGCCGTGCTCGACGACGATGCGGAACCGCTCCCACAGCATTCGACGCGCGGCGATGATAGCGTCGTCGGAGACGACGACGCTCTCGACTGCCTTGTCGGCGATGGTCGACCAGCAGATGTCGCCGATCCTGGTGGCGCCCAACGAGTCCGCGGCGATGCTGTCGAGCTCGACCGACACCGGCCCACCCGCCTCCACCGCCTGATGCAGACTCGACGCTCCGGTGGGCTCCGCGCCGACGAGACGATCGCCGGGGCGCTGGGCCGCTGCGAGACCTCCGAGCAGTCCGCCGCCTCCCACGCACGCGACGACGGTCTGCGGCCCGGGAACGTCGGCGGCCAACTCGAGGGCGATGGTCCCGGCGCCGGCGACGATGTCGGGAAGGTCGTACGCGTGGAGCAGCAGCGCACCCGTCTTCGTGGCGAGGGCACCCGCGAACTCGGCCGCGTCGTGATACCTGGAGCCGTGTAGACGCACGTCGGCTCCGAGATCACGCAGCGCCGTCACCTTCACCGGTGGGGCGTTCTCGGGTACGACGACGGTGCACCGCGTGCCGACGATCCGCGCCGCATGCGCTGCGCCGATCGCGGCGTTTCCGCCGGACGCCACCACCACTCCGCTATCTGTGAGCTTTCCCGCGTCGCGCGCCGCGAGCACGGCATTCACGCTTCCGCGGGCTTTGAACGAGCCGCCGAGCTGCAGGTACTCCAGCTTGAAGACCACCGGAACACTTCCGCTGACCGTGTCGATCTCCGCGCGCAGCACCGGCGTGCGTCGAACGTGCGTCGCGATACGCCCTCGCGCCCTCCTGACGTCGGCGATGGTGACCGGGCGGGCGGCGTTCGTGGGCATATGGCAGCACGGTACTCGGATGGACGCAGCGAATCGCTGATCCCGACATCCGACGCCCCGACATCCGACGCCCCGACATCTGACACCCCGACGCCCGACACCTGACACCGAGGCTCGGACAGGATGGAACAATGGACGGGTGAGCGCGATACGACTCGACGGCAAGCTGACCCGCGACGAGATCTTCGCCGATCTCCGTGAACGCGTCGACAAGCTGCGGATGGCCGGCGTGATGCCGGGTCTCGGCACGATCCTCGTCGGCGACGATCCGGGATCGCAGTCCTACGTCAAGGGCAAGCACTCCGACTGCGCCAAGATCGGCATCGCGTCGATCCGTAAGGATCTACCCGCGGATGCCACCACCGAAGACCTCAACGCAGCCATCGACGAGCTCAACGCAGACCCCGGTTGCACCGGCTACATCGTGCAACTCCCGCTGCCGCGACATCTCGACGAGAACGCCGCGCTCGAGCGGATCGATCCCGCCAAGGACGCCGACGGTCTGCACCCGATCAACCTCGGACGACTCGTCCTCGGCAAGGAGTCGACGCTCCCGTGCACGCCGCGCGGCGTGATCCACCTGCTGCGGCGCTACGACATCCCGATCAATGGTGCCCGCGTCACCGTCGTCGGCCGTGGTGTGACGATCGGACGCCCGATCGGCCTGCTTCTCACTCGACGCAGTGAGAACGCAACCGTGACGCTGTGTCACACCGGAACCCGCGACCTCGCCGCAGAGATCAAGCGTGCCGACATCGTCGTGGCCGCGGCAGGTGTGCCGCATCTGGTTACCGGAGACATGGTCAAGCCGGGGGCAGCGGTCATCGATGTCGGCGTCAGCCGCACCGAGGACGGGCTGGTCGGCGACGTCGCCCCAGACGTGTGGGACGTCGCGGGATATGTGTCACCGAACCCGGGCGGCGTCGGGCCACTGACGCGCGCGTTCCTGCTCGTCAATGTGGTCGAGCGTGCAGAGGCAGATCTTGCAGCCGGAGTGAGCGTCGCCGGAGGTTCCGGACGGTGAACTCAGCGACGGATGCGCGGGTGCGGCAGCTTCGCCATGCCCGTCGGGTCCGCGCCTACATCGCGCAGATTCCCTATCTGCTGGTGATGCTCGGCGTGATCGCCGGAGCGGCGCTGGTGTTGTTCGACCGTTGGCGACGTGGTTCGTTCGTTTTCGGAATGGCTCTGCTTCTCGGCGCATTCATGCGCGCGGTGTTGCCAACGTCACGAGTCGGATTACTGCAGGTCAGAGGAAGATTCTTCGACGTTATATCCCTTGCCAGCGTCGGAGCCCTCATGTTATGGCTAGCTGCGTCAATAGATCCGTTGGGCACGGATTGATTACAATATGGAGCACGCTTCGGTAAAGTGTCCCGTGACGTGAGCTGATTCGGCACCTGTCGGATCAGCATCCGGGACCTCTGGATTCATTGAACCCGGGCGTGAGCGCACCGAGTGAGTCGTGGTGCGCTGCGGCAGTGCTAGAGCGCGCCGCAATGAACGGCGAACGACGAACGGCGACAAACGGGCAGGCAACCAATCTCTTCGACGCTGGATAGACCAAACGATCGCTCCACCCACGACGAGACGACGTCGATGGGTGTTTCCTTGGGTCAGGGCATGATTCACTTCGTCCTGCTCACACGTGACGGCTCGGGTCGCGAACTCGTGGAGTCACGGGTGATCGACGTCGATCCCAGCGATGGTCACGACACCGCGGGCAGGGTCAACGCGGGCATCGACCTCATGCTCGACGCCGCGCGCGGCGCCGACCGACGCGTGGGGCCGATCGGCGTCGCGGCAGGCGGCGATCTCGGGCGTGAGCTCATCGGCTCGACGGGGTCGGGTCCACGCCGGCAGATCCACCTCGTCTCCGTCGAGGAGGCCGTGGTGGCCTGCTTGATCGAAACGGGCCAGATCGGGCGATACAGGTCGGTGGTCGTCGTCGACTGCGGCGATACCGGCACGACCTTCTACACCGTCGAGCCTTCGAGCGGAGCCATCGGCGACATCACACACTCACGCGCACTGTCGGGGCGCGCGCTCGACGACGCGATCGTCCGCCAAGTGGTCGACGACGCGGGCGCCGTGAGTGGTTCGTTCTCGAACAAGCTCAGTCGCAACGCTTTGCGTAGTGCCGTCAGAACCGCCAAGGAGGAGTCGGGTGAGCACGGCACAGTCGACGCCGCCGGCCGGTTCCGAATCGGCGACGCAACGCTCGCCTCGGCGGTACGTCCATTCCTGAAAGACGCTCGCGAAGAGCTGAGCCGTTACCTCGCAACGCATTCGGCGTGCGCGGTGGTTCTCGTCGGTGGTCTGGCGAACCTGCCGACCATCGCCGACATGGTGCCCGAAGAGGATGCCGAAGGCGGACTCGTCGAGGTCATCATCCCGACGAATCCGGAACAAACCGCAGCTGTGGGCGCCGCGATGCTCTCGTCCGAGCAGGCAACGGCGCCTAGTCGACTGGCCTTCATCGGAGGCGGGAGGCGCAGGGGAGTGCTCTCTCCGCTGCCGATTGCTGTTGCAGCCGTCGTCATCGCCGCAGCGATGTTCACGGTGTACGCGGTGGGTTCGACACTCACCGGCAACTCCACGGACATCCCGTCGCCCTCGAGTGCTCGCGTCGCGTCGATATCGACCGACTCCGACCAGTCCGACATCGTTCCCTCGGAAACGAGACAGGAACCGACACAACTCACCTCGACGTCGGCCGAAGCCCCGCGCACAGCTCGCGAGGACGACGGACCGGGTTGGGCGACAACGCAATTGCCTCCGACGACGCCGTCGCCGTCCACGCTGACACTCTCCGCGCGTCCGAGTACGCCGTCGACGACAACGCGGCCACCCAGCGCGGAGACCAGTCGTCCCACTTTGCCGCTGCCACCCGGAATCACGATTCCGCCCAAGCTGCTGCCGCCGGGGTTCGTTCCGCCGTCGGGGACGCCCGCTCCCGGCCTGGAGACGCCGACTCCCAACCATCAGCAACCCTCTGGCGGGGCTGGTTCGAATGGTGGTGCGTCCCAGTCACATAACGATCGTGGTGCAGGAGCGGGTCAACTGACACCTCCGACCACGACGACCACGACGCCGGTTCCCGACGGACTGCTGCCGCCGCCCTGACGGGACGAGAGCGTTCTGACTCCTCGAGCGTCTGGGGTAGTGCCCGTGACGCCCCGAGGCTCAGTGACGCGCGAGATCGACTGTGCGCTTGAGTAGATCGCCGATGGCGTCGAATTCGGTGAGGAATCCGTCGTGGCCGTTGTCGGACTGAACCACCTGCAGGCCGCCGACGCAATTGCCGAGCTCTTCGGCGAGTTCGACCTGTAACCGCAAGGGGTACAGGCGATCCGAGTCGATACCGCCGACGATCACCGGAACGTTGCACGCGTTGAGTGCGGCCTTCACGCCACCGCGATCGCGCCCGACGTCGTGGTGATTGAGTACTTCGCTGAGGATGACGTAGCTGCCCGGATCGAAACGCTCGACCAGTTTGCCCGCCTGGTGCTCGAGGTAACTCTGCACGGCGTAACGTCCGCCGGTGAGTGGATTCTCTTGGCCCTGAGCGTCATTCGCGAAGCGTTCGTCGAGCTCCGGTTCGCTGCGGTAGGTCAGGTGCGCGATCCGACGCGCGATTCCCATTCCGGTCGTCGGCGCCTCGCCGGTGCCGTGATAATCGCCGCCGTGCCACGCCGGATCGGACGTGATGGCTGCGATTTGCGTTGTCTGCGTACCGATCTGGTCGGCCGTCGCACGAGCGCCGACGGCGAGCACGAGTGCGCTTCGAACCCGTTCGGGGTACTCGATGATCCACTCGAGTGCGCGTGCGCCGCCCATCGAGCCGCCCACAACCGCGCCGATGCTCTCGATGCCCAGATGATCCATCAGTGCGACTTCGGCGCGGACCTGATCGAGCACGGTGAGTTGCGGGAAGCTCGAACCCCACGGTCGGCCGGTGGGGTCCAGCGATGCGGGCCCGGTCGATCCACGGCATCCGCCGAGCACGTTTGCCGAGATGACGCACCATTCGTCGGTGTCGACTGCCGCGCCGGGACCGATCAGACCGTCCCACCAGCCGGGGGAGGGATGAGCAGCATCGGCGGGTCCGGTCACGTGTGAATCGCCGGTCAGGGCGTGCAGCGTGAGGATGACGTTGTCGCGAGCAGGCGACAGTTTTCCCCACCGCTGAAAGGCGAGGGTCACGTCGTCGATCTGCTCACCGTTGTCGAGTGAGATCGACCCGAGACGGGCGCTGAGCATCTGGCCGTCCGGGGCGTTCTCCCAGTCCGGCCGTTGCTCTGTATCCGTCTGCGGGTCGATGCTCACCGACACAGGTGTCCTCGCTCCTTGCTCTGCGTTGTCTACTTGGCTGCTTCGAAACCCCGGTCGAGGTCAGCGAGGATGTCGTCGATTCCCTCGATGCCCACCGCGAGGCGGACGAGGCCGGGGGTGACACCCGCGGCGAGTTGCTCCTCGGGGGTCAGCTGGCTGTGGGTGGTCGATGCGGGGTGGATCACCAGTGAGCGCACATCACCGATGTTGGCGACGTGGCTGTGCAGTGTGAGCGCCTCGACGAACCGCTTGCCCGCGTCGACGCCGCCTGCGATCTCGAACCCGATGACAGCGCCCTGCCCCTTCGGTGCGAGCTCCTGGCCGCGCTTGTACCAGGGCGACGACGACAGTCCGGCGTAGTAGACCTCCTCGACCTGCGGGTTGTCGTTGAGGTACTCGGCGACGCGCTGCGCGTTGGCGACGTGACGCTCGACGCGCAGGCTCAAGGTCTCGAGACCCTGTGCGAGCAGGAACGCGTTGAACGGCGAGATGGCTGCGCCGGTGTCGCGGAGCAACTGCACACGTGCCTTGAGTGCGTACGCGGGAGCGCCGAGATCGGCGAAGACCGCACCGTGGTAGCTCGGGTCGGGCGTGGTGAAACCGGGGAAGAGGTCTTTGCCGTCGCGCTGTACACGCCAGTCGAAGGTGCCGCCGTCGATGATCACGCCGCCGATCGCGGTGCCGTGCCCACCGATGTACTTGGTGGCCGAGTGCACGACGATGTCGGCGCCATGCGCGAGCGGGTTGAGCAGATACGGGGTGGCGACGGTGTTGTCGACGATGAGCGGCACGCCGTTGCGATGTGCAACCTCCGAGATGCCCTCGATGTCGAGGATCTCGTTGTTCGGGTTGGAGATCGACTCGCCGTAGAACGCGCGCGTGTTGTCGCGCACCGCGGCCTGCCACGAGTCGAGATCTTCCGGATCCTCGACGAACGTGACCTCGATGCCGAGCTTGGGCAGCGTGTAGTGGAAGAGGTTGTACGTTCCGCCGTAGAGGCGCGGACTCGACACGACGTGCCCGCCGTTCTCGACGATGTTGAGGATCGAGTATGTCTCCGCAGCCTGACCCGACGCGACGAGCAGCGCCGCGACACCGCCCTCGAGAGCGGCGAGACGCTGCTCGACGACATCCTGTGTCGGATTCATCAGGCGCGTGTAGATGTTGCCTGGCTCGGCGAGGCCGAACAGATTCGCGGCATGGGTGGTGTCGTTGAACGTGTACGACGTGGTCTGGTAGATCGGCAGAGCGCGGGCGTTGGTCGCCGCGTCGGCTGTCTGGCCTGCGTGAATCTGCTTGGTCTCGAAACTCCAGTTGTCGGCTGGATTCTGGTCGACGTCGACGTCAGACATTGAATACGCATCACTTTCTACGGTCGGCAGGGCACGACGACCCTGTTGGGGTCCGACCTTCGGACCCGCGCTTGCTGGGGACCCGAAACCATCATCGACGAAGGATCGTCGCAGAACGGGGTCCCACAACCCGGTCATCACCCGGAGCACCCCACCGCGGTTGGAGGGTTGCCGATCAGCGAGCCGGGGCTTTGCGCTGATACTCATGACCTGGCGTCAAGGATATAACACGGCCGAAATGAAGTGAGAACCCTCCGACGCAGCCTGGTTCTTGGGGTGGACAAGGCATCGCTGCGGCGACATTGCGTGCGGGCGTCGAAAAGGCCGCGATTGAGGGTCTCTCGTGTAGTCCGAACAGTCGAATTTGGCGTCCATCGTCGTCGGTTCGCTGTTCGACCGTCGGATTCTGCTGTGGCGTGGGTCACGAAATTCTACGATCCGAACATTCGCGAGTAACTCGGCCGGAGCGGAACGCCGACGACTCGCGGCGACGCGGTACAGATCGTCCGGATTGGTGGAGAACGCATGGGTGGTCACTTCGGTTTCCGGCGATCGATCACTGCGGCGAGCACACTCGGACTCGCCGCAGTCGCAGCGGTTCTCCTCGCCATAGGTCAAACCTCCGGCGCGGGTGTCGCGCGGGCCGAGACCGCCGACAATTGCGGCAACGGCGCACTCGTCTTCGTCGGTGGTACGTGGGACCCCCAGGGACATCTGCTCGACGGCGTCACGCGCCAACCCCAATATGCCGGCTACACCGTCGAGCGCGTCGAGTATCCGGCGTCGATCTGGCCGTTGGGTGCCTTCGGATTCGACGACAGTCAGTCGCAGGGCGTCGCGGCAACGATGTCGACTGTGGCGAATTATCAGGCGCAGTGTGATGGCAAACCCGTCGTGATCGTCGGGTACTCGCAGGGCGCAGGAATCGGCGGCGACGTACTCACAGATATCGGCACCGGCAACACGTCTGGCTACGAGATCTCATCGACCGGCGTGTCCGGACTGCTCTACTCCGATCCGCGGCAAGCGGGAACTCTCTACGGACAGGGCATCGAACGCGTCCTGATCGGCGTGATCCCCGGACTGACCATGGCAGGCGGACGCGACGTCGACGACTTCGGCGGGATTCCGGTGACCACCGTGTGCTTCACGGGCGATCCGATCTGCGATCTTCCCGATCCGCTTCACGACCCGATCGGGGCCCTCGACGGCCTCGCGGGCTACTGGGTCAAGCACGGTCTGTATCCGCTCTACATGTATCTGCCAGCCACCAACGGAGCCCTGTGGGACGCCTGGGGAGTCAAGCCGTTGGACTGCCAGGACACCACCGCTGAGGTCAACACCTGCCAGCTCGTCGTGCCGTCGTCGGCATGGGTTCTCACCCAGCAGTTCGTCGACAAGCTCGGTCTCGGCTGGACCGTGCCCGACCTCGTGAGCAAGCGGTGGAAGTTCCCGGACATCCTCGGCATCACACTGGCCGACTTCCAGCCGCCGATCCGGTGGGCCATGGGTTGGTTCCCGCAGTTGCCCGACCTCGGCTACGGCGGGGTGCTCACCGACGTCTACACGTTCCAGAACATGGCACAGGGGCTGTTCACGTGGAACCCGGTGCTCTGGGGTCAGGGCGTCGACGCGTTGCGGACCACTGTCAGGAGCATCGCGTCGATGCCGGTGAACTTCGGAAAGTTCTGGGCCTACACACTGACCGGCCGCGATGTCACCGGCATTCCCGGACCCGCGTACCGACCGTCGCTGGTCGCGTTCGAAGAGCGGCTCGCGTCGCTGCGCACCCCGACGACCACCAGCCAGACCGCGTCGGTGGCGGCGCTGTCAGCATCGGAGAAGATTGCCGACGCCCCGGGGGCCGTGGACACCGCGAAGACTCTCGGCGGGCCCGAAGCGCGCAGTGCCTCGGGTACTGATGGAATCTCCGGCGGGGGAATCTCCGGCCGACAAGGCGTCGACGATCCTGTCGGCTCGGGTGGCGCAGGCACAGGTGACGGGACCGGTACCGAAGCTGCGTCGACGCCTCCTGCCGGCAGCGGCTCACTGCAAACACAGGCGCCGCTCGGCGGCTCTTCGCAGCCGGTTGAGGCTCCCGGCGGCGCGCATGCGCCGAAGCCTGGACCAGGAGAGTCGACACCGGAGAAGCCTGCACCCGAGAAGCCGACGCCGGAGCAGTCAACATCGGAGCAGTCGACATCGGGGGAGTCGACACGCGACAAGTCGACATCTGACGAGTCGACACCCGGTGCGTCGACGCAGCAGCAGGGTGCCACCCCGAAATCAACGACGGCGGGCGCACCCGCCGCCTGACTCGGAACCCCTGCGCAGGCGGGGTGTGAACGATGTCACCGTCGACGACGGAATCACGCCCACTGGCGTGCTCGTTGCAGCGTGAATGTCCTCAACCGCCCCAACCGAGACGAACATGGCCGGGACCAGCAGTAACGTGGTCCACTCCAACACAACTCGTCGGTTCGCCATGCTGGCGATGGCGCTGGGCGGGTTCGGGATCGGCACCACGGAGTTCGTCGCGATGGGCTTACTGCCGAACATCGCGTCCTCGGTGCATGTCTCCGAGCCGACTGCGGGCTACGTCGTCTCGGCCTACGCACTCGGGGTGGTGGTCGGGGCGCCTCTCATCGCCGCACTGACCGCGCGGATGTCTCGTCGCACGCTGTTGATCGGGTTGATGGTGGCTTTCACGGTCGGCAATGCGGCCACTGTGTTGGCGCCCGACTTCGGGACGCTGATGGTCGCGAGATTCGTGGCCGGACTGCCGCATGGCGCGTACTTCGGCGTCGCTGCTCTCGTCGCGGCGCACCTGGCCGGACCTCGTAACCGTGCCAAGGCCGTCGGGCTGGTTCTCCTCGGATTGTCCGTAGCCAATGTCCTGGGTGTGCCGTTGGCGACCTGGCTCGGCGAAAGTCTGGGTTGGAGAGCAGCTTTCGTTGTCGTGGTGGTCATCGGCATCGTGACGATCGGCGCGCTGTTCATCACGTTGCCCGCACTCGACGACATGGCCGTCACCAATCCGATGACCGAACTCGGCGCACTCACGAGGCCTCAGGTGTGGTTGACGCCGGCGATCGGCTTCGTCGGCTTCGGCGGGATGTTCGCGTTCTACACGTACCTCAACACTGCGCTGACGAGCCTCACGGGCATCTCGGTCGGTTGGGTTCCGGTGGTGTTGATGGTCTTCGGTGTCGGCATGGTGGTCGGCAACCTGGTCGGCGGTGCTGCCGCCGATTCACACGTGCCGCGCGCGATTCTCGTGGGACTCGTCGCGACCGCGGTGGTGCTCGGATTGTTTGCCGCACTCGTCACATCGCCGTGGGCGGCCGTTCCATTGACGTTCCTCGTCGGGGTCAGCGCGACGGCGATGGTTCCCGCACTGCAAACCCGCCTGATGGACGTGGCCGAAGACGCTCAGACGCTCGCCGCGGCGCTCAACCATTCGGCACTCAACATTGCGAACGCACTCGGCGCGTGGCTCGGCGGCGTTGTCATCGCCGCAGGTCTCGGGTACCGCGCGCCGTCGGTTCTCGGGGCAGGACTCGCGGTTGCCGGGATCGTCGTACTGGGTGTGGCGCTGGCTGTCGCCCGGCGCACGGCCGCTCGCCACACAGCGGCATCGACTCAATCGGCATCGACTCAAGCGGCATCAACCTAAGCGACTTCACCTTCAGCGACATCGACCCCGGCACCTGTTGGTACCGGGGTCGATGTCGGAGTGAGTGGCTGGATCAGCCGACGTCGGGAGGCGTGGCGATCGTCTTCGACAGGTAGAGCGGCTCACCGAGCTTGTCGAGCAGCTCGAGCTGCGTCTCCAGATAGTCGATGTGGTGCTCCTCGTCCTTGAGGATCTCCTCGAAGATCTTGGCTGTCGTGATGTCCTGCTTCTCGCGGCACAGCACGATGCCCGGCTTCAGACGGTTGACCACCTCGATCTCGATCGCGAGGTCGGACTCGAACTGCTCACGGAGAGTCTGGCCGATGCGGAGCGGCAGCAGCTTCTGATAGTTGGGCAGACCTTCCAGGAAGAGGATGCGATCGGTCAGGATCTCCGCGTGGGTCATCTCTTCGATCGATTCGGCCCTCGTCTTCGAGGCGAGCTCGGTCAAGCCCCAGTTGTCCTGCATTTTTGAGTGCAAGAAGTACTGGTTGATGGCGGTGAGTTCACTGGTCAATTGCTCGTTGAGTAGAGCGATGACCTCATCGTCTCCACGCATGGCATACCTCCGGTTCGGACTGATTGTGACAGTGAACCTAGCACGCCAAAAGACCCCGTGGGGAATATCCGCACGGGGTGTTTTCGCAGGTCAGGCTAGGCTGCGCTAGTTGTGGCGACCCTTCCTGCGGTGCGCGAGGCGACGATCTGGGTGAGTCGTTCGATGCAGGTTCCGCAGCCTTCGCCTGCGCCGCAGCGCTCACTGACGGCGTCGGGAGTTCTGGCTCCGGCGTCGCAGTGCTCGTGGACCTCGTCCACCGTGACGGCCCGGCAAATACACACGAACATCTCGCACCTCGCATTCTGTTAGGCAAGGTTTACATAAAACCCTGACGATCGCAAGGTTCGCCTTACCTTTTGGACTCGGTCCGGATTGGCCTGCGGCGGGGTACGCGGCGTCGTTGTCGGTGGCTCGCCGTAATGTGGCGAACCGTGCCAACTGCGATCACCACCGTGAATGTGAACGGCGTCCGAGCGGCCACCAAGGTGCGCTCGGAGAACAATGCTGGATTCGTTCCGTGGCTGCGCTCCGCCGGAACCGACATCGTCCTCCTGCAGGAGATCCGCGCCAACGAAGAACAAGCCAGGGAAGTCCTCGAACCCCTGCTCGACGACGGATGGCACCTGTCGATGACGGAGTCGGTCGTCAAGGGACACGCGGGCGTCGGAGTGCTCAGCAAAGTCGAGCCGACGGCAGTGCGCGTCGGATTCTCCAGCGACGAATTCGATTCCACGGGAAGGTATCTCGAAGCAGACCTCGACATCGAAGGTGGAGCCGTCACCGTCGCGAGCCTCTATCTGCCCAAGGGTGCCGCAGCCCCGACGGCCGGCTCGTCGGAGAAGGACGCGGAGAAGTTCGCCGAGAAGAAGCGATTTCTCGACGCCTTCGGTGCGCACCTCGCCTCGTTGGCACGGAAGCGACGTCCGGTGGTGGTCGGCGGTGATTGGAACATCGCGCACTCTGAGCACGACATCAAGAACTGGAAAGGCAACCTGCGCAGCCCGGGCTTCCTTCCGCACGAGCGGGAGTGGGTCGGTGGATTGCTGGAGTCCGGTTGGTCTGACGTGATGCGCGAGCTCCACCCCGACGCAGACGGGCCGTACTCGTGGTGGTCGTGGCGCGGAAAGGCGTTCGACAACGACTCGGGCTGGCGGATCGACTATCACCTCGCCAACAAGGCAATGGCGGCGCGCACCGTCAAAGCGTTCGTCGACCGGGCCGACACCTACGACCGCCGGTGGTCTGATCACGCGCCGGTTACCGTCGTGTTCGAGTGACCCGCCGGAGCACCGTTGAGCAGCACGCCCGCATAGCACCTCCGAATAATGAGGTGCTGCCGTCTGAGAGACTGGAAGCCATGAGCGACGTCGAGAAATCACCTGCGTCGGGTACGCGGCGGCGGGTGTTGTCGGGTATCCAACCGACCAGCGATTCCTTCCACCTCGGAAACTATCTGGGTGCGGTGCGTCAGTGGGTCGAGCTGCAGGACGAGTTCGACGCCTTCTACTTCATCCCGGACATGCACGCGCTGACCGTGCAGTTCGACCCGTCGGTGCTCGCCGACCGCACACGCATGTCGGTGGCACAGTTGCTCGCCGTCGGCGTCGATCCCGCTCGCTCGACGGTGTATGTCCAGTCGCATGTCCCCGAGATCGCGCAGCTCACCTGGGTTCTCAACTGCATCACCGGATTCGGCGAGGCAAGCCGGATGACGCAGTTCAAGGACAAGGCCGCCAAGCAGGGTGTCGAGTCGTCGAGCGTCGGACTTTTCACCTATCCGATCCTGATGGCCGCCGACATCCTCGCGTTCCAGGTTGACCAGGTACCCGTCGGCGAAGACCAACGGCAGCACCTCGAGCTGACCCGGGATCTCGCGCAGCGATTCAACAAGCGCTTCGGCAAGGCGTTCACTGTGCCGCAGCCGTACATCGTCAAGGAGTTCGCCAAGATCTACGACCTGCAGAACCCGACGGCCAAGATGAGCAAGTCGGCCGAGACCGACAAGGGATTGATCAATCTTCTCGACGACCCGAAACGGTCGGCCAAGAAGATCCGGTCGGCGGTTACCGATACGGGCAGCGAGGTGGCGTTCGATCCCGAGAACAAGCCGGGAGTCTCGAATCTGCTCACCATCCAGGCGGCGTTGTCCGGGGTGGAGGTCGCCGATCTCGTCGCCAAGTACGAGGGCAAGGGATATGGCGACCTGAAGGTCGAGACAGCCGAGGTCCTCAGCGACTTCGTGACCCCGCTGCGCGGACGCGTCGACGAGTATCTCGCCGATCCCGCCTACCTCGACGGCATCCTCGCCGACGGTGCAGCGCGAGCGCGCTCGGTGGCGTCTGCGACGCTGCGCGATGTCTACGACAAGGTGGGGTTCCTGGCGCCGAGCGTGTCAGGTACCAAATCCTGACCCGCGGCACTCGTTTCCGGTAGACACGGTGAGTAGGGACAGCACCGACCGAAGGGGAAACGAGGGTCTATGGCTTCGGTGATCGATTCGGGCAAAGCGCTTGTCGCGCGCGGAAAGGACGAGTTCGAGTCGGCCCGAGAGCGGTGGGGCTGGCTCGACCACATCTTGCGCACGGTGCAGCGATACAACGATCGTCGCGGCAACCTCTACGCCGCGAGTATCACCTTCACCGGAATCCTCTCGATCGTGCCGATCATCATGGTCGCCTTCTCGATCGGCGGTTTTGTCCTCGCAGCCCACCCAGAGTGGCTCGACAGCATCAAGGACCAGATCGTCAAGGCCATGCCCGGCGAGCTCGGCACGACGCTCGAGAGCGCGATCGACTCGGCCATCGAATCACGCGCGACAGTCGGCATCATCGGTCTGGTCGGCGCGGCCTTGACCGGTATCGGGTGGATCTCCGGCGTGCGCCTGGGAATGACCGAGATGTTCGGGGGCAGGGTCAACCGCAATGCGGTCATGTCGAAGATCAGCGACCTCGTGATTTTCGTGTTGCTGGGTCTCGCCTTCCTGTTCACGCTCGGCCTCACCGCCCTGGGCAACAGCGGGTTGATCAACAAGATCCTCGAGTGGGCGCACGTCGACGGCTTCAGTGGCTCGACCGTCGTGGTGCGGGCTGTGGCCATCGTCGTATCCCTTGTCGCGACCTGGCTGCTCTTCGTATTCATATTTGCCCGACTTCCCTTGCATCCGTTGCCGTTTCGTAACGTGCTCAAGGCGGCCCTGCTCACCGCGATCATCTTCGAGATCCTCAAGTCTGTCGCAGGCATCTACCTGAAATCGGTGCTCGGCAGCCCGGCGGGTGCGGCGTTCGGACCACTGCTGGGCATCATGGTCTTCGGCTACCTGGCCTCGCGAATCGTTCTGTACGCCACGGCGTGGTGTGCCACGGACAGTGCCAATGAGCCCTACCAGGTGGTCGATCCCACCGAACAGCCCGAGCCGCCGACCGTCGTCGTGCGTCCGGTCTACGAGGTGGATCCTGTGCCGAAGGCCGGCCCGTTGGCCGTGGCGGCCGCGATCGGCGCCGCGGTGGCTCTCGTGACGCGGTCCAGGCGACGCTGACCCGATCAGCGGCGTCGGATCAAGCGAAGCGCAAGCAGGAGCAGGAGCAGCGCCGCCAGCAGCCCCACGAGTCCGACGAGGATGCGCACCGACCATCCAGATGTCGACTCTTGAAGAGCCGCGCCCTGGGGAGTCGACGCTTCGGCTTCGGTCGTCGGAACCGCGACGCGCGCGTCGTCGGAGGTATTCGCGCGTTCGCCTGAGGTCGATGCGAGTTCGCCCACCTTCGCCTCGCGTGGAGCGTGCGCACCGTAGGCGACGAGCGAGCGTGCCTGATCCCAGTAGTTGTCGTCGGCAGTCGACAAGCCGTACATCTGAACCACCAGAACGGTACGACCGTCCTTCTTGACGGCCCCGACGAACGTTTTCTGCGCGTCGTCGGTATAGCCGGTCTTGCCGCCGAGGACGCCCGGATCGCCTTCCAGCAGAAGATGATTCGACGTCTGCATCAGGTAGCCGGGGTGGTCGACGTCGCCGGGGACGTCGGGTCGTTTCGGGTACCCGGGAAACGGGTGGTTCGGCATGGCGATGATGTCGCGGAACGTCGAGTTCTGCATGGCGGCACGGAAGATCACCGCGAGGTCATATGGGGATGTCGACATTCCGGCGGAGTCGAGACCAGACGGGGTCGACGCCCTGGTGTCATACGCCTGCAGCGAGTGCGCGAGCTGGTTCATCTTGGTCAGCGTGGCGTCGATGCCGCCGAGGTCTCGCGCGATGACGTGGGCGCAGTCGTTTCCGGACACCATGAGGAGCCCGATCATCATGTCGCGCATGGTGTATTTGCCGCCCGGACCCATCCCGCACGAGTCGCCCTCGGCGCTCCAATCGTCTGCCGTCGCGGTGACCGGTTTGTCGAGCGAGATCCCCGAGCGCAATGCGGTGAGCGCGAGCAGGATCTTGATGGTCGACGCTGGGCGGTACCGACCGTGCGGGTCTTTGGCCGCGATCACGGCGCCGCTGTCGAGATCGGCGACCAGCCAGGCCGCCGACGTCAGCCGCTCCGGCACACGACCCGCCGACGAGTCTGCGACGACGCCGCACCCGCCCAACGCTTCGCCGCCGACCGGTGGGGAATGCACCGGCAGTGGGGTTGGTGTCGTCGAGCCGGGAGCCACGACTTCCGACTCGTCGACAGCGGGAGGCGGCGAGACCCGATGCGGGCAGTGGTCGGTGTCAGGCGAGGTGTCCTGCGACTGTGCCTGCGTCGGGGCCGCCCACGCGGGCGATGCGACCAGGCCCGGACCGATCGCGCCCACAGCGACGATCCCGACCGCAGCTGCAATCCTCACCACAGCGACGATCAGTGCGACCACGCGGCGGACGACGAAGTCTGTGGCGAAGGGCGCGGTGGCGCGAGTAGGACGCATATCGCACAGGAGGCTACAGCGCCTCACGTCATAGCGGTAGCGCGCCGGCGGAACTGCTTGTCCGCCGACGCGCCCGTCGTTGCTCAGTCCTGGAGAACCTCAGAGGAGTGTGTACGCCTCGGTGAGAACGCCACGCAGGATCTGCTCGATTTCGTCGAACTCTGCCTGGCCGCAGATGAGCGGCGGCGCGAGCTGGATGACCGGGTCGCCGCGGTCGTCGGCGCGACAATAGAGACCGGCGTCGAACAGCGCGGTTGAGAGGAATCCACGCAGGATGCGCTCGGACTCTGCCTCGGTGAACGTCTCCTTGGTGGCCTTGTCCTTGACCAGCTCGATGCCGTAGAAGAATCCTTCGCCACGCACGTCGCCGACGATCGGTAGGTCGTGGAGCTTCTCGAGCGTCGATCGGAACGCGGGCGCGGTGGTCTTCACGTGGTCGTTGAGTCCCTCGCGTTCGAAGATGTCGAGGTTGGCCAGCGCGACCGCCGCCGACACGGGGTGACCGCCGAACGTGTAGCCGTGCGCGAAGGTCGTCGTATTGTCGTTGAACGGCTCGAAGAGTCGCTCGCTGGCGATCATCGCGCCGATCGGCGAATAGCCCGATGTCATGCCCTTGGCACAGGTGATGATGTCGGGCTGATAGCCGAAGTCCTCGCAGGCGAACATCGACCCGATGCGGCCGAACGCGCAGATCACCTCATCGGAGACCAGCAGGACGTCGTACTCGTCGCAGATCTCGCGGACACGTTCGAAGTAGCCGGGCGGTGGCGGGAAACATCCGCCCGCGTTCTGGACCGGTTCGAGGAACACAGCTGCGACGGTGTCGGGGCCCTCGAACTCGATGGCCTCGGCAATGCGGTCGGCTGCCCAGCGGCCGAACTTCTTGGGGTCGGCAGCAAGTTCCTCGTCGGGAGCGCGGTAGATGTTGGTGTTCGGTGCGCGGAACCCTCCGGGAGTCAGCGGTTCGAACATCTTCTTGAGGTCGGGGATGCCGGTGATGGCCAGCGCGCCCTGCGGGGTGCCGTGGTAGGCGATCGAACGCGAGATCACCTTGTGCTTCATCGGTTTTCCGGTCAGCTTGAAGTACTGCTTGGCGAGTTTCCACGCGCTTTCGACGGCCTCGCCGCCACCGCTGGTGAAGAAGACGCGGTTGAGGTCGCCCGGCGCGTTGGCCGCGAGTCGCTCGGCGAGCTCGATGGCGGGAGGAGTGGCGTAGGACCACAGCGGAAAGAACGCCAGTTCTTTGGCCTGCTTTGCCGCCGCTTGGGCGAGCTCGTCACGTCCGTGCCCGACCTGGACGACGAAGAGTCCCGCGAGTCCGTCGAGGTAGCTGCGACCGCGATCGTCGAAGATGCGTGCGCCCTCACCTCGTGTGATCACCGGTGGCGTGATCTCGTCGCCGTGACGGGAGAAGTGTCCCCACAGGTGCGCAGCGCTTCGCTGCCCGAGGGATTCGGTTACGGATGCGGTCATCGTGTACCCCAATTGTATTGCTGTTTCACTAGTTTCAGATAAACGAGGGTCTCGGTCGAGTTCACCTCTGGGTGTGTTCGAACCCTACGATTGATGATGTCGAGGAGGTGATCGTCGTCCTCGCAGACAACCTCGATCATGATGTCGTAGGTACCGGCGGTCAGCACCACGTAGTCGATCTCGGGATGCTCGGCGAGTTGCCGGGCCAATCGCTCCGTATCGCCGGTGCAGCGGATGCCGACCATCGCCTGGCGGGAGAAGCCGAGCTTGAGCGGATCGGTTACCGCGACGATCTGCAGCAGGCCGCTCTCGCTGAGCTTCTGAACGCGGTTGCGCACAGCAGCTTCCGACAGGCCAACGGACTTGCCGATCGCCGCGTAGGAACTCCGGCCGTCGGCCTGGAGTTCTTCGATGATCTTCTTCGCGATGGCGTCGAGGTGTGTCGACATTGGTTCGCCCACATGTCGATGGTGGCGGATTCTGCAGATATTGGCAACCGAAACCACGGTTTCAGTTGAAAAGTGATGCTTCGAGTCGTGAATCCGTTGTTTTGGCGGTATCGTGATCTGTCGTGTCAACCATCACGACAGTTCCCAGTGGTTGGGTCGACGGTGCTCCCTGCAGCGGATCGGGACTCGATCACACAGTGATCGATCCCGCCACTGATACTCCGGTAGCGCACCTGGTGCTCGCCTCCGCCTCCGACGTTACCTCTGCGGTCGCACATGCCGCGCGCGCACAACACGATTGGGGTGGAGCCACGCCGGCGGAGAGGTCGGCGGTACTGCACACCTTCGCGCGTCTGCTCGACGCCAACGCCGATCTGTTGGCGAGCGAAGAGGTCTCACACACCGGCAAGGCGATCCGCCTAGCAACGGAATTCGACGTGCCGGGCAGTATCGACAACGTCGACTTCTTCGCGGGCGTTGCACGCAATCTCGACGGCAAGGCGAGTGCGGAGTACTCCGGCGACCACACGTCGTCGATTCGACGCGAACCCGTCGGGGTCGTCGGATCGATCACTCCGTGGAACTACCCCCTGCAGATGGCCGTGTGGAAAGTGTTGCCCGCGTTGGCCGCCGGGTGCTCCGTAGTACTCAAACCCGCGGAGATCACTCCGTTGACGACGCTGACACTCGCTCGCCTGGCGACGGAAGCGGGTCTGCCCGATGGCGTCTTCAACGTCCTGGTCGGCACTGGCGCGGATGTCGGCGCCGCCATCGCCGGACACCCCGACGTCGACATCGTGACCTTCACCGGTTCGACGGCGGTCGGGCGCATGGTGATGTCGCAGGCCGCGGCGAATGGCACGCGCGTACAACTCGAACTCGGTGGCAAGGCGCCGTTCGTCGTCTTCGACGATGCCGACCTCGACGCGGCGATCCAGGGTGCCGTCGCGGGAGCGCTCATCAACGCCGGACAGGACTGCACGGCCGCCACGCGGGCGATCGTCGCGCCGTCGCTCTACGACGAATTCGTGGCCGGCGTCGCCGATGTCATGTCGTCGGTGCGGGTCGGCGATCCGCGCGACCCCGACACCGACATGGGCTCACTCATCTCCCACGCACACCGCGACAAGGTCTCGGCAATGGTAGAACGTGCCCGCGCCGCCGGCGCGCGTGTGGTGACCGGCGGGGTGCTGCCCGACGGCCCCGGCAGCTTCTACCCGCCCACGTTGATCGCCGACGTCGCGGAGGACTCCGAGATCTACCGCGACGAGGTCTTCGGCCCGGTGCTGACCGTCTCGTCCTTCGCCGACGACGACGACGCGCTGCGCCGCGCGAACGACACGGTCTACGGACTCGCCGCATCGGCGTGGACGCGCGACGTCTACCGCGCGCAGCGGGCGAGCCGTGAGATCAAGGCGGGCTGCGTGTGGATCAACGACCACATCCCGATCATCAGCGAGATGCCGCACGGCGGTGTCGGCGCGTCGGGCTTTGGCAAGGACATGTCGACCTACTCGCTCGACGAGTACCTGACCGTCAAACACGTGATGAGTGATATCACCGGTGTTGCCCGAAAGCCTTGGCATCGAACGGTGTTCACGAATCCGGGAGAGGTTTGCTGATGAGCGAGGCATGGGCCACAGAGCCCACAGCACGCGGGGCAGCACTGGTCTCCACCGCGCACGCGTCGTCGTATTGGCTCGATCGCGCGGATCGGCCTGCGCCGCGTCCGCGCGTGCTCGGTGAGGTGACCGCCGATCTCGTCATCGTCGGTGGGGGTTTCACCGGACTGTGGACCGCGGTGCAAGCCGCAGAACGCAATCCGGGACGTCGGATCGTGCTGGTCGAGCGTGATCGGATCGCCGAGCACGCCAGCGGACGCAACGGCGGCTTCTGCTCGGCGAGCCTCACCCATGGCCTCGGTAATGGCATGGAACGCTTTGCCGACGAATTGCCGACACTGCTGCGCCTCGGTCACGAGACGCTCGACGCCATCGATGAGGCCATCCGCCGCCACGGCATCGCTGCCGACGCCGAGCGCACCGGCGAACTCGACTTTGCCAATTTCGATTGGCAGGCAGACGAATTGGCCGAGTACGCGGCGTCGGCAAGAGAACTCGGCGAAGACCTGCCGCTGCTGACGGAGGCGCAGGCGCGCGAACGTGTCGACTCGCCGATGGTGGCGGGAGCGGTGTTCGATCCCGCCGTCATCATGCTCGACCCCGCGCGACTGGCGTGGGGTCTTGCCGACGCCGCGGAACGTCTCGGCGTGCAGATCTTCGAGCAGTCGGAAGTGACCGGAATCAGCAGCGAGGGTGACAGGTTGCGACTGGGTACCGGCCTCGGCGAGATCGTCGCCGATCGAGCCGTACTCGCGACGTCGGCGAGCCCGTCGCTGGTTCGTCGTCTACGGCTGTACACGGTGCCGGTGTGGGACTACGCGATCATGACCGAACCGCTGTCGGAGGCGCAGCTCGCGTCGATCGGCTGGAAGGGCAGGGAGGGACTTGCCGACGCGGGGCCGCGGTTCCACTACTTCCGTCTGACCGCCGACAACCGAATTCTGTTCGGCGGCTGGGATGCGTTGTACCACTACAGATCCGACGATTCTCCGCGTCACCAGCAGGAACCGCGCGAGTTCGCATTGCTCGGCGAGCATCTGCTGCAGATGTTTCCGCAACTCGAGGGTATCCGCGCAAGTCACGCGTGGGGTGGGGCCATCGATACGTGCTCGCGGTTCTGTGCGTTCTGGGACCGCTCGTACGGTGGACGCGTCGTCACCGCGGTGGGGTTCACCGGTCTCGGCGTCGGTGCGTCGCACTTCGCTGCCGCAACGGCACTCGACCTCGTCGACGGTGCCGACACCGAGCGCACGCGTTTGAACATGGTGCGCTCCAAGCCGATTCCGTTTCCGCCGGAACCCTTGCGCGCGTTCGGCATCAACATGACCCGCCGCGAACTGGCTCGCAGCGAGCGGCGTCAGGGCAAGCGCGGCCTGTGGTTGACCGTGATGGACAAGGTCGGGCTGGGCTTCGACAGCTGATGTGGCCGCGCGCGTTGTCTAGTAAGTGACGAGTTGGGCGACGCCTGCGTCGTACGTGGTCACGGCGAAGTCGGGGAAGGCTCGGGTGAACTTGTCGGAGACGAAGACGGTGTCGACGCCGTAGCGCGGCAACAACTCCCACAGTTCGCGGACGTTCTTGCTGAAGAGTCTGCCGAGCGCGAAGACGGGTGTGCCGAGCACCGTGTACTTGTTCCGGTGGCCGCTCGCCTGTGAGGTCAGCTCCATCAGCTGTGCGTAGGTGCGTAGGTGCGTCGGTTGCTGTCGATCGGGAGATGCCAGGTCTGCCCGTAGGCCGACTCGGTGTTGCCGATCAGCGCCATCGCCCGGCTGGCGTCGGGAGTCCAGATCAGGGACCGCAGGGTGTCGTCGCGGATCGGGACGAACGTCCGCTTGTGCTGCGCGATTCGATCGAAAACCAATGCGTTGGTGAAGCTTTGGGTCTGGTCCGGACCGTAGAACTCGGGGGCACGACAGATCACGGCGTCGACGGTTCCCGCGTTCATCGCGTCGAGCAACATGGTTGCGGTCTGCGCGCGCGTGCGGCCCTTGCTGCCTGCGGGGCGGAATGGGGTGTACTCGGTCTGTGGCTCACTCGTCATCGGATACATATAGGTGTTGTCGAAGAACACGAGCTTCGTGCCGTGGTGAGCGCAGGCATCGATCGCGTTGCGCATCATCACCGGAAAACGCTGCGCCCACATCTGAGAATCGGCGGGCAGTCCGACGGTCAGGTATGCGATGTCGCTTCCCGCGACAGCGGCGTCGGTGTGGGCGGCATCCATGAGGTCGGCGGCGACAAGTTCGTCGGTCTCGTTCACCCGCCGGGGGTGTCTGCTGACGAGGCGGATGTCGCGGGTGTGGTTGCGGTGGAGCTCGCGAGCGAGCTCTGTCCCGATCTGCCCGTTGGCGCCAAGGATCGTCTGCATGGTTCGACGCTAAGCGTCGATGTAAGCAGTGTCAACAATTATTGGCGCGCAGTGTGTCCGCAGTTGTTGGTCAGCCGATCTGATAGGTGCCCGTCGCGCGGGCGACAAGTGTGCCCGCAGTTGCGGAGATCAGATCAACAGTGCAGTGGCACAGCCGATTTCCGTTGTGGAGGCGGTCGGCGACGATGCGCAGATCGTCGGCGATCAGTGGGCTGATGAAGTTCACCGACATCGCGGTGGTGACTCCACGAAGCCGATCGGAAATGGGTCGGCCTGCCCAGGCGGCCGCCATGATTCCGATGTCCGCACATGCGCTGATCGCGCCGCCGTGGACCATCTCGCCGATGGTCGTCAGCTCCGGCCGGTAGGGCATGACCAGTTCGGCGTGGCCGTCGGTGATGTCGGTCAGTCGTAGCCCGAGTTCTGCCACGAAGGGCGAGCGGGGGATGAGTAGTGATATCACCTCGGAGCCGTCGGTGGGTGTTGGCAGGTCGGAGGTGGAGACCGTGGGAGACATGTCGATCCTTCTGTAGTTGGACTATGAAAACGTAGTCAGACTACAATTAGCACATGTCCTCACTGCTTGACGAGCCCCGCGATCGACGACGACGGCGGACGCGGGCCGCTGTGCTCGACGCCGCCGCCGAGTTGTTCTCACGCAACGGATTTCGTGGCACGTCGGTCGATGCGATCGCTGCGAACGCCGACGTCGCGCTGACATCGCTGTATGGGAATTTCCCCGACGGCAAGGCAGAGGTCTACGCGGTGGTCGCGTGTCGACTGGCGCGCGACCACGCCGAACGGATGCGGCGCAGCGTCGAGGGAACCGGTGGTGGGGCGCCGACGGCTCGCGCGGCGTTCGAGGAGTATGTGCGCTTCCATCGGGACGAGCCGCTCGCCTTCCGGATGCTGGGTCTCGCCGACGTGTCCGAGGTGCACGGGGATGTCGTCGACCAGGCGCGGTCGGAGATCGCGCGGGCACTCACGGGCGTAGCCGACGACGTGATTGATGCGATCGACTCCGACGACCCCTCCGCTCGTTCGTCGGTACTGCTCGCATGGGCGGCCATCAACGGGGTTCTCGCGCTCGAACAACGTGGGCACATCGGCGCCGCCACCAGTGACAGCCTGCTCGCTGACGCCGTGGAACTCCACGTTGCCCGCGTGGCGCAGGTGTCCGATGTGTGAGCGGGCCTAGCGTGTTTGTCGCGCGACGACGACGTCGAACCACCGCGACATCGCTGCCGCAGCCATCGCGCGGGTCGTCGACTCGACGTCGGCGAGGTCGGCGCTGACCTGATCGGGGCCACTTGGACCCAGCGCATCGACGAGTTCGGTGCGGTAGTCGGGGTCGTCGAGCCAGGTGGCGAACAGCGGGGAGTCGACTTCGAGATGGAACTGCAGGCCGTAACTCGCGCCGAGACGGAACGCCTGGTTCGGGTACGCCTCCGACGACGCGAGCAGCGTCGCGCCTTCGGGTAGTTCGAATGTGTCGTAGTGCCACTGCATGCAGTCGAATGTCTTGTCCGACAGGTCTTTCCAGACAGGGTCGACGACGCCGTCCGGGGTCCAGGTGACCTTCGAGATACCGATCTCGGGGGCAGGTCCCGTGCTGACCTTCGCATCGGCCGCGCTCGCGAGCAACTGAGATCCGAGGCAGACTCCCCAGATCGGTACATCCTCGGCCAGTGCCCGTCGCAGGAACTCGATCTCGTCGTCGATCCACGGATGGGTCGGGCCGTCGTTGGCTCCCATTCCGCCGCCCATCACTGCGATGGCGTCGAACGACGCAGGGTCGTCGGGAAACGTGTCGCGCTCGGCTCGCAACGTGGTGACCTCGGCGTCGTGTGGAAGACCGCCCGCGTACGTGCCGAGTGATTCGCACTCGGCGTGCCTGATCTCGAGCAGTCGCAGCGTCGTCACTTCTCCTGCGCCTTGGTTGCTGTCGGTTCCGTGGCTTCAGTGTCTGCGGTTGATTCCTTGGGTACGACGATCACCGGGGCTGTGGTCCAGCGCAGAATGCGTGCGGCCGTCGTGCCGAGGAAGACGCGATTGTCGGCGCCCAGGTGCCCCGAGCCGACAGCGACGATGTCGTTGGCGTCCCACGGGAGATTGGCGAGCGCTTCGTCGAGGGTGTCGCCATCGGCGACGAGGACGTCCACCTCGAGGTCGACGTCGAGCTGGTCACGGGTGTGTTCGAGGAGCTTCCGCGCAACGTCGACCTGTTGCTTGCGCACCGCGAGGCTGGTGTCGTCGACCGTTGGGTCCAGTGACACCAACGAGAGCAGACGTACGTCGATCGACGCGGCTTCGGCGAAGCGGATGGCGAACGGGAGGGGGTCGCTGGCCGACTTCTTGACCGGCACGGCGACGGTGATCATGTCGATCACGACGTCGGAGCGACGCGCGTATCCACGCGGCGCCAGCGCGACGGGCAGGGGAGAGGAATGCAGCAACTCGGTACTCACCGTGCCGAGAGCGTGACGCGAGATGATGCCGTCGCCCGTGCCGCCGACGACGATCATCGCCGCTCCGGATTGCTCGGCGACCTCGATGAGGCCCTCGGTGAACGACTCGTGCACGGTGACGACGGTGCGCACCTCGATGCCCTCCGGGATGCGTGATGCACCGTCGGCAAGCCATTCCGCCGCTTGGTTTTCGAGGCGCTCCATGTACTGATCGATGCCCGGTTGGCCGTCGTAGGGGACGGGGTGGACCACGCAGATGAGGTCGATCGCCGCGCCCGTCTTGGTTGCGATGGCCGCGCCGAGTGCGACCCCGTCGTCCCCCGATTGTGTGGCGAGATAGCCGACAGCGACACGTTTCGGGCTCGCAGCGGAGTTGTCGTCAGTAGACATCGGGGACCTTCACTTCGGTATTCGCGTTGAGGGTCTTGCCCTTGAAGAAGTCGCTGTCGGCGGCGCAGCAGGCGAGCATCAACGGGACCCCGAGGACCAGCATGCCGACGCCGAGGATGAACACGCCACCGATTCCGCCGATCGACGTCGAACCGTAGTCGGGGTTGATCATGTCGATGGCGCTCTTGATGAATGCCCAGGCCATCGCGATGCCGCCGAAGAGTGGGAAGAGTCCGCGCATGAAGAAGTTTCGGGCGGAGTCGAACAGGGTTCGACGGAAGTACCAGACACACGAGAACGCGGTGATGCCGTAGTAGAACGCGACGGCGAGACCGAGTGACGCGATCGAGTCGGCGAGCGTGTTCTGACTCGCGAACGACAGCACGAGGTAGAAGATCAGCGCCGACGCCCCCATCACGGCCGTGCCGAACGCAGGCGTCATGTAGCGCGGGTGGATGTAGGCGAACCGCTGGGGGGAGCGCCTTGTACACGGCCATTGACAGCGTGCCGCGTGCCGTCGGCAGGATGGTCGACTGCGTCGAAGACAGGGCCGAGATGCTGACGACGAGCAGCAACGCCGACGCCATCACGGCGCCCGCGACCGGTTCGCCGAGGATGGTGAGCACGTCGTCGGTGTTGTCGGGGTTGTTCAGACCGATGCCGGTGGTGCCGAAACCTGCGAACGATTCGACGGCGTAGGCGACCAAGACGTAGGTGGCAACGAGGATCAGGCAGCAGATCACCGCCGCCCGGCCGGGTGTCTTCTCGGGATCCTTGGTTTCCTCACCCACTGCCAGGCACGCGTCCCATCCCCAGTAGATGAAGATGCACAGGATCACCGCCGCGGCGATCGACGACTGGTCGAGACCCGTCGGCGACAACCAACTCCACTGAGGTGTGACGGCCTGGGGGCCGGCGTGGTCGGTCGCGACCTTCACGAGCGCGATGACGCTCGCCAGGATCAGGATGCCGAACTGGATGAACATGAGCACCGACTGGATGCGCTCACTGATGACGATGCCGCGGATGCTGATCCACGTCATCACGATGATGAAGAAGCACCCGAGAGCGACCTTGGCCCAGAGGTTGTCGGCGAGTGAATCGAGGTGCAGAAAGCGGAGCAGGTACACGGCCGCGATCTCGGCGACGTTGGCGAGCACGATGATCGCCGACACCGCGAGACCCCATCCACCGATCCACCCGATCCACGGCCCGAACGCTTTGGTGCCCCAGGTGAAGGTCGTTCCGCAGTCGGGGGTGTCGCGCGAGAGCTCCCGGTAGGCGAACGCCACCAGCAGCATCGGGATGAACGCGATCACGAACATCGCAGGCGCTTTGCTGTGCACCGCCGCGACCACGTAGCCGAGCGTCGCGGCCAGACTGTAGGCGGGCGCCACTGCCGACAGTCCGATGATCACGTTGCCCAGCAGTCCGATCGACCCGGCCCGCAGTCCCTTGTCGCCCGACTGGATCTCGGCGTGAAGCTTCTCTGCCATGCCGTGATCACCCCCTATGACGTCGCTCAGTGGTTCGTCAAGACTATGGTTCCCGCAGAGTCTGTGCGCGGTGACGGAGCAAATCGACGTCGAATCGGCGGGATTGATTCGGAATACGCGATTTTTGTCCGATTCGACGAGGCTAAAGATTTTAGGCGCGCTCAGGGGTTTGGGGTGTGCGCTGGGCGGCTCGGGCGCGCGCGTCCGGACCGGTTTTGGCCCGCGCAGAAAGTGGGGGAAGGGTGCGGCGTCGTGGTGGGGCGGTGGCCGCTCGGCGTTCGGCCCGCGCAGAAAGTGGGGGAAGGATTCTTTCCTCGGGTTGTGTGCTCTTCCTTGGGTAGCTTCGCGGGGAAACGTCGAGGAGTGGGGGAAGAGTTCTTTCCGCGACATTTTTCCGTGTGTTTTGGGAGCTGTCCGCGGCCGCGCGCGTGAACCGGCGTCGGGAACTAGGGGAAGAGCTGCGCGCTGGGCGTCGGGAAGTAGGGGAAGGGCGTGCGGGGGCGTCGGAAACTCGGGGAAAGACGGGGTGGTTGGTGCTGGGGTGGTCGGGCGGCCGCCGGCGGGCTGGACGGCGCGCTGACCTGCGCAGAAACTAGGGGAAACGATCCTTCCTCGGGTTTTAGGCCGTTCCTTGGGTAGCTTCGCGGGGAAACGTCGACACCCCGGGGAAAGAACCCTTCCCCTACTTTCTGCCCCGGGCGGGAGCCAGAACCCGCCCCCGAACCGCGCCCCCGACCCGGCCGGCAACCGCGCGGCGTGTCAGCTCTTTCGACGCGGCGTCGGGCGGTCGCACGTCGCGAGGGCGTGGGCGCCGCGGGCGGTGTGGTCGCGGACCTTGACCTTGCCGACCCAGATCTCGCAGCGAGCGAAGCGACCCGTCGAGCCGAAGGAGACGTCGATGTTCTGATTGCGGGACCGGCTGACAATCGTGAGCGATCCCGACCAGAGGCCGCTCGCGTCGTCGTGCGTCGGAAGCCGCACGTCGGATTGGTGGCGGATTTTGTTGTCGGCGTCGAACCAGACGATCTGCTCGTTCCACTCGCGGTCGGAGCTGACAGAAATGGTCACCACGTCGCCGGTGCCCGGGAATCGGGTCGACGCCGCGGCGGGCGTGGCGGTGCTCAGTAGCGCTCCGCACACGAGGATCAGCAGGCTGACGAGGATGGATCGGATGGTCATGGGTTCGCTCCGTTCGGCGTGTCGAGTCCACGGCTGTGGCCTTGAGGACTTGGACGCACGCGAACCCCGATCGGTTTCATCGGGGACGAAAAAACAGCGAACCCGAAAACAGCGAACCCCACCATCCGTGAATGGTGGGGTTCGCCGGGGCTGCAGAGAGAGTCTGCGTCGGTGATGCCGAGATCAGCGCGAGAACATGAGCGCGCGCTTGACCTCCTGGATCGCCTGGGTCACCTGGATGCCACGCGGGCATGCGTCGGTGCAGTTGAAGGTGGTGCGGCAGCGCCACACACCGTCGGAATCGTTGAGGATGTCCATACGCTCGACGGCGCCCTCGTCGCGGCTGTCGAAGATGAAGCGGTGCGCGTTGACGATCGCCGCGGGGCCGAAGTAGCTGCCCTCGTTCCAGAACACCGGGCAGCTCGTGGTGCAGCACGCACAGAGGATGCACTTGGTGGTGTCGTCGAAACGTGCGCGGTCCTTCTGGCTCTGGATGCGCTCACGGGTCGGCTCGTTGCCGGAGGTGATCAGGAACGGCTTGATCGCGCGGTACGCGTCGAAGAAGGGCTCCATGTTGACCACGAGGTCCTTCTCCACCGGAAGACCCTTGATGGGCTCGATGGTGATGGTGATGTCCTTGGACTTGTCCTTGGGCAGGAAGTCCTTCATCAGCATCTTGCAGGCCAGGCGGTTGACGCCGTTGACTCGCATCGCGTCGGAGCCGCACACGCCGTGGGCGCAGCTACGTCGGAAGGTCAGCGTTCCGTCGAGGTAGCCCTTAACGTAGAGCAGGAGGTTGAGCAGCCGGTCGGTCGGCAGCGCGGGCACGCGGAAGCTCTCCCAGCCCTGGGCGTCGGGCTCCTCCGGGTTGAAACGCATGATCTTCAGCGTGACCATGGTCGCTTCGTCGGGGACTTCTGGCAACGGCGGCTCGTCGGTGTGCGGCGCCTCAATGGTGGCGGTCATCAGTACTTACGCTCCATCGGCTCGTAACGGGTCTGGATGACAGGCTTCCAGTCGAGCTCGATGTCGGAAAGGAGCTTGTCACCCTTCTTGTAGGCAATCGTGTGGCGCATGAAGTTCGTGTCATCGCGATTGGGGTAATCCTCGCGGGCGTGCCCGCCGCGCGATTCCTTGCGGTTGAGCGCGCCGACGACGGTGACCTCGGCGAGTTCGAGCAAGAAGCCCAGCTCGATGGCCTCGAGCAGATCGGAGTTGAAGCGCTTGCCCTTGTCGTGCACGCGGATGTGGTCGTAGCGCTCCTTGAGAGCGTGGACGTCGGTCAACGCCTGCTTGAGCGTCTCCTCGGTGCGGAACACCGACGCGTTGTCGTCCATCGTCTGCTGCAGCGCGGTCCGGATGTCGGCGACGCGCTCATGCCCGTGCTCGGACAGGATGGTCTCGAGCCAGCCGGTGACCATGTCGGTCGGCTTCTCCGGCAGGTCGGTGAACCCGTGGCTGTTGGCGTAGTCGGCCGCTGCGATACCGGCGCGACGCCCGAAGACGTTGATGTCGAGGAGCGAGTTGGTTCCGAGACGGTTTGCACCGTGCACCGACACGCACGCGCACTCGCCTGCGGCGTAGAGGCCGTGGACGACATCGTTGTTGTTGTTGCTGCGCAGCACCTGACCCTCGATGTTGGTCGGGATGCCGCCCATCAGGTAGTGGCAGGTCGGGTAGACCGGCACCCACTCCTTCACCGGGTCGACGCCGAGGTACGTGCGTGCGAACTCGGTGATGTCGGGGAGCTTCTCGTTCAGCACGTCCTCGCCGAGATGGGTGACGTCGATGTAGACGTAATCCTTGTTCGGTCCGGCGCCGCGTCCTTCGAGAACCTCGAGAACCATCGAGCGCGCGACGATGTCGCGGGGTGCGAGGTCTTTGATGGTCGGGGCGTAGCGCTCCATGAATCGCTCGCCGTCGGCGTTGCGCAGGATGCCGCCCTCACCGCGAACGGCTTCGGAGATCAGGATGCCGAGACCCGCGAGGCCTGTCGGATGGAACTGGTGGAACTCCATGTCCTCGACGGGCAAGCCCTTGCGGAACACGATGCCTACGCCGTCGCCGGTCAGCGTGTGCGCATTCGACGTAGTCTTGTACATGCGACCGGAGCCGCCGGTTGCGAAAATGATCGACTTTGCGTGGAAGACGTGCAGTTCGCCGGTCGCGAGCTCGTAGGCGACGATGCCGGTTGCGACAGGCTCACCCTTCTCGTTCTCACTCAGACACAGGTCGAGCGCGTAGAACTCGTTGAAGAACTCGACGTCGTGCTTGACGCAGTTCTGATACAGCGTCTGCAGGATCATGTGGCCGGTGCGGTCTGCCGCGTAGCAGGCGCGACGCACCGGCGACTTGCCGTGGTCACGCGTGTGACCACCGAAACGACGCTGGTCGATCTTGCCCTCGGGCGTGCGGTTGAACGGCAGACCCATCTTCTCGAGGTCGAGCACGGCGTCGATGGCCTCCTTGGCCATGATCTCCACCGCGTCCTGATCGGCGAGGTAGTCGCCGCCCTTGACCGTGTCGAAGGTGTGCCACTCCCAGTTGTCCTCTTCGACGTTGGCCAGAGCGGCACACATGCCGCCCTGCGCCGCGCCGGTGTGGCTACGCGTGGGGTAGAGCTTGGTCAACACTGCGGTACGGGCGCGGGGCGCTGCTTCGATCGCTGCGCGCATACCGGCGCCGCCTGCACCGACGATGATGACGTCGTAACGGTGTTCCTGCATCTTCAGTGGTCTCCTTAGTTGGCGCTGTTCACGTCGAAGGTGAGCAGCGCGTAGGTGCCCAACACCAGCACGAGGATCATCGAGACCCCGAGCAGCACGTTCAGCCAGAAGCGGGTCGAGTCCTTGCGCGAGTAGTCGGCGATCACCGTGCGCACGCCGTTTCCGCCGTGCAGCTGGGCCAGCCACAGCATGGTGAGGTCCCAGATCTGCCAGAAGGGTTCACGCCAGCGGGCCGCGACGAACGAGGCGTCGATGCGGTGCACGCCGTTGTCCCACGCCAGCATGATGAACATGTGGCCGATGGTCAGGATGATCAGCGCCAGGCCCGAGAAGCGCATGAACAGCCACGCCCACTTCTCGAAGTTGCCGCCCCGCGGCTTACGCGGCGAGCGCGGATTGTCGAGGCTGGCGGGCCGGTCGTACTGCGTGCCCAGCGACTTGGCGACGTTCTGTGAGGCAGGAGATGTGGTCATTGTCGTATCTCCTTAGAACGAATACTCGATGAGGATCTGCAGGAGTCGGATCGCCGCGGCACCGAAGACCACCACGAACAGTCCGAGAATCACCCACAGCATCTGACGCTGGTACTTGGGGCCCTTCGACCAGAAGTCGATCAGGATGATGCGCAGGCCGTTGAGTGCGTGATAGAGCACGCACGCCACGAGCGCGATCTCCATGAGACCGATGATCGGGGTCTTATAGGTGTTGATGATCTCCGAGTACTTGTTCGGATCAATACGAATCACGGCAGTGTCGAGCACATGCACGAACAAGAAGAAGAAGATCGTCACGCCGGTTATGCGGTGCAGCACCCAGGACCACATGCCTGGATCGCCGCGGTACAGCGAACGTTTGCGCACCGGCTCCGGTGCGACCTCGGTCTCGGAACTCATCGGGGAATTGGCCTCCAACATCGTCGATGGACGCGGTGGCACCGGCTGGGTGTCACCTTGGACCCATGCAAGAGACTTTAAACCTATGCTGAGTGAGTCGTTAAATTGCCCGAACCGATCTGCGGGACAAGGCATTACGAATTAGGTTTGCCTTACCAAGCTTGTTTGGGTATCTCCCATCACATCGACTCCGATAGCGACCGCCCGGCAGGAGAGTGTCTTGACCCCCGATATCGATTGGAATCTATTGCGGGACAGCGCAACTGGAATGATTTCGCGCGCATATGCCCCGTATTCTTCGTTTCCGGTCGGGGCGTCGGCACTCACAGATGACGACCGAATCGTGGTTGGTTGCAATGTGGAGAATGTCTCATACGGACTCGGTATCTGCGCCGAGGTCGGCCTCGTCGCGTCGTTGATCGCGTCGGGCGGCGGTCGACTGCTCGCAGTCAGTGTGTGCGACGCCACCGGGTCGATTCTGATGCCGTGTGGGCGCTGTCGACAGGTTCTCTACGAACACGGTGGCGGTGATCTGCTCGTCGACCATCGAGCCGGACCGACGACGCTGGCGCGACTGTTACCCGACGCATTCGGACCCGACGACCTCGACGCGGTGCGGTGACATGAGCGACCTCATCCACGCGACGTCGGTGATCGCGACCAAGCGCGACGGAGCGGAACTCACCACGCCGCAGATCGACTGGGTCGTCGACGCCTACACGCGCGGCGACGTCGCGCCCGAGCAGATGTCATCGCTGCTCATGGCTATTGTGCTGCGGGGAATGACGCGTCGCGAGATCGACGACTGGACCCGCGCCATGATCGACAGCGGCACACGGATGGACTTCTCCGGATTACGTCGTGGCGGCGCTGTGCTGCCGACCGTGGACAAGCACTCGACAGGCGGCGTCGGCGACAAGATCACCTTGCCGCTGGCTCCGGTCGTCGCCTCCTTCGGCGTCGCTGTGCCTCAACTGTCCGGCCGAGGCCTCGGACACACGGGCGGCACGCTCGACAAACGAGCCGACCTGACGACAGCTGAGATGCACGCGCAGCTCGAGAACGTCGGAGCGGTGATCTGCGCCGCGGGCGCCGACCTGGCGCCAGCCGACCGCAAGCTCTACGCGCTGCGTGATGTGACGGGGACTGTCGAGTCCGTCCCGTTGATCGCCAGCTCGATCATGAGCAAGAAGATCGCCGAGGGCACCGGGGCGCTTGTCCTCGACGTCAAGGTCGGGTCGGGAGCGTTCTTGCCCGACGAGGCGCTCGCGCGACAACTGGCGCAGACCATGGTGTCGCTCGGCGTCGACGCGGGCGTCCGGACCACGGCGCTACTCACCGACATGGATTCCCCCCTCGGGTTGACGGCGGGCAACGCGGTCGAGGTCGCCGAGTCCCTGGAGGTGCTGGCCGGCGGAGGACCGTCGGACGTCGTCGAACTGACGATTGCGCTCGCACGTGAAATGCTCGACGCCGCAGGCGTTTTAGACGCCGACCCGGCCGCCGCACTGGCCGACGGCAGCGCGATGGACACGTGGCGCGCCATGATCACCGCGCAGGGAGGCGATCCGGATGCTCCGCTACCACGCGCACCGCACACCGACGACGTGACCGCGCAGACGTCCGGATACGTCCACCGAATCGACGCGCGGGCCGTCGGCGATGCCGCGTGGCTGCTCGGCGCCGGACGGTCACGACCCGGCGAAGCCGTCCAGGCGAGCGCGGGGGTTGTGATGCACGCGAAGCCCGGCGACCGCATCAGCGCAGGCTCGCCGCTGTTCACGCTCCACACCCAGACACCGGAACGATTCGACGCCGCGCGCGCGAGGCTCGATGAGGCGGCCGTGATCTTGCCTGATTCGCCGTCGGCCATCCGGCCGATCGTCCTCGACCGCATCGGTTAGACGTCTGCCTGAGGCCTTTCGCCGGGCGAGCCGGGCGCGAACCAAGGTGCGGCTTGGCCGATGACATCGCCTGCCGTTTCCGCTGCCGCCTCTGGCGGAAAGGTACTGGGCCAGTACACCTGCGCCACCGGCGCGAGGAAGCAGAGCAGTGCGGTGACGATTCCCCACGGGTGTGCACTCAGTGCCGCGATGAACGCTACGCCGATGGCTGGCCACCGGGGCGCGGACCGCGGCGGCAGAGCAACACGAGCCCGGGCAGAATCGAAAACAGCGAGCCGCCGATTCCCACGACCAGTATGACCACCTTGAGGACATTCGGGTTGTCAAATGGCCCGATGTCGCCGCTTGCCAGACCCGCGGTCACGACGGCGACGCGAGCGCGCACCACAATGTATGCCGCCGTCGCGCCGACAACGGAGCGGAACGATGAGGGAAGCCGAAGCGCCGGTCCTGTGGGAGGCGGCCCGGGCTGTCGCGAGACACCCGGTGCCACGAACTGTGTTGTGGCGCTACGGTAGTCGGGCGGTGTGGCACCGGGCGCGCGTCGCGGGTCGAAAGACATGCGCCGACCCCAAGACGGACGACTGCACCGTAGGGTCACTCGAAGCGAGGATTCGTCCGAACATACGAGCACGATTTCATCTGACCGGATCAACGAGGCCTGTGGGATTGCTCGGCGAGCGCGACCGCCGGGAAACTGCGCGTGTCCGGGCATGCCGTCGGTCGGCGCTGTCGGTAAGTTCGGGTCATGTTCTCGACGTCGACCAGCAGACCCCTCGACCTGAGCACCCTCGCGCTCGCACCGAAAGTCTTGCTCCACGATCATCTCGACGGCGGGCTCCGACCGTCGACCGTGCTCGAACTCGCCACCGAGGTCGGCTACGACGACCTCCCCGCCACCGATGCCGACTCGTTGGCGCGCTGGTTCCGGGAGGCCGCGGACAGTGGGTCACTCGAGCGATACCTGGAGACCTTTGCGCACACCGTTGCCGTCATGCAGACGGCATCTGCGCTCGAGCGCGTGGCCCGGGAGTGCGTCGAAGATCTTGCTGCCGATGGCGTCGTGTACGCCGAGATCCGTTATGCGCCCGAGCAGCACCTCGAGCGAGGACTGACGCTCGACGAGGTCGTCGAGGCAGTGCTGCGCGGGTTCGCCGAGGGCGAGGCGGTCGCCGCTGCGGGTGGGCGACCGATCACGGTTCGCTGCCTGGTGACCGCGATGCGTCACGCCGCCCGTGCGCGCGAGATCGCCGAACTCGCGGTGCGCTATCGCGACGAGGGTGTCGTCGGATTCGATATCGCCGGTGCGGAGGCGGGTAATCCGCCGACCCGGCATCTCGACGCGTTCGAGTACATGCGCGCCAACAGTGCGCCGTTCACCATCCACGCGGGCGAGGCATTCGGACTACCGTCCATCCACGAGGCGATCGCGTTCTGCGGAACCGACCGACTCGGCCACGGGGTGCGGGTGATCGACGACATCACGTTGCCCGACGGCGTCGACCTCGCGGCGTCGTCGTTTGCGGGTGCAGAACTCGGAGAGATTGCGAATGTGGTGCGCGACAAGAGGATTCCGCTCGAACTCTGCCCGAGCTCGAATGTGCAGACCGGCGCTGTCGCCTCGATGGCCGACCATCCGTTCAACGCGCTTGCGCGTCTGCGATTCCGGGTCACCGTCAACACCGACAACCGGCTGATGAGCGACACCACGATGAGCAAGGAGTTCTACCGGCTCGCGCAGCAATTCGGTTATGGCTGGGCCGATTTCGAGCGATTCACCGTGAACGCGATGAAGTCGGCGTTCATCCACTTCGACGAGCGCCTCGCGTTCATCGACGAGGTGATCAAGCCCGGCTACGCCGTCCTGATCGGCTGAGCGGGCAACCGACCTGCAGGCGGTGGCCCGTCAGCGCTTGATCTCGAGGCGGTCCTCGAAGTCGTGCTCGAGTGCGCGCCACGCCTCGGCCTCGTTGTCGAAGGGTGCAGACGGTGCCAATCGCTTCGGGTCCGGATTGATCGCGTAGTCGACGAACCAGCCGAGCGGCGTCGTGCTCGCCAAGGCCTCCGAGACGGCGTCGTCGTCGGCGTAATCGGCTGCGTCGGAAAACAATTCGACGGCGAGGTCGAGTTGGTTGCGGTCGATGCGGCGCGGGCCGTCGAGGATGTCCTCCGCCAGGCCGGGCAGCACGTAGACGTTGTCGTCGATGACCTCGAATTCGAGTGCGCCGTCGGTTGCCTCGGTGCGGACGTCGGTGAACGTCGAGACGTCGGTGAGGTCGTGGTCGTTGTTCTCGGCGAGGAACTTCGACAGCGTGCGCGGCGAGGTGAACACGAAGATCTTGCCCCGTGTACCGAGGAACACGGGATCGTCTCCGAGGTAGCAGCGCAGCGAGAGGTACTCGCCGGTCCCGGTGACGATCTTGATCGGGTCGATGCCGACGCCCGCCCAGAAATCGTCGTCGTCGATGTCCTCGAGGTTGTCTTCGTCGACCTCGGAGTCGTCTGCGCCCGTCGCGGCTGTGACGACCACCGCGGGCTCGGCGTCTTCGGAGTCGTCGTCGAGCAGATCGATGTCGTCGTCGGGCTCGTCCTCGTCCTCGGCCGACGCCGCGGCTTCGAGTTCGTCGGCCGCGACCGTGACGGCCGCAGCGTCGACGTCGGGGGTCGTGATGACGTCATCGATGGCGTCGAGGACGTCGTCCCAGTGCTTGGCGATGAGACGTCCGATCCGGACCCAGAGGTCGACGCCGTCGCGGCCCTCGAAGTTGCGGGTACCGGTGGTCACCGCGCCGAGGATCGGATTGCCGTTGAAGAACTTGGTGACGGTGATCAGTTCGCAGACCTCGCCGAGGATGCGCACGATCTCGAGCGCGTCCTCGAGTTCGGCGATCACCTCGGGCGTCGGGTCTTCCGCCGCGAGCTCCGGCACACCGACGAGATCGTAGGTATGGCGGTCGTCGGGGATCAGTTCGTCGGCCGAGAGCTGCTTGACGGTGTCCCACGCCGGGTGCTCGACGAGGTCGTTGTCGGTATCGGTGCGGACGAAGCCGACGAGCTCGGCGACGCCGGGGAATACGTACAGGTCATCGTCGAGTCCGAGGAATGCCTCCCACTCGTCGTCGCCCTCACGCCAGCGTGGCGCCCACAGGGTGAAACCGTTTCCGTTGGTGAGTCCGAGTTCGATGGGAACGATGTCTCCGGCCATGAGGCAACAGCGTAGCGATGATCGCTGTGAACTCGATACCTGCCCCGTCCGCCCGGATCAGTTCGGCCGGAAGAAGCCCTGGAATCCCTGCCCCGCATTGGTGGTGCGCAACGGCGAAACACCCACCGGATCGCCGGCTTCCACGAGCTGATCGTTGCCGATGTACATGGCGACGTGTCCATCCCACACGGCGAGATCGCCGGGCAGCAACTGATCCTGTGTGATCGCCATGCCTGCGGTGTCTTGTTCCTGCGCCAGTCGAGGAAGTTCGACGCCCGCCTGACGGTAGGCCCACTGCGTGAATCCGCTGCAATCGAAGCCGTCGGGCGTGGTGCCACCCCAGACGTAGGGCACACCCTGCTGGCTCAGTGCTGCACGGACCGCGGTGGCAGCGCGTTCATTCGGTGCGTACGCGACCGAACCGTCGGGGAGCGTGACCGCTACGCCTTTGCCTGTCGGCGACGTTGTGTTCGCGGCGGGCTGCGAGCCGACCTGCGCCGGTGCTTCGTGACGGCCGAGTTCGCTCATCGCTCTGGTGTCGTCGGCGAGGTCGGCCTGCGCACGCGACACGATCGACAGCCCGCGCTGCACATGGTCGACGGCGACCGGCACGATGGCCACCAGGCCCGCGGGCGTCGACAGCGCGGGACCCATCGCAGTGGCCGCGCGCTCGAACGAATCGACCAGCTCGCGCAGCTGTCGGGCGGCGAGTTCGATTCGAGCACTTGCGGTTTCCACCAGTGTGGCGATCTGCCGTCCGTCGTCGTCGACGGTGGTCGAGGTGCGCGCAGTACGGTCGGCTGCCGCTACGGCGCCGGCCGACCCGGTTCCGTGCCACCCGTTCTGCACCGCCGACGTCGCCGCTGCCGAGGTTCGACGCACCTCGTCGAGATCGGGGCTCGCCGACCGGATCGTCGTGGCGGGGTTCTCGGCGGGCAGCACCCCGGTACCGAGTGCGGTGATCAGGATGCGCAGGGGCGCGATGAGGATGTCGACGGTGATCATGGCAGGCGCAGCCCCATGTCGGAGGCGTTCGCGGCATCGGCGTCGGAGTAGGCGACGGCGGCGGTCATCGTGGTGGTGCTGATCCGATCGTGAGCGACGGCGACGGCGTCGAGACGCTCGGCGCGGGCCTGCATCGTCGCGGATAGTGCCGCGAGGAACTCGGCTCCGATCACCCCGAACGTCGGTGTCAGCGCCGCGAGGTCGGTACGGCCGGCCGCAGCGTGTGCGGCGACACGGTGCCCCGCGGCGCGCTGGGTGCCCGCGTAGGCGTCGAGTGTGCCGGTGTCGAGTGAGGTGCGATGGGAGGTGAGGTCCTTCATGCGAACTGAGACGGCGAGAAACCCCGATCGGTTCCATCGAATTGCGTTCTCGTGCCTGCCGGACAAGCGCGCACTGCCGGTGGACGCGCCCTAGAGTGATCCGCATGCAGGTACAGATCGTCGAACATCCGCTCGCCGCGGCCCGGCTCACCACGTTGCGCGACAAGACGACCGGTAACGCGGGATTCCGTGCGGCGCTGTCGGGTCTGACGCAGATGCTCGTGTACGAGGCGTTGAGCTCTGCGAAATCCGCGGTCGTCGAGATCGAGACGCCGTTGCAGCCCTACACCGGGTCGAGGCTCGAATGTGCGCCGCTCCTCGTTCCGGTCCTGCGCGCGGGGCTCGGCATGGTCGAGCAGGCGCTCGCGATGGTGCCCGAGGCGCACGTCGGATTCGTGGGTATCGCGCGCGACGAGGAGACCGCCCAGCCCGTGCCGTACCTCGAATCGCTGCCCGACGATCTGTCCGGGTTCCCGGTGTTCGTCCTCGATCCCATGCTCGCCACCGGCGGATCGATGCTGCACACGATCGAACTCCTCGTCGCACGCAACGCGACGGACATCACCGCCGTCTGCGTCGTTGCCGCTCCGGAAGGCGTTGCCGCACTCGATGATTCAGGGCATCCGGTACGACTGGTGGTCGCGTCCGTCGATGACGGACTCAACGAGGCCGCCTACATCGTGCCCGGGCTCGGCGATGCGGGCGACCGCCAGTTCGGCCCTCGCTGAGGACCCCACGCTGAGGACGGAGTCGGGGATGTCGACGCCGCAGCGCGTTACGCGGCCGTCGCCGACCAGCGACCGTCGTGGCGTCGAACAGCGACCGGGTGGTCGAAGCAGGCGCTGATCTCGTCCGAGGTCAGCGTCTGAGCAACGGGTCCCGACGCCGTCACCTCGCCGTCGCGGAGCAGCATCGCGTGCGTGGTCGAACTCGGCAGATCCTCGAGGTGATGGGTGACCAGAACGCTGGCGAGGCGATCGACGTCTGCGCGCAGGCGGTCGATGGCCGACAGCAGACGTTCGCGCGCGGCGAGGTCGAGGCCCGTTGCGGGCTCGTCGAGCAGCAGCAGCGCGGGACGTGGCATGAGGGCCCGCGCGATCAGCGTCCGCCCTCGCTCGCCCTGGCTCATCACCGGCCACTCGGAGTCTCTGCGGGCACTCATACCCAACATCTCGAGCAGGTCGTCGGCATGGCGATGCTCGTCGTCGGTGTAGACGTGGCGGCGGTCGAGCTCGGGGGTGTTGGTCAGTCCGGTCAGCACGACGTCGTGCGCGGTGATCGGCACGTCGATGCGCCAGCGCGGATCGACGTGACCGATGTGAGTTCGCAACTCGCGCATGTCGACCCGACCGAGCCGACGGCCGAGCACATCAACGGTTCCGGTCGTGGGATGGCTGCGCGCGCCCAGGATCGCCATCAGCGTCGACTTGCCCGCCCCGTTGGGTCCCAACAGTGCCCAGTGCTCGCCCGGGGAGACCGAAAGGTTGACGTCGTGCAGTAGTTTTCGTCCGCTGCGGACGACGTCGACCGATGAGGCGTTCAGGACTGGCGCGTCGGGGGAGGTCACCAGTCAGTTGTAATCCAGCGAGCCCAACGCCCCGTCATGGGGTCTGGAGGCGCAGATCAGGACGCAGTCCAGTACGCGCTCATCGGCTCGGTGGCGATGGTCTCGCCGTTCTTCTCGATGTCGAGTTGGCTCGGCCCCACGACGTAGGTCACGTTGCCGTTGGTGGCGCTGTAGGTGTCGCCGCTGCGAGTCGGATAGCCGACCTCGACCGAATTTCCGTCGGCGTATCCCTTGTAGTACCAGCGTCCGGACTGCGAACCCACCTGGCAGATCACGATCTGCGAGCGATTCGTCTGGGCGATCACCATCGCCGGGTCGTCGGCTGCGTTGCAGCGCGGACCCCCGGTGAACCCCTGCCAGTCGGTTCCCGCGATGTCGGGGGTGGCGTGCGCGGTCGTGGGGCTACCCGTGTTCTGGTTGCCGTTGTTCTGGTTGGCGTTGTTCTGATTGCCGGGGTTCTGGGATTCGGTGGGGCGAGTGCCGTTCTGGGCACCACCCGAGCCGCCCGTGGTGGTCGCGGGTCCGACGCTGGCCGGTGCCCCGGTTGTCGGCACAGCCGAACTCGACGCCGCCGCCGAGTCGGAGTCGTTGCCTTCGAGACGCGGGAGCAGGATGAGCGCGGCCAGAACGACGCCGACGACGAGGAGGACTCCCGTCACGATCGCGATGATCACCGCCGGAGACGACCACGGCGACCGCTGCGGGGGCAGCTGGGGGTAGGTCATGCGGAGCATTCCTTCCGTCGGTGACCCGTTGCCGGACTGTGGTGTCGATCAGGTGCGGCCGTACTCGGCGAGTTCGGCCGCGACACGCAGCGTCATGTCGTCGAGCAGATGGACCAGTGCACGGGTATCTGCACCGTATGTCGTTTGCGCGGGCGATTGTGTTGCCGACACCACGAAACCGGGAGGTGTCGTCATTTCGATGTAGTACTTGAGCTTCGGCTCGGTGCCGGACGGGCGTGCCATCACCCGCACCGACATCCCGTCGCCTGCCACACCACTGAGCGCGATCGCGTCCGTACGCAGGTCGTCGCTGCGGCGGGCGTAGTCCTCGGCCGTCACGGGGATGCCCGCCAGCGCGCTCGGCGGTGAGGCGCGTAGACGGTCCATCAGGGAGGCGATCACGGTGGTGTCGTCGACGCGCACCGAATGTTGGCGCGTCACGTGCACGCCGTGTGTCTCGTAGAGAGACAGGAGCAGGTCTGCCACTCCGACGCCGTCGCGTCGACAGCGGTCGGCCAGCACGGCCAATGCCACTGCCGCGCTGATGCCGTCCTTGTCACGCACAGCGTCGGGGTCGACACAGTGCCCGATTGCCTCCTCGTAGGCGTAGCGCAGTGGTTCACCCGCGCGCACAAGCCATTTGAAGCCGGTCAGCGTCGTGACATGACGGGCGCCCGCGCGCCTGGCGATCTTCTCCAACAAACTGCTCGACACAAGCGTGCTCGCAACGACCGGTGGTGAGCCGTCGGGGCCTGCGGCGGCGTCGGAGAGGATGAACGACCCGAGCAAGGCTCCTGTCTCATCGCCCGTGAGCATCCGCCAGGTGCCCTCGACGCGCGTGCCCACGGCGCACCGGTCGGCGTCGGGATCGAGGGCGATCGCGATGTCGGCCCCGACCTTCTCCGCGCGTGCGAGCAGCAGGTCGCTTGCGCCTTCCTCCTCGGGATTCGGGAAGGCGACGGTGGGGAAGTCCGGGTCGGGGTCGAACTGTTCGTCGACGACGTGGACGTCGGTCAATCCGGCTCGCGCAAGGGCCTCGACGGCGAGCGCACCGCCGACTCCGTGCATCGGCGTCAGAGCGATCCGCAGTGAGGCGTCGGCGACCGTCGGGAAACGGGTGCTGATGCGGTCGAGGTAGCGGCCGACGATCTCGTCGGCGCGGGGATCGTGCATGACGTCGTGCCGAGGAACGTCGACGGCGTCGTGCGATGCGGCGATGAGTTCCTCGATCTCACCGTCGGCCGGCGGAACGATCTGCGCGCCCCCCGCGAGGTAGACCTTGTAGCCGTTGTCGCCGGGCGGATTGTGGGATGCCGTGATCTGGACGCCCGCGACGGCGTCGAGATCGCGACACGCGAACGCCACCAGCGGCGTCGGACCCGGCGCCGGAACGACGACGACGCGGAAACCTGCCGCAGCGAGGACCTGCGCCGCCGCAGCGGCGAACTGCTCGGAGCCATGACGGGCATCACGACCGACCACGACCGAACCGCCCCGATGTCCGTGCTCGATCAGCCACGCGGCAAGGCCCGCCGTCGCTCGGGTGACGACTGCGACGTTCATGCCGTTGGGGCCCGCGCGTACCGGGCCGCGCAACCCCGCGGTTCCGAACCGCAGCGGTGCGGCGAAACGCTCGGCGAGGTCGGGGCCGCCCAGTGCGGAGAGTTCGGCGCGGGTCGCGGGATCGGGATCGGCGGCGATCCATGCGGCGACCCGCTCGTCCGCGGCTCCGTCGCTCAGGTCCGCGATACCGTCGCTCACGTCCCCGGGTCCGTCGTTCACGCCGTGCCGAGTTCTTCGATGATCGAGGCGAGCAGCGTGCCCATTCGTGCCGCCGACGCCCGCCCAACCTCGAGAACCTCGGTGTGGCTCAGCGGTTCTCCGGTGATCCCGGCCGCGAGGTTGGTGACCAGCGAGATACCGAGAACCTCCATCGCTGCCGCGCGGGCGGCGATCGTCTCGTGCACGGTCGACATACCGACCAGGTCGGCCCCGATGGTGCGGAGCATGCGGATCTCGGCGGGGGTCTCGTAGTGGGGTCCGGGCAGTCCCGCGTACACGCCCTCGGCAAGCGACGGTTCGATACCGCGGGCGACGCCGCGCAGGCGCGGCGAGTAGGCATCGACCAGATCGACGAACTGCGCACCGACAAGCGGCGAGCGCGCGGTGAGATTGAGGTGGTCGCTGATGAGGACCGGTTGGCCGACGGACATGTCGTCGCGCAGACCGCCCGCCGCATTGGTGAGCACGATCGTGCGGGCACCGGCCGCAGCCGCGGTGCGTACCGGATGGACGACGCGGGCGAGGTCGTGGCCCTCGTAGGCGTGAATCCTGCCCAGCATCAACAGGACTCGACAGTTTCCGATCCGCACCGAGTGGATGACCCCGCCGTGTCCCGCGGCCGTCGGCGGTAGGAAACCCGGGATGTGCGCCATCGGCACGGACGCGATCGGTGCGCCGAACGCCTCCGCCGCCGGGGCCCAGCCGGACCCGAGGACGACCGCGACGTCGTGCGTGGAGGCATCGGTTTCGGCTGCGATGGTCGCTGCCGCGGAGATGGCCGCGGCGTCGGCGTCGACGGTGGGATCCATGGGCATCACACTAGGGGCATCCTGAGTGCCGCGTGTGACCAGGCGATAAGGTCGACCCATGCCGTATCTGTCTGACGTAGCGCAGTCCGAGAATCCCGATATCGCCTACCTGTACCTCGGGTCGCCGGATGTCGAACTCGACGAGAACAATCCCGAGAACCGGTTCAGCCCTGCGTGGCTCGACGCGATCGAAGGTCTGCTCGACGAGATCGCGGCGGGCCCGGCCAAGGGCCTGGTGATCACCTCGACAGGCAAGTTCTTCACCAACGGACTCGATACAGACTTCGTCTTCGCCAACGCGTCGGAGCTGCCCGCGTACCTCGACCGGGTGCATGCGCTCTACGCGAAGGTCCTGACGCTTCCGCAGTCAACGGTGGCAGCGGTCAACGGTCACGCGTTCGGTGCGGGCGCCATGCTCGCGCTGTGCGCCGACTACGTGGTCATGCGCACCGAACGTGGCTTCTGGTCGCTCCCTGAGGCAGCGTTGAACATGCCGTTCCCGCGCGGGATGGCAGGACTGCTCACCACGCGCCTGCCGGATCGCACCGCCACAGAGGCCATGCTGACCAGTCGCCGCTACGGTGCGGCCGACGCCGTGACGGCGGGCATCGTCGACGACGCTGTGGCGGCCGACGACCTGCTCACGCGGGCGAGTGAGGTCGCCGCTGAGCGTACGGCGGTCGCCGGGCCGAACCTCGCCAACGTCAAACGGGCACTGCGGCAGCACCTTCTCGCCGATCTCGCGGCCCCGACCCCTGCAGCGCTGCTATGAGCGACGGCGCGTCGATCATCGACGACTGGTGGGCGGCTCACCGCGCCGACGTCGTCGGCTGGCGGCGTGCCATTCACCAGCAGCCCGAGTTGTCTCGGCAAGAGGTCAAGACCACCCAGATGGTCATGGCGCTTCTCGGAGAAGTGGGCCTGAACCCCACGCGTCTTCCGCTGGGCACTGGTGTGGTCTGCGATCTCGGCCCGACGACAAGTCAGCGCATCGCGCTCCGTGCCGACATGGACGCGCTGCCCATCACCGAGCACACCGGATTGCCGTTCTCGTCGACCGTGGAGGGTGTCTCGCACTCGTGCGGCCATGATGCGCACACCGCGATCCTGATCGGGGTGGCCCGGCTGCTCGCGGCCGTGCCGTTGCTACCGGTCGGTGTGCGACTGATCTTCCAGCCCGCCGAGGAGGTCATGCCCGGCGGTGCGCTCGACGCCGTCGCCGCCGGAGTGACCGAGGGCGTCAGTCGGATCTTTGCGCTGCACTGCGATCCCCGACTTCCTGTCGGCTCGGTCGGCCTCCGAGCCGGCGCGCTGACATCGGCGGCGGATCACATTGAACTGCAAATACATTCGCCCGGCGGGCACACATCGCGCCCGCACCTCACCGGCGACATCGTGTACGCGATGGGTACGGTGATCACCGGACTCCCCGGTGTGCTGTCGCGCAGGGTCGACCCCCGCTCGGGCACGGTCATGGCGTGGGGTGCGGCGCATGCGGGCAACGCGCCCAACGCGATTCCGCAGGAGGGCATGCTGCGGGGCACCGTCCGCACCGGGGACCACGGCACGTGGGACGAGTTGGAACCGTTGGTGCGCAGTGTCGTCGGGCAACTGCTCGGCCCGCTCGGAGTCTCCTACGACCTGTCCTACTTCCGTGGAGTGCCGCCGGTGGTCAACGACGAGACCGCGATCGCGATGTTGGCGAAGTCGGTATCGACGCTAGGGCCACAGGCCATCGCGGACACCCCGCAATCGCCTGGGGGAGAAGACTTTTCGTGGTATCTCGAGCACGTTCCGGGTGCGATGGGCAGGCTCGGCGTGTGGGACGGGCTGGGGCCGCAGATGGATCTGCACCAGCCCAACTTCGACCTCGACGAGCGCGCACTCGAGGTCGGCGTGCGCACCCTCGCGGGCGTCGTGCTCGACATAGGCTGAGCACGCCCGCCCCGCGTCGGGCCCGCGGCGTCGCTCAGGAGTCGATGGGGCCGGGTCCCGGTCCGACGTTGCGCGCCTCGCGCAGCCTGATGTCCTGCACGTAATCAGCTGGGGCGCCTGCACTTTCGGCCGCGTCGGCCATCACGCCGAGGTAGCGCGCCGACGGCAGTCCGCCTTCGAAGGCGTCCATCACGTAGAGCCACGCGAGGACGGGGCCGTCGGAGGTGTCGACGCGCGCACGGATCTTGCGGTGGATGCCGAGTTCTGAGCCCTCCCACCGGTCGAGGGTGGCCTCGTCCTCGTCGGGGACGTCGTAGAGCACGACGAAGACCTTGGCCTCGGGATCGTCGCGGTCCTCGGTGACCGTCGCGAGCGATCCCTCCCAGCCGATGTCGGCGCCGGCAAAGGTGAGTCGCCAACCACGCAGCCAGCCGGTCCCCGACATCGGGGAGTGCGGCGCGCGCTCGGTCATCTGATCCGGACTCATGTTGGACCCGTACGCGGCATATATCGGCACGTCGGGAAACTCTAGATGGTCGCGGCCCGTCACGAAAGCGGACGGTGAGCGACGCGACTCGCCCGGTGACGGCGTGGACGTCGGGGTGGGACTAGGTTGGAGGTGTTGAGCGGTGCCTCTATGCGCCGTACCCGATGGCCCCTCTCACCGAACAGGAGTGTGCTCTGTGACCAGGATCGTGATCATCGGCGGTGGCCCCGCCGGCTACGAGGCGGCGCTGGTTGCGGCAGCGTACGGCGCCGACGTCACCCTGATCGACTCCGACGGCATCGGCGGCGCGTGTGTGCTGTGGGACTGCGTGCCGTCCAAGACCTTCATCGCGTCGACCGGTATCCGAACCGAGGTTCGGCGAGCCATCGATCTCGGCATCAACCTGCGCACCGACGACGCGCTGGTCACGCTGCCGCAGATTCACCAGCGCGTCCGCGACCTCGCGTTCGCGCAGTCGGCAGACATCCGCGACAGGCTGCTCAGCGAAGGCGTGACACTCGTGTCCGGCTACGCCTCGCTGGAGGAGACGCACCCCGGCATCGCGTCGCACCGCGTCGTGGCGACGCTGCAGGATGGCACGACCGAGCACTACGACGGCGATGTCGTCCTGATCGCGACAGGCGCGTCGCCGCGCGTCCTGCCCGACGCCGCGCCGGATGGCGACCGCATCCTGACGTGGCGCCAGCTCTACGACCTCGACAAGCTGCCAGAGCATCTCGTCGTCGTCGGCTCGGGTGTGACGGGTGCCGAGTTCGTGCACGCCTACACCGAACTCGGAGTGAAGGTGACGCTCGTTTCCAGCCGCGACCGCGTGCTGCCCGGCGAGGACGAAGACGCTGCGCTGGTCCTCGAGGATGCGCTGGCCGAGCGCGGCGTCGAATTGGTCAAACATGCGCGTGCCGACAAGGTGGAGCCCACCGGCGACTCCGTGACCGTGTACCTCGCCGACGGCCGCACGGTGACCGGCTCGCATGTGCTGATGACCGTTGGTTCGGTCCCCAACACGGGGGAAATCGGTCTCGACCGTGCGGGAGTCGCGACGGACAAGGGCGGCTACATCACCGTCGACCGGGTGTCGCGCACCTCTGTGCCGGGTATCTACGCGGCGGGCGACTGCACCGGGTTGTTCCCGCTTGCCTCCGTCGCCGCCATGCAGGGTCGCATCGCGATGTATCACTCGCTCGGCGAGGGCGTGAGCCCGATCAAGCTGAAAACCGTTGCCTCCGCGATCTTCACGCGTCCGGAGATCGCCACCGTCGGCGTCTCGCAGCAGGCGATCGACGCCGGCGAGTACCCGGCGCGCACCGTGATGCTGCCGCTCTCCACCAACCCGCGCGCCAAGATGAGCGGTCTGCGGAGAGGCTTCGTCAAGATCTTCTGCCGCCCCGCGACCGGTGTCGTGATCGGGGGTGTGGTGGTCGCACCGACGGCGTCGGAGTTGATCCTTCCCATCGCCTTGGCCGTGCAGAACAAGCTGACCGTCGGCGATCTCGCCCAGACGCTCTCGGTTTATCCCTCGCTCTCGGGTTCGATCACCGAGGCCGCGCGACAGCTCGTGCGGCACGACGACCTCGACTGAGTTCTCTCGGCGTGCCCGCGGCGAAGGGCCAGCGCAGGTTGAGTTGGTGCACAGGCTGGAGTTGGTGCACAGGCGTGAGAATCCTCGGCCGCGCGCGGCGATGTCGCGGTACCGTTTCGGCGAGATCACGCGACGACTGACGGGGGGGTACGCGTGTCGGGTCGGTACTACGAGCATCCCGATTTGCCCGCGGTAAGCACTGGTACAGGCTCTCGGAACAGCTACCTGTTCAACGACGGGGGTGCTCATGCGACCAGCAACGGCCGCACTCCATGGGCTTCGATGAGTGTCGCCGAGATCCTCGCGAAGATCGAGAGCATCACCGACAGCTCTGCCAGCGGTGACGCGAACGCCATTCAAGCCGCGCTCGACGCTGTCGGGAAGGTCGTGAAGAGTCTGACGAGCGCCTTCGGAGACGACACGATGCTCGGGCGTGCGGCCGACGGAAGTACCGCGGCGGGTGCGGGTGTCGGCAAAGCCATCTCAGCGGCGGCCGAGTCCGTCCGGCCCGCGATCGACGCACTCGCGCAGGCCCAGGACGTCCTCACCGCTACCTCTCAGCAGGCCGGTGCTGTCAGGCATGCGGCCGCGCAGATCCGCGCGCATCCCGAGGATGCGTCGACGTTGCGTGCGGAGGTCGTGTCGTTGATGGAAGGCGTCTACACGAACCCGATGGTCAGCGTCCAGACGTGGCTACCCGAACTGCCGGCTGCGTCGTCGGATCCGATGGCGGGCAGCGACTCGGGCCAGGGTGTCGTCGCCGGCACCGGCGCGGGATCGGGGCGCACGCAGTCGGGCAACGTCGCCGATTCCGACCTGAGCGGCTCCGCCGGACCGGGATCGAGCGGCGAGGTCTCGACCTCGCCGTCGACGCCGGCGCCTGCGTCCCCCGCTGCGGGTGGAGTGGGCCCCGGCGGACCGTCGAGCTCCACCGGAACGTCGGCGGCAGGCACGGCCGACGCTGATGCCGACCGGCTGACGCGAGGAGGGTTCGGCAGCGCCGACTCTGCCGCGGCGAGCACACCGGTGAGCGGTATCGGTGGACCCGGTGCCGCGGACTCCGGGCGGACGGGATCGCTCGGCGCGGGTCGTAGCGGATCGTCCGGTCTCGGCGCAGGTCAGGGCGTCGGCGCCGGTTCGGGGAGTGCACTTGCGCCATCACTCGGCGCATCGCGACCGCCTGGGTTGGGCACCGCGCCGTCGACGCCTGCAATGTCGGCGAGCCCGAGTGCGGGACCTGCGATGCGGTCGGGTCCGAACTCCGCGATGCCACCGGCGTCGGGTGGCGGTGCCCGCGACCGTGGCGACAACAAGCACCAGTCGGCCCGCTACCTCAACACCCGTGAGCACGGCGAGGAGATCGTCGGCGACCTCCCGCTCGTCGGTCCGCCGGTGATCGGCGACTGGACGCCGCAGTCGATGCCGCCGCTCGATCCCGCTGCCGACACCAGCGCGAGCGAACCGAAGGTCGATGCGCAGCGATCCGGTGCGCACGCTGAGGCCTCTCGTGAGCGGGGTGCGGGCCGATGACTCCGAACGCCACCGCCGGTCGGATCGACAGGTTGTCGCCTGACGTTCGCGGTCTCGCCGACCGCATTGCCGACGACGTCGTCGACGATGCGCTCGGCCGACTGGCGGTCGTCGTTGTCGACGTCACCGACATCGGTGGGGTCGAATCGGTACGCGACGCGATGACCCAATGGCAGACCACTGGTCGGGTGTCGAAGGACACCCGCAAGCGACTCGACGCCGCGATGGTGCAGCGTGATGTCGACGGCCTCGCTGCGCACCGTGCGGGCGATGCGTTCACCCAACGGGTTCACTTTCGCGCTGCTCGCGGATTGACTTGTCTGGCAATCATTTTCGACGCCGACATCGTCGCTCGGCGTCGTATGCGAGAAGCGGTGTACGAGGCGTCGGTCGCTCTGGGTGGCAGCGCGGGTGTGGTCGGCGTGCTGGTCGACTTCACCCGACCGGGTGCCCGCGTGCCGGTCGGCGCGCCGTATCAATGACCGGTGAACCCCCGTGGTGTCGATTAGTCTCGGCTCATGGAGACGGAGTTCAATCCGGACCGACCAGCTGACCTTGGGCCGCTCTACCGCGAGCAGGCGTGGCGTCGGCTGGGTACCGAACAGTTCGACATCGTCGTCATCGGCGGTGGTGTCGTCGGCGTCGGAGCGGCTCTCGACGCCGCGACGCGTGGCCTGCGGGTCGCGCTCGTCGAGGCGCGAGACATCGCTTCGGGCACGTCGAGCCGCTCGTCGAAGATGTTTCACGGCGGACTGCGTTATCTCGAACAACTCGAGTTCGGGTTGGTGCGTGAAGCGCTCCACGAGCGCGAACTCTCACTCAGCCTGCTGGCCCCGCACCTGGTCAAGCCGTTGCCGTTCCTCTACCCGCTCACGCATCGCGTCTGGGAACGTCCGTACGTCGCCGCGGGGATCTTCCTCTACGACACGATGGGCGGCGCCAAATCGGTGCCGGGCCAGAAGCATGTGACGCGGTCGGGTGCGCTCCGCGTGGCGCCCGCGTTGAAGCGTGATTCGCTGATCGGCGGCATCCGCTACTACGACACCGTTGTCGACGACGCCCGGCACAGTCTCACCGTCGGGCGCACCGCCGCGAACTACGGTGCGGTGATCCGCACGTCGACGCAGGTGGTCGGATTTCTGCGCGACGCCGACCGCATCATGGGTGTGCGCGTCCGCGATACCGAGAACGGTGAGACCGCCGAGATCAAAGCGCACTGCGTGATCAACGCGGCAGGCGTGTGGACCGACGAGGTGCGGGCACTGTCCAAGCAACGCGGGCGGTTCAAGGTCCGGGCCTCCAAAGGCGTACACATCGTGGTGCCGCGCGATCGGATCGTGAGCGAGACGGCGATCATCTTGCGGACCGCGTCCTCGGTGCTGTTCGTGATCCCGTGGGAGACGCACTGGATCGTCGGCACGACCGACACCGACTGGCACCTCGATCTCGCGCACCCGGCCGCGACCCGCGCCGACATCGACTACCTGCTCGAACGTGTCAACGAGGTGCTGGTGACACCGCTGCGTCACGACGACATCGAAGGCGTCTACGCCGGGCTGCGACCCCTGCTCGCAGGCGAGGACGAAGCGACGTCGAAGCTTTCACGCGAGCACGCGGTGGCCGAGATCGCGCCGGGGCTCATCTCGATCGCCGGTGGCAAGTACACGACGTACCGCGTGATGGCCGCCGACGCCGTCGATGCCTGCGTCGATTTCATCCCGACACGCGTTGCGCCGTCGATCACCGAGCGTGTCCCGCTCATCGGCGCCGACGGGTACTTCGCGCTGATCAACCAGTGCGAGTCTCTCGGCGAGAAGTACGGACTGCACCCCTACCGGATCCGTCGACTGCTCAACCGGTACGGATCGCTGATCGACGACGTGTTGTTCTACGCGGCGGATGATCCGTCGCTGCTGCGTCCACTCGAGGCCGCGCCGCAGTATCTGCGCGTGGAGGTCGTGTATGCGGCCGTCGATGAGGCGGCACTGCACCTCGAGGACATCCTGGCGCGCAGAACCAGGATCTCGATCGAGTACGCGCATCGCGGCGTCGACTGCGCTCAAGAGGTCGCCGACCTCGTCGCGCCGGTTCTCGGCTGGGGCCCTGAGAAGGTGGCGTTCGAGGTCGAGACCTACAAGGCGCGGGTCGCCGCGGAGATCGCCTCACAACAGCAACCCGACGACGAATCGGCAGACGCGCTGCGTGCCGCTGCACCTGAGTCGCGGGTCGACATCCTGGAACCGGTGCCGATTCCGGACTGAATGGCACGCTTTCGCAACAGGACCAAATGCCCTTCGCCCGGCGCCTCGGCGGCGTGACAATGGATTCATGAGCAGAGGAGACGCCATGGTGCACAATCCCATTCACGAGCTTCCCGTCGACGAGGCATGGGCGCTGCTCGCCACCTCCGACGTCGGAAGGATCGCGTTGAGCGTCGGTGGCCAGCCCGACATCTTTCCCATCAACTATTTCGCCGGTGACGGTCGCGTGTTGATGCGCACAGCGGAGGGCACCAAGCTCGCCGAACTCGCCGTCAACGGCAAGGTGGCCTTCGAGGCCGATGCCTACGACGACGACGGCGGGTGGAGTGTCGTGGTCAAGGGGTCGGCGCGAATTCTGACCACCGGCGCCGAGATCGCCAAGGCCGACGAGGCCCCGTTGCGCCCGCTGATCCCGACGTTGAAGTACAACTACGTCGAGATCGTGCCGGACGAGGTCAGCGCGCGTCGCTTCGAGTTCGGGCCAGAGCCGGAGCGGTATCCGGTCTAGGCGCCGACGTTCAGCTCTGGCACCGCGGGCAGTAGTAGACGACCCGATCCTCGCTGGTCGAGTCCGGCCGGTCGCGCCAGAACTCGCGGGCGATGAGCGTTCCGCATCGTCGGCACGGTTGCCCGATTCGTCCGTAGACCCAGGTGCGCGCATTGTGTCCGGTGCGACCGGTGGTGGTGCGTGCCGTGCGAAGCCTGTTGGCCCACAACATTCTTCGGCACAGGTCGACGAGTGGTGGCACGTCGACGTCGGCGACGAGTCGGTCGGGTCGGACACCCCGGAGGAAGCACGCCTCACACCGGTACACATTGCCGACACCTGCCATGAGCCGTTGGTCGAGTAGCGCCTCGCCGATCTTCGCGTCCGGCCGTGCCTCGATGTTGGCGACGGCGCGCGCGGCGTCGAAGTCGTCGGAGAGAAGGTCGGGTCCGAGGTAGTCGAGGTCGGCGGCGGCACGGGGAAGTAGCTCGAGAATCCCGAGTTCGAAGCCGACGGCCTCGTACCCGTTTGCCTGCAACACGATTCGCGCCTGATACGCGGGTCGGCGCCACTTGGTGCCGACGCGATGTACGTGCCACACGCCTTCCATCTTCAGGTGGCTGTGGATGCTGACGCCATCGGGCGCCGACGTCGCAGTCGCCGCCGCGGGCACGACGTCGATGAGCAGATGTTTGCCCCGGGAGCGGACCGCGGCGACCCGTCCGCCGCGCAGGTCGGTGGTGGCCAGCGACGGAATGCGAAAGTCGGTGCGCTCCAACGTGGTCTGATCGAATGCGCGACGGAGACGGTCTGCGGCCTGGTAGACGGTGTCGCCCTCAGGCATGCTGTCCGTATCGCATTCGGAGGCCGCGGGGAGTGGTCGCGAATCCGGCGCCGACGAGCACCCGCTGCAGGTCGGAGCGCAACGCGGTGACGCCGTCGATGGAGTCGATGGTCAGGCGGGCGACACGACCGGCCCGCACGATGTCGGCGAGCGCTGCTGCCATGGCCTCTAATGCGGGGACGTCGTCGCTGAAGGTCAACACGGTCTTCCCGCCGCGTTCGACAAATGCGACGAGTTCGCCCTCGACGAGACATACGAGGGCGCCTGGTTTGCGGCCCGGTCGATGCCCGCCTGCGCCGGGCGTCGTGTCTGGCCAGGGCAGCGCTGCCCCATACGGATTGGCCGGGTCGGTGGCGGCCAGAACCGTCGCGGTGTTCGGTGCGCGGTGACTCCCCGGTGCGTCGTCGGTCAGGGCGTGGCGGCGCAATTGGTCGACGGTGGAGGTGCCCGCGAACTGGGCACCGCCGAGGCCGTCGACGTAGTAGCCTCGTCGCACCTGGCCGCTGTCTTCGAAGATGTTGAGCGCCTTGTAGATTCGTGCGAATCCTCCGACGACGTCCTCCGCCGTCACGCTGCCCCGGGTGACGACCCCGTAGCGTGCGAGCAGTTGGTCGCACAGGGCCTGAGTCGCGACAGTGGTCTCGAGCAGCGCTGTAGGGGTTGCGAACCAACGACCGGTTGCCGTGGAGGGCGTCGTGGCGCCGCCTGTCTGCGAGAGGAGATGCCGCGTGCTCAACCGTCCGGGCCGCAGGCGCGGAGCCTGACCGCGCGATCGGTGTGACGGCATGGACCGACTCGACGACGAGGTGCGGCGAGGCGCCTGCAACGCACGGACCGGCGCAAACGTGTCGTTGCTGACGTGACCGGCCCAGACGAGGTCCCACAGGGCGTCCTCGACCTGCTGGCGCGTCGCGGTGGCGCCCGGCGATGCTTCGCTCTCCGTCGACGCGTCGTCGAGCAGTTGGGCGAAGCGCAGTCCGCCCCCGGTGCCGAAGGTGTCGAGGAGGCGGGTGTGGATCTCGGTGGTGTCGATCTCGACCTCGGTCGGTACGAACAGCGGTGCGAGGTCGGCGGGGAAGAAGCTGATCCAGCCGTCGGTGGAGCCGATCCGGCCGTGACCCGCCCACATGAAGTCGCCGCTGGAGAGGAGTTCGTCGAGCATGGCCGGCCGGTAGTCACTGATCCTGCTCGGCAAGATCAGCGACTCCCACGCCGACGCCGGGAGCTGATGGCCCGCCAGTTGGTCGAGGACCGCCGCGAGTCCGTCGACTCCGGTGAGCCTTTCGTCGTCGGCGACGTGCTGCCACGCTCCGAGAAATCTGGCGAAGGTCGGGCCGTCGACGGGTGCGACGTCGGCTCGGCTCGCGGCAAGTGAGCCTCGTCGGATCTGCCCGAGCACGTCGCTGTGACACCACTGTGTGGTCCACGCGGGGCTGCCGTCGGGGTCGTCGTCGGTGGCGGGTAGAAAGTCGCCTTCGACGACCTTGCGTTCGGCGGCAAGGCGAATCAGCGTGTCGCGCACCACCGCGGGTGCCATTCCGATCGACTCGGCGGCCTCGTCGACGGTGAACGGGCCGTGCGTGCGCGCGTACCGATGGACGAGATCGCCGACGGGATCGGGAACAGACTCGGTGAAAGCTGCCGGAACACCCAGTGGCGCAGGAACTCCCAAGCCGTCGCGCAGGCGTGCGGTGTCTTCGACAGCGGCCCAGAGCGGCACGCCACGGATGCTCACGGAGATGATCGCGCCACGCCGATGCAACTCGGTCAACACGTCAAGCGCCGCAGGGCTGTCGTCGTCGCGCCGATACCGCAGCGCCACCTCGTCGGTCGTGAGCGGACCGAGCCACCGCAGCAGGTCGGCGATATCCTCGGCGTCGCGTGCCTTGCGGTGCTCGTCGAGGCGTTGCAGCCGTGCGACCACGGCGGCGATGACGGCGGGATCGAGCAGTTCGCGCAGGTCGACGCGCCCGAGTAGCTGTGCGAGGAGCGCGGTGTCGAGGGAGAGTGCTGCGGCGCGACGTTCGGCGAGCGGGGCGTCGTCGTTGTACATGAACGCTCCGACGTAGCCGAACAGCAGCGATGCCGCGAACGGCGACGGTTCCGGGGTCTCGACCTCGATCAGCCGAACACGTCGCGATCGGATGCGAGTGAGGAGGTCGGTGAGCGACGGCAGGTCGTAGACGTCCTGCAGGCATTCGCGGACCGTCTCCAGGATGATCGGAAAGTCGGGGAATTGCGATGCGACGGAGAGCAATTGGGCGCTGCGCTGGCGCTGCTGCCACAGCGGTGCCCGACGGCCGGGGTCGCGGCGGGGGAGTAGCAGGGCTCTGGCCGCGCACTCCCGGAATCGTGAGGCGAACATCGACGAGTCGGCGAGGGCGTCGGTGACCATCTGCTCGATCTCGTCGGGATCGACGACGAAGACTGCGGCGCCCGGCGGTTCGTCGTCGGTGTCGGGGAGGCGCACGATGATGCCGTCGTCGGATGCGGTGACCGCACCGTCGAGTCCGAGGGTGGCCTGCAGGCGGGCGGAGATCGCCGACGCCCACGGCGCGTGTACGCGTAAACCGTAGGGGGAGTGCAGGATCAGGCGCCAGTCGCCGAGCTCGTCGCGGAACCGCTCGATGACCAGGGTCCGGTCGGTCGGTACCTGTCCGGTCGCGTCGCGCTGCTCGGAGATGATCGACGCGAGGTTGTCGCGTGCGTACTCGCTGAGCCCGAGTTCTGTTGCCTGACGGTCGAGTTCGGCCTCGTCGGCGATGGAGCCGACGAACTTCCCGATCGCCGCGCCCAGTTCGGCCGGGCGTCCCTGTGCGTCGCCGATCCAGAACGGGAGGCGGCCGGGCTGACCGAATGCGGGTGAGACGAGTACGCGGTCGTGGGTGATGTCCTCGATTCGCCAACTCGTCGCGCCGAGCGCGAAGACGTCGCCGACGCGCGACTCGTAGACCATCTCCTCGTCGAGTTCGCCTACGCGGCTGGACTTTTCGCCGACCATGAACACACCGAAGAGCCCACGGTCGGGGATGGTGCCGCCAGAGGTGACCGCTAGTCGTTGCGCACCACGGCGACCGGTCAGTGTGCCAGCATCACGATCCCAGGTGACACGTGGACGTAGTTCGGCGAACTCGTCGGAGGGGAAGCGACCCGAGATGAGATCGAGTGTCGCCTCGTAGATCGACCGGCTCAACTCCCGGTACGGCGCAGCGCGGCGGACGATCTCGTACCACTCGTCGACCTCGAGCACGTCGAGAGCGGCCGCGGCGATCGTCTGTTGCGCAAGCACATCCAGTGGACTGCGCGGTACCTGCAGCTCTTCGATTGCGCCCGCACGCATCCGCGAGACGGCGACCGTGCAGCCGATCAGGTCGGTGCGATGCTTGGGGTACAGAACCCCCTGACTGATCTCGCCGACCTGGTGGCCCGCGCGTCCGATCCGCTGCAGCCCGCTGGCCACCGAGGGTGGTGTCTCGACCTGGATCACCAGATCGACCGCGCCCATGTCGATGCCGAGCTCGAGTGAACTCGTCGCGACCACACAGCGCAGGCGGCCGCTCTTGAGGTCGTCTTCGATCTCGGCGCGCTGCTCCTTGGAGACCGACCCGTGGTGTGCGCGGGCCAGGACAGTCGCGGCGCCGGTGGTGGCCCCCGAGGCCATGACCATTGCGGGTGCGCCGCCACCGACGCGGTCGTTGCGTGGTGGTTCGCGGCCAGGCTCGGTGCGTTGCTCGTGGATCTCGTTGAGCCGCGCGGTGAGACGCTCGGCGAGCCGTCGAGAGTTGGCGAACACGATCGTCGTACGGTTGGTCTCGATGAGATCGACGATCGACGCTTCGACGTAGGGCCAGAGCGAACCCGCGGTCGGCGAGAACGCGTCGTCGAGCTCATCCGCATCCGGTGCATCCGGTGGCGGCGGGATGTTGGCCATGTCGGGTACCGGGACGTCGACGCGGAGGTCGAAGGTCTTCGACGCCTTTGGCCGCACGATGGTGCACGGACGGGAGCCGGAGAGGAACTCAGCGACTAGCTCGGGCGGGCGGACCGTCGCCGAGAGTCCGATGCGTTGCGCCGGAGAGTCGAGCAGTTCGTCGAGGCGTTCGAGCGACAGCGCCAGGTGCGTGCCGCGTTTGGTGCCTGCGACGGCGTGTACCTCGTCGACGATCACCGTCTCGACCGTGGTGAGCGCTTCCCGTGCCGACGAGGTGAGCATCAGGTAGAGCGACTCGGGCGTGGTGATGAGGATGTCGGGTGGCGTTTTGGCGAGGAGTCGACGCTGGGCGGCGGGGGTGTCGCCCGAGCGCACGCCGACGGTGATCGACGGTTCGGTGATCCCGAGTTCCTGCGAGGCGCGTGTGATGCCCGCCAGTGGCGCGCGCAGGTTGCGCTCGACGTCGACCGCCAGTGCTTTGAGTGGGGAGATGTAGAGGACGCGCGTGCCCTTGGACCGATCGGGGCGGGCGGCAAGTGAATCGAGTGCCCAGAGAAACGCCGACAGGGTCTTGCCCGAGCCGGTGGGCGCGATGACCAGGGTGTTCTCGCCGTCGGCGATGGCTTTCCACGCGCCCTGCTGGGCGGGTGTCGGCGCGGGGAAGGCGCCGCCGAACCACCGACGCGTCGGGTCGGTGAAGCGGTTCAGGATGGAGGACGAGCTGGGCACTCTTCCATTGTTCCGCACGGGTCTGACAGTGCGGTGCGACGTGCTGGTCCGGCGGCGAGAACCTGGTATAGAGTCGATCCACGCTGGTTGCCAGGAACCCGGTGAGAATCCGGGACGGTCGCGCCACTGTAAGTCCGACGGGAAGCGACCTGTCGCGACGAGTCAGGACGTGGCAACCAGGCCACATTGCTCCACGTCAGGGACGCGTCATCCCGGAAGGAACCCTCTCAATGGTTGCCACCTCATCACAGGCCGAACGTCGGCCCGCTGCGCTCGCCGTACCGAATCTCTCGGTCGCTTCGGCCGCGCTCTGGCTCACCGCCACTGTGCTCATCGCCGCGCTGGCCTACTACTTCATCGGGTACGACCAGGGCGCCTGGTCGGTGTTCGGCAGCGACACCCACATCCACGAGTTCGTGCACGACTCCCGCCACTTCCTCGGCTTCCCCTGCCACTGATCTGACCCGGGAGACAACAGAACAATGGAGAAGAAGTTCGTCGGCGCGGGCCTGCTATCAGGCCTGATCGCCGGAATTTTTGCGTATGTGTTCGCTCGTATCTTCATCGAGCCGGTGGTCGCCAAGGCGATCGACTACGAAGAGGGTCGCAGCCACGCCGAGGAGATGCTCAGCGGCGAACACGGCCACGAGCACGAGGTGTTCACCAGGTCGGTGCAGGAAAACATCGGGGCCGGGGTCGGCACCGTGATCTTCGCGATCGCGATGGGCGCGTTCTTCGCGGTCGGGTTCACGGTCTTGTGGACCTACCTCGGACGGCGATACCCCGCGACCGATCCGCGCTGGGCGGCGGCCGCGCTCGGCGCGCTCGGATTCGTGGCCTTCTTCGGCGTCCCGTACTTCGCCTATCCGGCCAACCCGCCGGCTGTCGGCAACGACGAGACCATCGCCGACAGGTCGAGTGCCTATCTCACCATCACCGTGGTGTCGGTAATCGCGATCATCGCGGCCGTCGTCTTCGCGCTGTGGCTGCGTCCACGCATCGGTGGGCTGCTCGGTGCGATCGCGGGCGGCGTCGGCTACCTGGTAGTGGTCACCGTCGCGATCGCGTTGCTGCCGAGCTTCGACGAGGTACCGACGCCGGTCACCAACGACGCGGGCCAGATCGTGTTCCCAGGTTTCCCGGGCGACGTCATCGGCGACTTCCGCGTCTACGCGATCGCCAACCAGGTGATCCTGTGGACGGTGCTCACCGCGGTGTTCGCGCTGGTCCTGGGCGCGATGTCGCGCTCGCGGTCGTCGAAGCAGGTTGTCGACGACCCCGCGACGCAAACGGTCGCCTGACGCTCCTTTAAACGCGGCTCGAGTTGGCAGGCGCGGCTGGTACACCAGCCGCGTTCGCAAGTTCGGGCCGCGTTTGGCTTATCCGGACAGCACGCAGTCGCCGCACACGGCTGTGCGATCGCCCGATACCTGGTAGATCAGGCAGCAGCTGCGTCGTCGGAAACTCGGTCCGGCCCGCAGGTATCCGCCCTCGATGTCGGGGCGTGCGAGGAAAAGGTCGGCGTGGCGTCGGGCCGCGTCGGCGAGTTCTGGCCGGGCGGTACCGATCATGCGCACCGCCGAGTTGATCGCCGACGCGATGTTGCCGCCGAGGACGTGTGGCCCAACCGGGTACGACGCGTCGAAGAGTGCGGTGAGGTCGTCGACGGCGCGAGGGAACCCGTCGTCGAGCGCAGGCTTCGCGTCGACCGTCACGACGGATAGGGGGAAGGGCCCGCCGAGATGGTCCTGCCACCAGACGTCTGCGGGGTCGAGGGACAGGCGGGTGCCGATCACCGCTGCAGCGAGCGCCGGTGCAAGCAGCCTGGCGACGAGACCAAGGTGAGTCACCGACGCCGCGACGCGAGGTGAGACGTTCGACGCCGCGCCCGCAGCCAGAGCCTTCCGGACCCTTTCGACGCGGCTGTCGATGCGTCGTGGATTCGCCAGTGCCGCAGCCAGAGTCGACCACGGCCCGTCGACTGGTGCCGCGGCTGCGTGGGTGTCGGTCGCAAAGAACGGTCCGAACTCGGCGAACACGTGATCGTTCACGCTCTCTGCCTATCTCATCGACCGCTCGCGCGTCCAGCGAGCCCGCGAGGGCCGCCGCTGGACAAGTTGGGATCGGGGCTGACACAGTATGGAACGTGTTCTAATTTCCGGCGTTGAACGGTGGGTGGCAATGTTCGAGTGGTCCGAGGAAGACCTCATGGTGCGCGACGCGGTGCGGTCGTTCGTCGACAAGGAGATCTGCCCGCATTCCGACGAACTCGAGAGCGGTCAGTTGCCGCCGTACGACATCCTGCGCAAGCTGATGACGTCGTTCGGCGTCGACGCAATGGCACGCGAGGGCCTGGAGAAGGAGCTCGACGCAGAGGCCGCGGGCGAGTCGAAGTCCAAGGGTTCCGGGGGTTCCGGCGGCGGCATGATGAACTCGATGGCGCTGATCCTCAACATGGAACTCGCGGCCGCGAGCCTCGGCATGGTGGTGTCGATGGGCGTCAGTGTCGGGTTGACGGTGTCGACGATCCGGTCGAAAGGCACACTCGCACAGAAGAAGCGGTGGCTCCCCGAGCTGGTCACGCTCGAGAAAGTCGGTGCCTGGGCGATCACCGAACCGGATTCCGGCTCAGACGCACTCGGTGGCATGAAGACGACGGTCCGCCGCGATGGCGACGGTTACATCCTCAACGGGCAGAAGACCTTCATCACCAACGGTCCGTACGCCGACACGATCGTCGTGTTCGCGAAGCTCGACGAGGGCGATGGCACCCCAATGCGTGAACGCAAGGTGCTCACCTTCGTCCTCGACAAGGGCATGGAAGGCCTCACCCAGGGCAAGCCGTTCAAGAAGATGGGCATCATGAGCTCGCCGACCGGTGAGCTCTTCTTCGACAACGTTCGCCTCGGTCGCGACCGGCTGCTCGGCGAGACCGAGGACGTCGGATCGGGTAGTCGTGGCGACGATGGCGTCAAGGCGGGCTTCACCGCTGAACGGATCGGTATCGCCGCACTGTCGATGGGCATCATCAATGAGGCGCAACGACTTTCGATCGAGTATGCGAAGTCGCGCACGCTCTGGGGTCAGGAGATCGGGAAGTTTCAACTCATCCAGCTCAAGCTGGCCGAGATGGAAATCGCACGGATCAACGTGCAGAACATGCTGTTCAACGCACTCGAACGAGCGAAGGCGGGTAAACCGCTGTCGCTTGCCGAGGCGTCGGCGATGAAGCTCTACTCGTCTCGCGCGGCCACCGAGGTCGCGATGGAAGCAGTGCAATTGTTCGGCGGCAATGGCTACATGACCGAGTATCGCGTGGAACAGCTTGCGCGCGATGCGAAGTCGTTGATGATCTACGCCGGCAGCAACGAGATCCAGGTGACACACGTGGCAAAGGGGCTGCTGGCGTAATAGCGATGTGTCAGGCCAGTGCTGAGCCGAGTTCGTCGACCTTCTCGATCAGTTCTGTCCCGTCGCGCGCGCTCACCGCGCCACTGCAATGCAGTGAGTACTCATCGAGCGCGCAACCTGTTTGGGTCCAGTAGCGGCGCGGCTCGGGGGTGAGCCAGGCCACCCGATGGACGCGCCTGGCCAGCTCGGCGAACAGATCGACTTGCGGATCGAAACCGTTGCTGCGCGCGTCGCCGACGACGAGAACCGACGTACGCGGCGTGATGAGACCGCGGTGGATCTCGAGCAACTCGGTGAGCATTCGGCCATAATCGCTGGTCGCTGACAGGTCCAGGTCGTCGGTGGCCAGCACGGCCGTGAGTGCGTCGTCAGCTGCTGCGGTTCGCAGTGCGGTGGTGACCAGCACGGGTCGGTCCACGAATGCGACGACCTCGCAGTGGTCGCCGAACTCGTACAGGGTTTGTGCGAGTCGCAGGATGAAGCCCGCGACTGGTCGCACCGACAACGAGACGTCGACAAGGACGAGAAGCCGTACCGGGCCGGGTGTGCGATTCCTGCGCCACAGTGTGAGGGGGACCCCGTCGGTGCGGACGGCGCAGCGCATCGTGCGACGCATGTCGAGCGATCCACGATCAGCCGCGCGCACCACCGTGCGCGGCGCTCCCCGAATTCGTTGGACGAGTCGGTGACATGCTCGGTCGATCTGTGCTTGGTCGGTGCCGTGAACCGGATCGGTGTCAGGACCGGTGATCACGGGTGTGGCGGCAAGACGTTCGGATAGGGCCGAGATGAACTGGGACAGAGCATGTTCGAGCTCCTCACGTTGCTCGTCGGTGAGGTTGTCCGCGCCGTCGTCGTCGTAGGCGCTGCGTGCGTCGGCGGCGTCGAGAGCGGCGAGAATCGCTGCGGCATCGGCCATGGAGAGCGACGTTCCGCTGACGCGGGCCGTCGAGCCGACGAGCTCCCCGGCCTTGGCTGCTGCTGCTCCGTCGATCTCGACCGTGTAGGTGATTCCGCCTGCGACGGTGTTGCTGTCAGAGTCGACAGCCAACTGTTCGGTCCCCGCCGATACCGAGAAGTCGTTTTCTTCGCGATGCGCGCTCTCCCCTTGACGCTCCCGTGCGTCTGGATCGTCGGCCATCAGATCGCCGATCTCATCGGTGTGCTCGTCTGCGCCGATCCTCCTCGCCGCGCCGTCGAACTCATCATCCCAGGCGATGTCATCGGGCAGTTCGGCTGCCGTGCCGCGGGGTCGCGGAAGGTCGGTGGCCGTATCGCGATGCGGTACCCCAACGAACACGAGATCGAAGGCGATCTCGAAGCCGTCTGCCTCGTGCGCATACTTGACGCTCACCGCGCGCAGCGCAGCCCGCAGTCGGTCGAGATCGTCGGCGCCGACGAGTGCCAGCGTGCGACGGATCTCGATGACCTCGGCCGGGGACACGGTGACCCGGTGGCCGCGGAGAAGGTGTCCGAACATCACCGAGAGTGCGTCAAGAACGCGATCACGTGTCCGGGCGCCGCTGCGCTCTCGAGAAGTGGTCACGTCAACGTCGACGGGCGCTACGCGCACGACCCGACCCGAAAGCTGTTGCTGTCAGCGACCCTCGCGGACTAGAACCGTCGCTCGCGGACGGCCTCGAATCCTGGATGTCGGACCCGGACGACGCTGGTGTGCCCACCATGGCCCTGGCGATATCGAGATCACTGCCGAACTTCACCAACAGTGCGAGAAGTGCACGGTCTGTCGACGTTCGATCGTGCGTGACGTCGGCTGCGTGTGCGGCAGTCGTCGTGCGCAGGTACGACGCTGCCCGCGCGGCATCGATCACCTCGGCGATGGAAGGACTCTTACGCAGCGGCAACTCCCGCAGACGGCGTGCGAGGTCGACGACGTCGGCGACCACCCCGGGTTCCACTTCCGGCGCGCGCACCGACACGATTGCCCGCTCGCGTTCGACGTCGGGATAGTCGACCTGGAAGTGCACGCAGCGTCGCTTCAGGGCGGGCGACAGTTCCCGGGTGTCGTTGGAGGTCAATATCACCCACGGTGACGAACGCGCGGCGAAGGTGCCGAGCTCGGGAATCGTCACCTGCCGCTCCGCGAGTACCTCGAGCATCACGGCCTCCATGGCCTCGTCGGTTCGATCGATCTCGTCTATGAGCAGCACGGTGGGCAGCGGTGCAGTGATGGCCGCGAGCAATGGTCGTGCGACGAGGAAGTCCTCGGTGTAGACGCCGATGTCGGTGCGCGAGAGCGCCGCCGACGCCGCGGACAGGGTGGGCTCGTCGGCGAGCTCACCGCTGATTCTGTCGCGCAACATCTGCACGTGAAGAAGCTGGCGGGCGTAATCCCACTCGTAGAGTGCTCTGGAGTCGTCGAGACCCTCGTAGCACTGCAGCCGGAGGAGCTGCCGATCCGAGGCTGCCGCAAGGGATTTGGCGAGCTCGGTCTTGCCGACGCCCGCGGGTCCCTCGAGTAGGAGAGGCCTGTCGAGCAGTGTCGCGAGGTGCACAACGACGGCAAGGTCGTCGTCGATCAGGTATTCCTGCTCAGCGAGTGCATCGGTGAGTTCTTCGACCGTGTCGAATCGGGTTGTGGCGCTGGACAAGTGGCGGGACGGCACTGTTGTGCTCTCTGGCATGGCTCCTCATGACGATCGTGCGCGGTGACCTGGGGTGCGGATCGGTCCAGGTGAAGGGTCAGGTCGCGACCTCGCCCGGACCGATCCGCGGCTCGGGAGGTGCTCAGTCTCCCGAGGGCTTGTAGCGGTGGCTCAGTAGCTACCGGTCATTGCATGGGTCACCATCGGGATGAGTGACTCGACGGTGCACTCGCGCGGGTTACCCGGCGTGCACCAGTCGTCCATCATGTGTTCGGCGATTGCGCGGATCTGCTTGTCCGAGGTGTCCATCGTGTCTCCGCGGCCCTCGTACTTGCCGGTGTTCATCCGGTTCTTCTCGTAGCTGTTGACGCTGAGCTGTCCGAAGTTGTCGGGGATACCGAGGTCCTTGGACAACCGGATCGCCTCCTCGACTGCGGCGTCGGCTGCCTGCACGGTCGACATCTTGCTGGTGTCGATACCCAGCAGTGCGGCGATGTCGGCGTAACGCTCGTAGCGGCTCGGCAGGTTGTACTCCCAGACGCGCGGAAGTGCGATTGCGTTGTTCAGGCCATGGTGGCTGTCGTAGAAGGCGCTGACCGCATGTGACAGTGAGTGAATCAGCCCGAGGCCACCCGAGTTGAATGCTTGTGCCGCAATGTATTGCGCGTGCATCATGCCGGTACGTGCCTCGAGATTGCGAGGCTCGTACACGGCGGTGCGCAGGTGGTCACGGATGAGTTCGATGGAGTACTTCGCGTTGCCCAGTGACGGCGCGAAGTCGAGTCGCGAGACATAGGGCTCCGAGGCGTGGGCCAGCACATCGAAGCCGCAGAAGGCTGTGAAGTGTTCGGGGCAGCTGTAGTAGAGCAGCGGATCGTCCATGGCGAGGTCGACGAGGCAGGTGTCGTCGAACGCGACCCACTTGTGTGGCTTGTTCATGTCCGAAGTGTCGGTGATGACATAGGCCCAGGAGGTCTCCGAGCCCGTGCCCGCAGTGGTCGAGACGGCGATGTGCGCGGGGTTCTCCTTGTTGGTGGCCTTGGAGAAGCCTTCGAACTCGTTGATGTTGCGGCCGTCGTGGGCGATCACCATGCGTGCGCCCTTGGCGGCATCGTGGCTTGAACCACCACCGACGGAGATGATCCCGTCGCACTTCTCGGACTGGTAGAGCGCCGCGGCGTCCATGCAGTTGTAGTCCTTGGGGTTGGACTCGACCTTGTCGTAGAGAACGACGTCGACACCCTGGTACTCGATCTTGCCGACGAGTTCCTCGATGATCCCCGAGCCACGCAATCCCGTGGTCATGAGCAGGACGCGGGTCATCCCCAGGTTTTTTGCTTCAACGCCGAGCATGTCGTGCGCGCCGACGCCGAGCTTGGCATTGGGGAACGGGTGGAAGTCCTTGATCGGGAAGTCCCAGATCTGATTGAGCTCGATGGCCATGTGGCGATCTCCTTGTGACGTAACCGGTGATTCACGATCCACTCTGTGCGCCATATCACGTCTGAACAAGTCCACCTGCTCAGATGAAAAGATGATCAGACCAGAAGAGCAGCGGAATCCCTGTCCATCCGGACAGGGAATCCGTGCGTGCTCGTCAGTCGGCGCTCGTCTCTCAGTCGGCGCTCGTCTCTCAGTCGGCGCTCGGTTCGGCGCTCGCCGACCAGCGCACCGACGTCACCGGTTCGGCGCGCACCACCGTCGCGAGAGCGTCTTCGATGTCGCGGTCGTTGCGCTCGGCGCTGAACACATGCGCGGTGATCGTCACGATCCCGTTTTCGTCGTCGGTCGCGGCGATGGACCGTACGGTCAGCTCCGGACGGTGCACGGCGTCGAACACCATTGCGCGCACGGTGGTTTCGGCCGCTTGTGGACAGGTGACCTCGAAAATGTAGTTCGCGGAGGGCGATTCACGGCCGGTGTCGCCGGGGTGGCGGTCGATCAGCCTACCGAGGGGTCGGAGCAGCGTATTCGCGAGCATCACGGTTGCCGTGCCCGCGATGGCGACGAGGAGGAGTCCGCCGCCGGCGAGAGCGCCGACAGCGGCCGACGCCCACAGTGTCGCCGCTGTGTTGAGACCGGAGATCGACGCGCCCTGCTTCATGATCACGCCTGCACCGAGAAAGCCGATACCGGAAACGATCTGGGCAGCAACGCGAGTCGGGTCGGCGTCTGGACCGTGAAAGCTGAATGCCCCCATCACGACGAACAGGGCCGCTCCGAGCGCGACGAGTGCGTTCGTTCGCAGACCCGCTGTGCGAGAACGCCACTGGCGTTCGAAGCCGATCGCGGCTCCACATAGCAGTGCTACGGAGATACGGGCAAAGATGTCGAGTGCGGTGATGGACATGAGGACCGCCTTGGGGTCAGGGTTCCCCAACCCGCACACGGCCGCGGTACCGCACGCGATACGCGCGGCGTCGGCTCACCTGTGACGAGCGAGGGGAGGGCACGATTCGAACGATGTTCTGTCAGAAGAACTGTCACCAGATGGCATTCGGATCTCACCTCCCTGCAAGCGCATTCGCACCCGGTCGGTCGAGTGCATATCAGTGATAGCCGTGCTGGCCGGTGATGTCAACGTGACGGACGACATGTGGAGCCGAGATGTCGGAATAGAGAAGTCCCATGTGGCGCCGATGACAACACGCGGTGCTGCTGATGCTCACGCGCCGATGATCAGCAGCACGATGAGGGCAAGGTTCAGCACGACGATGAGCACCGACGACACCGCGGCTCCGATGCGCAGCGGCCACCCATCGGCGTACTCGCCCATGAGCCCGCGGTCGGCGGTGAGTCGGCCGAGGGGGATGATCGCGAACGGGATTCCGAAGCTCAGCACCACCTGACTGATCACCAGCGCCCAGGTTGGGTCCACACCGACAGCGAGCACGACGAGCGCGGGAATGAGCGTGACGAGTCTGCGCACCACGAGAGGAACCCGAACGTGCAGTAGGCCGTCCATGATCGCCGAGCCCGCCGACGAACCGACAGAGGTCGCTGCGAGCCCGCTGGCCAGCAGGCCGATTGCGAAGATGGTCGCCACCGAGGGGCCGAGGGAGTCGCGGACGGCGTCGTAGGCTCCCTCGATGGTGTCGGTGCCCTCCTTGCCGCGGAGGTTGGTGGCCGCGAGCAACAGCAGTGCGATGTTCACGGCGCCTGCCACGATGAGAGCGATGACGACATCCCACCGCGTCACCCTGATCAGGCGCCGCTTTCGCGACGGCGACGAGCTGATGCCGTGTCGGTCGACGACCAGTGAGGAGTGGACGTAGATCGCGTGCGGCATCACAGTCGCGCCGAGCATGGACGCGGCGAGCAGCACTGTCTCGGGGCCCTGCAGGCGGGGCACGAGCCCACCGAGAACCTCTCCGGCGGGCGGCGGTTCGACGACGAGGCCTGCGAGGAATCCCACGACGATGATCGCGAGCATGCCAAGGATGACCCGTTCGAAAACGTGTTGTTGGCGCGCATTCTGCAGAAGCAGCATCAGGAGAGACACCACGCCGACGATCACGCCGCCGAGGACGAGTGGCAGTCCGAACAGCAGATGCAGTGCGATGGCCCCGCCGAGCACCTCCGCGAGGTCGGTTGCCACTGCGACGGCCTCGGCCTGTGCCCAGAACGCGAGTCGAGAACGACGACCCATCCGCGCCCCGATCAGGGCGGGCAGTCCCTTGCCGGTGACGATGCCGAGCTTCGCCGACTGGTACTGAATCAGCATGGCGATGACGTTGGCCAGCACCAGCACCCAGACCAGCAGAAACCCGTATCGGGACCCTGCGGTGATGTTGGCTGCGACGTTGCCCGGGTCGACGTAGGCGATCGCGGCGACGAAGGCGGGGCCGAGTAGTGCGACGTTGCGCAACAGCGCACGCGGACGACGTATGCGTCGGCGGGCCTCGGTCGGCTCCGGCTGCTCGCGCTCTTCGACCGTGCTCACCTGACCAATCTCGCACAGCTCGACGTCGAGTTCAACACGGGCGAATCAAAAAGTTCGGGTCACCGAAACTGTGCGACCGTCGGCTGACCCGACTCAGATCCCAGACGCGGCTCGAGTTGGCAGACGCGCGGCTGATACACCAGCTGCGTCCACACGCTCGGGCCGCGTCTGGAATGCCAATCGTCACTGGAGCAGGCGCCACACCCGATCACGCGACATCGGCAGCTCGTACGGGCGCTCGCCGATCGCCCGCCGGATCGCGTTGGCAAGAGCGGGGGCCACCGGGTTGTAGGGTGACTCGCTCATCGACTTCGCGCCATACGGGCCGAGTTCGTCGGCGGTGTCGGCGAAGTAGACCTCGGTCTCGGGGACATCGGCCATCTGCGGCACCCGATAGGTGCGGAACACGGGTGTGATCGGCACGCCCTTGCCGTCGAGCATGATCTCCTCATACAACGACGATCCGATCGCCTGCGCCACACCACCTTCCACCTGGCCGCGACACTGTTGCGGGTTCATCACCGTGCCCGCGTCGGCTGACTGGACGGACTGCAGGATGCGAACGTTGCCGGTCGCGGTGTCGACGGCTACCCGAAAAGCGTGCACGTTGAACGCAATCGAGCGCAGCGCGCCGCTCTCGGAACCGGTGGCGACCACGCGGTCGCCCACGCGGTGCGCAGCGTCGACGGTGTCGATGAGTTCGTCGAAGCTCACGAGTCGTTCACCGACGAGTGCGCCGTCGGGGACCAACCGGATGGCGTCGGGTGCCGTTGCGGTGATCGACGACGCCGCGTCGAGCAGGACCGTACGCAGCGCGAGTGCTGCGCCATAGGTTGCCTTTCCGGCGACCGTGATGCCTGCCGACGCAAAGGCGCCGGTGTCGTAGATCGCTGCGTCGGTGTCGCCGTGTGCCAACACGATTCGCGACGGTACGGTGCCCAACGCTTCGGCGACGATCTGGGTGAGCACCGTCGTCGTGCCGTTGCCGAACTCGGCCGTGCCCACACCGACGTGGTAGCTCCCGTCGGTGTCGACACCGACGGTGACGGTCGAGAAATGGCCGCGCGGAGCCATGGTGGCGATCGCGGCAATGGCCATGCCCTCGCCGATCCGCCACGAATCACCTTCTGGCGCAGCGACATCATTGCCGCGGCGTAGTGCTGTCTGGGCGAGGTCGAGGCACTGGTCGAGCCCGTAGCTCCCGTAGATCAGGTCGTCCTCGGGTTCGGGGTGCGCGATGAGAAGCGGATCGCCGTCGCGGACCGCGTTGAGTCGACGCAGCTCGAACGGATCGATGTCGAGGGCAATCGCGAGTTCGTCCATGGCGGATTCGACGGCGAGGATCACCTGCCCGAGGCCGTAGCCGCGGAACGCACCAGACGGTGGGTTGTTGGTGTAGACCACCTCGGCGTCGATCCGCTTGACCGGGCAGTTGTACACCGAGACCGACTCGGCGCACGCGTGGAACATGACACCCATGGAGTGATTGCCGTACGCGCCCGTGTCTGAGAGAACGTCGACCTTCATCGCACGCAGTCGGCCGTCCGCGTCGGCGCCGAGATCGACTGCGACACGAAAGGGATGACGATACGTGGTGCGGGTCATCTCGTCGGTCCGCGACATTTCGTAGGCAACGGGCATGCCGGTGCGTAACACCGAGATCGCCACCAGATCCTCGGTGAGCAGTTCCTGCTTGCCGCCGAATCCGCCGCCGACGCGAGCGCTGAACACACGGATGCGGTCTGCGGGAAGGTCGAGCAGCAAAGCGAGCTCGTCACGAACCAGGAACGGCACCTGCGTGCTGGTGCGGATCACGAGTCGACCGTCGTCGTCGAGCCAGCCGATGGAGCCGTGGGTCTCCAACTGTGCGTGGGAAACTCGTGCAGTCTGCCAGGTTCCGCCTACGGTGACGGCAGAGTCCGCGAGCGTGGCGTCGACGTCGCCACCGAATCCCTCGTGGAATGAGGAGATGACGTTGCGTTCTGCCTCGAACACGCGGTCCTCGGCAGTGCGTTCGGGATGAACCAGCGGGGCCCCGGGGCGTCGTGCTTGTTCCGGATCGAAGACACCGGGCAGGAGTTCGTACTCGACGTCGATCAGGCGGCACGCTTCCTCGGCGATTCCGGCTGTGTCGGCGACCACCGCCGCCACCCGCTGTCCGACGAACCGCATCACGGAGTCGAGGACGAGCATGTCGTCGGGGTCGTCGGCGCGCGACTCGTGCCTCGCGGTGGAAAACCTTCGCGTGCTGACGTTCTCGTGAGTGAGGACGAGCGCGACGCCGGGGAGAGCCTGCGCCGCCGACGTGTCGATCGAGACGATCCGGGCGTGCGGGTGTGGCGAGGTGAGCACCCGCAGGTGACGCGTCCCGGGCACTGCGACGTCGAAGGTGTATGGCTCGGTTCCCGTGACCACCCGGCGGCCTGCGGGCGGCGTGAGCGACGCGCCGATCGCGGGGGAGGCGGTCTGGACACGACGCTCGTTCCTCGCGTCTGCTCGACCGGCGGGGGACGCGTTCCTCGCGTCGGCTCGACCAGCGGGTTGGCTCGCGGGGGACCCAGCGGGGGGCGCGGCGTCGACGCCCTGCCGGATCGCCTGGCGGATTGCGCGATATCCCGTGCAGCGGCAGAGGTTTCCCTTCATCTTCCGCTGCAGTTCGTCGGTGTCGTGGACGGTGTCGGCGTCGAGTGTTGACGCCGTGACGATCATTCCGGCGGTGCAGAAGCCGCACTGGAAGCCGAAGTTGTCGACGAACGCTTGCTGCATGGGATGGAGGTCGTCGGGTGTGCCGAGGCCGGACACCGTTGTGACCGAACTACCTTCGATGCGCTGAGCCGGAAAGATGCACGAGTGCACCGGCGTGTCGTCGACCAACACCGAGCACGCGCCGCAGTCGCCCGCATCGCAGCCCTTTTTGACCTCGAAATGGGCTTGGTCGCGCAGAAACGTCCGGAGACACTGTCCCGCAGCGGGAGTCGCGTCAACCTGCTCTCCGTTGATCTCGAACTTCACGGTGCGCCAACCCCTTCCGTGTCCCGGTCTAGTTCGTCCCGTCCCAGCTCGTCACGGATCTGTTCGGCCAGCACCGCGCTGACCCCGCGTCGCCAATCGGCAGCGCCGAGCGGGTCGGTGTAGTAGCCGTCGGCTGACCAGATGTCGGAGCGCAGGCGTTCGGCGTCGGGTAATCCGTTGTAGCGCAGCACGGTAGGCCACAGAGTTGCCGCGGTGATACCGACGACGACGGTGTCGTCCTCGTCGCGGCGCCCGGTCACCACCACCCCGGACCGTCCCAATTCTGCCAAGGCGATCTTCCTGAAGCCGGTTCGGCCGCGCAGCGCGTATCCGGGAATGTCGATGGCGCGCAAGACTTCTCCCTCGCTCAGGATGTTGGTCCCGTTGCCGGTCACGAAATCGCCGACGTCGACGCTGTACTCGGTGCCGTCGGCGCGCCAGATCAGTGCGCGACCGTCGAGTCCAGCTGCCAGTGACACCATCGATGCGGCCGCGAACGAACGGCAGATGTTTCCGCCGACGGTGGCGACGTTCCAGATCTTGAAGGATGCCAGAAGTGCTGTCGCGCACTGGAAGAGCAGCGGATGTGCGCGCCAGCCGGGTTCGGCGGGCAGCTCGGCGAGCTGCGCGATTGTGGCAGTGGCCGCGATCCGGAGCCCGCCGTCGGGCAGATCCTCGAAGGGCTCCCAGCCGATTCGGCTGATGTCGACCACCCCGCTCGACGTCACCTGCGGTTCGGAGAAGAACCACGTGCCGCCCGCGACGATGCGTTCGCCTGCCGCCAAGGTGAGGTCGTCGCGGCTGTAGGCATAGCGGTAGGTCGAAATCGTGTGCAGATCCATCACATTCCTCTGGGTGCCATAGGAGGTGTCATGTGAGGGCCCCACGTGCTTTGTCGAGTAGTCGACGATGCTCGCGTGCGCAGTCCGCCGCGACGGTGGCCGTGTCGACGGTGAGCAACTCGGCGTCGGCGACGATCTGTGTGCCGTTGACCCACGACGCCTTGATCGGCGGGATGGCGCCGAGAACCAGTGCTGCCACCGGGTCGTCGATGTCGGCGTGCGCGAGCGTGGTGAGGTCCCAGAGGACGAGATCGGCGAGCTTCCCGACCTCGATGGAGCCGATCTCGTTGGCGCGGCCCAGTACTCGAGCACCGCCGATGGTCGCGAGCTCGATGGCTGTCCGTGTCGTGAGCGCGGTGGGGCCTCCCCGGGTACGCGCCATCAGCACGGCCTGGTGCGCCTCCTCGAGGAGTCGGGCTGATTCGTTCGACGCCGCGCCGTCGACGCCCAATCCCACGGGAACCCCTGCGTCGACGAGGTCACGAGTGCGACAGATGTGGTTGCCAAGGCGGGCGTTGGAGGTGGGGCAGTGGGCGACGCCGGTCGATGTCGCTGCGAGCCGGGCGATCTCGTCGTCGGCGAACTCGATCCCGTGGGCGAACCACACGTCGTCGCCCGTCCAACCGACAGATTCCATGTATTCCAGTGGTGTGCAACCGAAATGCTCGTCGCAGTAGGTGTTCTCGTCGACTGACTCGGCGAGGTGGGTATGCAGCCGGACACCGAGTTCTCGTGCCAGCACGGCGGATTCGCGGAGCAGGTCGGTGGTCACCGAGAACGGTGAGCACGGTGCCAGTGCGATGCGCAGCATCGAATCCGGTGCCGGATCATGCCAGCGCGCAACGGCATCGGAGCTTGCGGCGAGGATCTCGTCGATGCTCTGCACCACGGTGTCCGGCGGTAGGCCGCCGTCCTTCTCGGACAGGTCCATCGAACCGCGCGTCGGGTGAAAGCGCACGCCGACGGCCTGGGCTGCACCGATTTCGGCACCGAGCAGGTCGCCGCCCTCGCGTGGGAAGACGTAGTGGTGGTCGGTCGTCGTCGTGCAGCCAGACAACGCGAGTGTCGAGAGACCGCCAATCGCTGCTGTGTGCACTGCTTGCTCGTCGATACCCGCCCAGATCGGGTACAGCGTCGTCAGCCATTGGAAGAGCGTGTGATCGGCGGCGAGCCCCCGAGTGATCCACTGATAGAGGTGGTGATGGGTGTTCACGAGGCCGGGCGTGAGCACGCAACCCGAGCCGTCGATCCGGATGACGTCGTCAGACAACGGCGCCGCTGGGGCATCCGCCTCGATGATCGCGCTGATCGTGGTGCCCTCGATCAGCACCGACGCGCGCGTCAATTCCCGACGATCCGGGTCGACGGTCACCACGGAGGCATTCTCGATGAGGGTTGCTGAGGGCACAGCGACACGCTACGACGATCGGGCCCGCCCGGCATGTCGGGGAGGGCGGTTGCCTTCAGCGACCGGCTCCCGACGTTGCCAATGGGTCGTCGGCAGACGTCAGCGAACCACGTACTCGGTGCTGCAATCGCCGTTGGTCATTGCGTTCGGGTTGATCGAACTGGTGTTGGTGGCGCCGATCACCAGTGCGATGCGGCCGGGGGCGGTGGCGATTCGTGGCACCGAGACCGTCGACGTGAGGCCACCGACGCGCGTCGGGTCGCTGAACACGCTGCCCGACTTCCCGGTTCGGAGGTTTGCCCACGTCACTGTCACCTTTTGCTGGTAGCCGGCGATCGACAGCGGCCTGGAGTCCAGGCGTACCTGGATGCCACCGCGACCCGACTGAGTGATCGATGCGGTGGCCGAGGTCGGCAGTGCGAACAGATTGGGGTTGGGATAGGTGATGGAGCAGTGTCCGACGGGCTGGGCGGGCGCAGCGGAAGCGAGTCCGCCGCCTGTGGCCAGCGGAACCGCCGCCGCGGCAGTGGCAGCTGCGATCGCTACGAACCTGCGGATGCGCGTCGACGGTGAATGCGTGATCTTCGACATGGGATCTCCCTGGTAGATGTACTCGAATCTCGCATTACAGACATCGTGACGACCGCGGGGATTGTTACGGAAGGTAAGCAGATCGGCCGACGGTCAGGCCGTGATCGTCACAGGCGTGCCGTCGCCCGCCCAGTCGTAGAGGTGCTTGATCTCGTTGCCGGGCACGTGAATACAGCCTTCGGAGCCTCGGGTCTTGTATGCCGTCGTGTCGCCGTAGGGGAACTTCTGCCAGGGCGAGTCGTGGAATCCGATGTCGCCGAAAAGGTGCAACCAGTAGTGCACGAACACCGTGTACCCGGGACCGCTCAGCGTGCGATCGACGTCATGACTTTCGATGCGCCAGGTGCCCAGCGGTGTGCCTGCGCCGCGGTCGACGCTGCCGGTGGTGACAGGGACGTCGGAGATCTGTCGGCCGTCGAGACACAGCACCATGTGTTGCGACGCGAGTCCGACGACGATGGCCTTTCCGTCGGACTTCTCGGGGCAGGAGGGGCGCGGGATGATCGGGGCCGCGACCGACCGGGCGTTATCTGTCGGGGGTGCTGAGTCGGCAGTCGCTGACGAATGCAGGGTGAGCCCCACGACCGTTGCGATGGTGACCGCCAAGACGGCGATGGCAGCAAGAGCAGGCCACGCGTACCCGAGTACGAGTGACCTAGCCGTGCGAGCACGGCTGTGCTTCTTGGTAACCGATATCATTTCGCCCGACGTTACCGCAGACGGGACACGCGCCGACGCATGCGTGACGGACCGAACGACGTCGGACTGTCACTCACGAGCTCACCTACCCTGTGCGGGCCGGGCGATACGGGACGGAGTCACTGACAGTGACGTCGACGTCGATGGGCCTGCCGACCTGCGGGAACGCCCGCTGCGGGCAGGCAGGTCGCGGGCACACCTTGCATCCTGCGCCGATCGGTACGGTACGACGGTCGTCGGCGAGGTCGATGCCGGTGGAGTAGACGAGGCGGTCGGCGTGTGCGAGATCGCAACCCAATCCGATGGCGAAGGATTTGTGCTGTGTGAGGTAGCCCAACCCCTCGTCGGTGCTGCGCGCCAGCCAGAAATACGACCGGCCGTCCGGCATCTGCGAGACCTGGGTGACAACCCGCCCCGGCGAGGCGAATGCGTCGTGTACGACCCAGAGCGGGCAACTCCCTCCCGCCCGCGAAAAGTGAAATGCGGTGGCGGATTGTCGCTTGGAGATGTTCCCCGCGCGATCGGTCCGGACGAAAATGAACGGGACGCCGCGATGTCCAGGGCGCTGGAGAGTCGACAGCCGATGGCACACGGTCTCGAAGCCGACGTCGAAGCCGACGCAGAGCAGTTCGATGTCGTAGCGCGCGTCCTCCGCTGCGTCGCGAAAGTGTCTGTACGGCAACAACAATGCTCCCGCGAAGTAGTTTGCGAGTCCGATTCGGGCTACAGCCCGTGACTCAGAGCTCAGTTCGACGGCGTCGGCGATCACCGCGTCGATCACATCGCTCTGCGTGATCAACGCCAACTGGGTGGCCAGTTGGAACGCGCGTTGCCCGGAGGTGAGTCGACCCGCGAGCTGGACGACGCGCCGAGTGGGATCGAAGACGCGTTTGGGGCGGCGGGCGGCGGCGACGGGGTCGGTGTCACGGCTGATCGACACGGAGACGCCGTGTTCGCGTGACAGCAGCGTCGCCAACTGCAGGTCGAGTCCTCCGACGCGCAGGCCATGCTGATCGAACATGTCCTCGGCTGCCCGGTCGAGGACGTCGATGTAGTTCTTGCGGTCGTAGAAGAAGTCGCGGACCTCCTCGAACGGCATCGGAGTCGACGACGCTCCGCCCGCATTCGCGGCCTGTCCCCGGTAGGTGTCGAGCTCGGACTCTGCCGCGACGAGGCGCCTGTGGAGGGCGGCGATCGTGCGACCGACGTCGGGCATTCGGGAGACGAGCTCGGTGATCTGCGCGCGCGTGACATCGCCGCCGTCTGGTGCGGTCGCAAGTGCGTCGGCCAGGTCGGCGACCAGCCGCGCGTCGGTGTCGGCCGCGAAGTAGTCGGCGTTGAGGTCGAACTCGCGGGTGAGTGCGAGAAGCACGCCGACGGTGATCGGGCGCTGATCGTTCTCGAGCTGATTCACGTAGCTGGTCGACTTGTCGATACGACGTGCGAGTGCGGCCTGGGAGAGTCCCTGCTCGTCGCGGAGCCTGCGTAGGCGAGCTCCTACGAGAAGTCTCCCGGGCGTCGCGGCAGAGGGGTGTGCCATGCACAGAGCCTAACTCCTCATGTGTTCACAACATTCGCAAAATTGAGGGCAGTCATCCGCAAAAGTACGCATTCGCCAGGGCTTATGCGGAGACGAACGAGATGCGTACGGTGCGAACATGATCATTCACAACGTGCGGACCCACCGCAGTGCCTCCGACTTCGGTCAGTCCGAGCATCTCGCTCAGAAAATCGCCGAGGTTGCCGCCGACCCTGTCGAGGTGCCGATCGAGACAGCCGAGATGGTGATCAATCGGGTCATCGACAACGCGGCGGTCAGCGCCGCGTCGGTGATCCGTCGACCGGTGACGGCTGCGCGGTTACAGGCGCTCGCGCACCCGCACGGACGGGGCGGCCGCGGCGCGGCGGTGTTCGGTGTCGCAGGCACGTACTCCCCGGAGTGGGCCGCGTGGGCCAACGGGGTGGCCGTGCGTGAACTCGACTTCCACGACACCTTCCTCGCCGCCGAGTACTCGCACCCGGGCGACAACATCCCCCCGCTGGTCGCGGTGGCGCAGCACGTCGGCGCCGGGGGTGCAGACCTGATCCGAGGCATCGCCACCGCCTACGAGATCCAGATCGATCTGACGCGCGGAATGTGTTTGCACGAGCACAAGATCGACCACGTTGCGCACCTCGGTCCTTCCGTCGCCGCGGGGCTGGGAACCATGTTGCGTCTCGACGTCGAGACGATCTACCAGGCCGTTGGCCAAGCCCTGCACCTGACAACCGCGACGCGGCAGTCGCGGAAGGGGCTCATCTCCAGTTGGAAGGCATACGCGCCGGCTCACGCGGGCAAGATCGCGATCGAAGCCGTCGACCGCGCGATGCGAGGTGAGGGTGCGCCCGCTCCGATCTGGGAGGGCGAGGACGGCGTGATCGCGTGGCTACTCGGTGGCCCCGAGAAGGTCTACGAGATACCGCTTCCCGGTCCGGGCGAGGCCAAGCGGGCGATCCTCGACAGCTACACCAAGGAGCACTCGGCCGAGTATCAGAGTCAGGCGCCGATCGACCTCGCGCGTCGGATGCGTGAGCGGATCACCGATCTCGCCGACATCGAATCGATCGTGCTGCACACCAGCCACCACACCCACGTCGTGATCGGTACGGGCTCCGGTGATCCCCAGAAGTTCGATCCGTCGGCCAGTCGCGAGACGCTCGACCACTCGGTTCCCTACATCTTCGCCGTCGCACTCCAGGACGGCTTTTGGCACCACGAGGCGTCGTATGCGCCAGAACGTGCGAATCGTCCCGACACCGTCGAGCTCTGGCGCAAGATCTCGACCGTCGAAGATACCGAGTGGACGCGCCGCTACCACTCCACCGATCCGGCGGAGAAGGCGTTCGGCGCGAAAGCGGTTGTGACGCTGCGCAACGGCGAGATCATCACAGACGAACTGGCTGTTGCGGACGCACATCCCCTCGGCGCCCGACCATTTGGCCGGGAGCAGTACGAGGCCAAGTTCTCCGCCATGGCAGACGGCGTGATCGATACAGCCGAGCAGCGTCGATTCCTCGATGCGGCAGCCGGTCTCGCGTCGCTCGAGGCGGGAGGCCTCGACGCACTCAATCCGTCGGTGCTGTCCGTCATACTCGACAAGGCTCCGTCCATCGGGGCGGGGATCTTCTGATGACCTCATCGGAAAGCGCTGTGGCGGGGCTGTTCTCGTCATCGGTATCTGCCACGGACAAGCGGATCGCGCTGCGGGCGGGCCTGGCGTCGGGGAGTCTGCAGCGTTGGCCCGGCGCATTCTCGCCGCTGGTGGCCAAGCTCATCGCCGACGTCGGGTTCGAGGGCGTGTATGTATCCGGCGCGGTGCTCTCGGCCGATATCGGACTCCCCGACATCGGGCTCACGACGCTCAGCGAGGTCGCCGCTCGCGGCGGGCAGATCGCCCACGCAACCGACCTGCCGTCACTTGTCGACGCCGACACCGGATTCGGTGAACCCATGAGTGCGGCGCGGACCGTTGCCACCCTCGAAGACGCGGGGTTGTCGGGCTGTCATTTCGAGGATCAGGTCAATCCCAAGCGGTGTGGTCATCTCGACGGCAAGGACGTCGTTCCCGTCGGCGACATGCTCGCAACGCTTGCGGCAGCGGTCACGGCACGACGCGACGAGAACTTCGTGATCTGTGCGCGGACGGACGCGCGTGGCGTCGAGGGTCTCGACGCCGCGATCGACCGTGCCAAGGCGTATGCCGATGCCGGCGCCGACCTCATCTTCACGGAGGCATTGCGTGACGCCTCGGAGTTCGAGAGATTCCGTGCGGCCGTTGATGTTCCGCTCCTGGCCAACATGACGGAGTTCGGCAAATCCGACCTGCTCACTGCGAAACAGCTGGGGGACGTCGGCTACAACGCGGTCATCTATCCGGTGACGACGCTACGCATCGCGATGGGTGCCGTCGAATCAGGACTTCGGGAGATCGACTCTGCCGGAACACAATCGGGACTTCTCGACGGCATGCAGCACCGAAGCAGGCTCTACGAGTTGCTGCGCTACGCGGACTACAACGACTTCGATTCCGAACTGTTCAACTTCACCCTGAATTCCACGCCGGAGGTACATCCATGAGCGCGCCGCCAGTTGGCCAACACGCTGTTCACAAGGGGCTTGCCGGGGTCGTCGTCGACACCACTGCGATCTCGAAGGTTGTGCCCGAGACGAATTCGTTGACCTACCGGGGCTATCCGGTACAGGATCTCGCCGCGCGCTGCAGCTTCGAGCAGGTCGCGTACCTGCTGTGGCACGGCGAGTTGCCCACCGACGCCCAACTCGCCGCGTTCACGCAGCGGGAGCGGGCGAGTCGTCGACTCGATCGGTCGACGCAGGCCGTCCTTGCCCGCATTCCGGAGAACTGCCACCCGATGGACGTCGTTCGGACGGTCATCAGCTACCTCGGCACCGAGGACCCGGACGAGGACAATGCGGCGCCCACCGCGAACTACGACAAGGCGCTGCGGATGTTCTCGATCCTGCCGACCATCGTCGCGGCGGACATGCGTCGACGACGCGGTCTCGACCCCATAGCCCCGCACCACGGACTCGGCTACGCGGAGAATTTTCTGGCCATGTGCTTCGGGGAGGTTCCCGATCCGGTGATCGTCTCGGCGTTCGAGAAGTCGATGGTGCTCTACGCCGAGCACAGCTTCAACGCATCGACCTTCGCAGCCCGTGTCGTGACCTCGACTCAGTCGGACATCTACAGCGCGGTGACAGCGGCAATCGGAGCCCTGAAGGGATCGCTGCACGGCGGCGCCAACGAAGCGGTCATGTACGACATGATCGAGATAGACCGCCCAGAACAGGCGATCGCCTGGCTCGAGCGCAAGCTTGCGAACAAGGACAAGGTGATGGGGTTCGGCCATCGTGTCTACAAAAACGGTGATTCGCGGGTGCCGACCATGCGTGCGGCTCTCGTCGAGGTCTCCGAACAGCTCGGCGACGACCGATGGCTGAGTATCTACACCGAACTCGAGCGGCAGATGGACGAGCGCACGGGTATCAAACCGAATCTCGACTTCCCGACCGGCCCCGCGTATCACCTGATGGGCTTCGACATCGGATCGTTCACGCCGATTTTCGTGATGAGCCGCATCACGGGGTGGACTGCGCACATCATGGAACAGGCAGCGTCGAACTCGCTGATCCGTCCGTTGAGTAGCTACACAGGACCCGCGCAGCGCACTCTCACACTGTGAGACAAAAGTGAGGTATCACCCTCACTTGCGGATAGGGTCGACGACGACGGCGGTGCCTGTCCCGATGGTGCCTGCCCGGGCAACGTGTATTCGACGAACGAAAGTTGTGTCCCGAGATGTTTGAGAAAGTCCTGGTCGCAAATCGTGGTGAGATCGCGATCCGAGCATTTCGTGCGGCATATGAGCTCGGGGCCGGAACAGTCGCGGTATTCCCGTATGAGGACCGCAACTCGCTGCACCGACTGAAGGCCGACGAGTCGTACCAGATCGGCGTACCGGGGCATCCGGTGCGTGCGTATCTCTCCGTCGACGAGATCATCGGTGCCGCACTGCATTCGGGTGCCGATGCGGTCTACCCTGGCTATGGCTTCCTGTCGGAGAACGCGGGCTTGGCCGCGGCGTGTGCCGAGCACGGCATCACGTTCGTCGGACCGCCCGCGCATGTACTCGAGCTGACCGGCAACAAGGCCGAGGCCATCGCTGCGGCGAAGGCTGCCGGGTTGCCGGTGTTGGCGTCCTCGGAGCCGTCGGCCGACGTCGACGAGTTGGTTGCGGCATCTGCCGACATGCAGTTCCCGGTCTTCGTCAAGGCGGTTGCCGGTGGTGGTGGTCGCGGTATGCGTCGCGTTGCGAAGCGAGAGGATCTCGCCGAAGCCATTTCGGCGGCGTCGCGCGAGGCCGATACCGCGTTCGGCGACCCGACGGTGTTTCTCGAGCAGGCCGTGATCAATCCGCGCCACATCGAGGTGCAGATCCTGGCCGACACGCAGGGCAACGTCATCCATCTCTTCGAGCGCGACTGCAGCGTGCAGCGTCGACACCAGAAGGTCGTCGAGTTGGCTCCGGCGCCAAACCTCGATCCGCAACTACGGGAGCGGATCTGCGCCGATGCCGTCGCGTTCGCCAAGCAGATCGGCTATTCGTGCGCCGGGACCGTCGAATTCTTGGTTGATGAGCAGGGTCGGCACGTGTTCATCGAAATGAATCCGCGGATTCAGGTGGAGCACACGGTGACCGAGGAGATCACCGACGTCGACCTTGTCGGTGCGCAGTTGCGGGTGGCGTCGGGGCAGTCGCTCGACGACCTGGGGTTGAGTCAGGACTCGATCGCGATCCGTGGAGCAGCACTACAGTGCCGTATCACCACCGAGGACCCGTCGGATGGTTTCCGGCCCGACGTCGGACGTATCACCGCCTACCGCACGCCCGGTGGTGCAGGCATCCGACTCGACGGCGGTGCGGTTCTCGGCGGAGAGATCAGCGGCCATTTCGACTCGATGCTGGTGAAGCTGACCTGCCGCGGTCGCGACTTCGACACTGCGGTGCGTCGTGCACGACGTGCCCTGGCGGAGTTCCGCATTCGCGGTGTGGCCACCAACATTCCGTTCCTGCAGGCGGTGCTCGACGACCCCGACTTTGCCGCGGGACACGTGACGACGTCGTTCATCGAAGACCGCCCGTGGCTGTTGAATTCACGTGGATCGGCTGACCGCGGTACGCGCATTCTGTCGTATCTCGCGGACGTGACGGTCAACAAGCCGCACGGGGAACGTCCGAGCACGGTGTACCCGCGCGACAAGCTTCCCGCGCTCGACCGCGCGCAACTACTCGCCCCGCCCGACGGCTCGCGGCAGCGACTGTTGACCCTGGGGCCCAACGGTTTTGCGCGCGACCTTCGCGAGCGCGCGGCCGTCGGTGTCACCGACACGACCTTCCGCGACGCCCATCAGTCGCTGCTCGCGACGCGCGTGCGGACGAGCGGAATGCTCGCCGTCGCACCGTATGTCGCGGCGACGACCCCGCAGCTGCTGTCCGTCGAGTGTTGGGGCGGCGCCACCTACGACGTCGCGCTGCGGTTCCTGAAGGAAGATCCGTGGGATCGGTTGGCGCAGTTGCGCGAAGAGATTCCCAACATCTGTCTCCAGATGCTGCTGCGCGGTGCCAACACCGTCGGGTATACGCCGTACCCGCAGAAGGTGACGACCGCCTTCGTCGCCGAGGCGACGGACGTGGGCATCGACATCTTCCGAATCTTCGACGCGCTCAACAACATCGAGCAGATGCGACCCGCCATCGACGCGGTGCTCGAGACCGATCGCGCGGTCGCCGAAGTCGCGATGAGCTACACGGGCGACCTCGCGAACCCCGACGAGAAGCTCTACACCCTCGACTACTACCTGCGCCTGGCGGAGCAGATCGTCGACGCCGGTGCGCATGTCCTCGCGATCAAGGACATGGCGGGGCTGCTGCGGGCGCCCGCGGCCGACAAGCTGGTCCGCGCGTTGCGAAGCGAGTTCGATCTGCCCATCCACGTCCACACCCACGACACCCCTGGCGGACAGTTGGCGACGTACCTCGCGGCCGTCAACGCGGGCGCCGACGCCGTCGACGGCGCGTCGGCACCCTTGGCGGGCACCACGAGTCAGCCGCCGCTGTCGGCAATCGTCGCGGCGTTTGCGCACACCGAGCACGACACCGGGCTGGACCTCAAGGCGGTCTGCGACCTGGAGCCGTACTGGGAAGCGGTGCGAAAGGTGTACGCCCCCTTCGAATCCGGTGTTCCCGCACCGACCGGGCGCGTCTACTCGCACGAAATTCCGGGCGGCCAGCTGTCGAATCTGCGTCAGCAGGCCATCGCGTTGGGACTGGGCAACCGGTTCGAGGCTGTCGAAGAGGCCTACGCTGCCGCGGATGCGATGCTGGGGCGCCTGATCAAGGTGACGCCGTCGTCGAAGGTCGTCGGCGATCTTGCCCTTGCCCTCGTCGGGCAGGGCATCGCGCCGGCTGACTTTGCCGCGAATCCCGGCGCCTACGACATCCCCGACTCCGTGATCGGTTTTCTCCGAGGCGAATTGGGCGAGCCCGCGGGAGGATGGCCCGAGCCGCTGCGTACCCGTGCGCTCGCCGGTCGCACGGCCCCGCGCCCCGTCGAAGAGCTCAGTGCAGCCGACGACACCGCACTCGACACGGCGGGCAGGCACCGGCAGGAGACCCTCAACACGCTGTTGTTCCCCGGTCCGACAAGGGAATTCGAGGAGCATCAGGAAACCTATGGGGATACGTCGAGGCTGTCGGCCAATCAGTTCTTCTACGGACTGCGCTATGGCGACGAGCATCGTGTGGAACTCGAGCCGGGCGTCGAACTCCTGATTGGTCTCGAGGCGATCAGCGAACCCGACGAGAAGGGCATGCGCACGGTGATGTGTGTGCTCAACGGTCAGTTGCGGCCGGTCGCCGTACGAGATCGGTCCGTCGACTCCAAGGTTGCCGCCGCCGAGCGTGCTGATCGGTCAAATCCGAATCACGTTGGCGCACCCTTCGCGGGCGTCGTCTCGCTGTCGGTGGACGTCGGCGACGAGATCGCGGCGGGCGCGGCGATCGGCACGATCGAGGCGATGAAGATGGAGGCGACCATCACCGCGCCGGTCGGCGGCAAGGTCGCCCGGGTCGCGGTGACGTCGGTGCAGCAGGTTTCACCCGGCGACTTGCTGATCGAAATCGGCTGAGGCTAAGCGGGTTCGGCGTCCCGACGCGATTCGACGACGCTGTCAGTGGCGAATCTGGCTGAGCGTCGCCCGGTCAATCGCCGACACGAGAAGTAGTTCGGTGTCGACGTCGGCGCCGAGTCTGTGCGGGTGAGTGGCGTCGAAGTGGACGGCCGAACCGGCGGGAACGTCGTAGCTGACTGCGTCGAATTCGAACGTGAGGCGTCCGGTGACAACGTACAACCACTCTTCGCCGCGATGGGTGACTGGTGTCCGCGCCCGGCGACCTGCCGAGATGTGTACGCGGAGCGCCTCGAGTGCTCTCGATCCGGGAAATCCGCCGAAAGCGGCGATGTCGAGTTCGCCAGAAGCGCGACTCGGTGCATCGGCAGCGTAGATCGCAAGACCGGAGGGCTGCGACGTTCCGTCGACGGTTGTGTCCTCGCCGAGCAGTGCGCTCACTCTCACGTCGAGAGCGTCGGCGAGTTCGACGAGCGTGCCGATGGACGCTTGTCGGTCGCCTGCCTCTAGCCGCGACAGGTGCGCTTTCGAGATCGACGACAACGACGACACCTGGTCGAGTGTGAAACCCTTTCGCTCTCGTGCTGCTCTGATCCTGGCGCCGATCGCTTCGAGATCCACTGTGGCTGACACGTTTCGGACAGTAGTCACACCAGACGCGTCGAGCAATCCGACCGCCGGGTGGTGTCGCAGAACCGTCACGGAAGCGATTTGTGAGGACTGGGTAACGACACGTTACCGATAGATCAAGTCGGACAACCAGTGTTGCCTGTGAGGCAACTTCGATTTACGGTGAGCCGGTCCGGATGAATGCACCCATCGACGAGTGCGCCGGAATTCCATTCTCTCCGTTCACCACGTAGCCCGCGGAGGCTTCACATGTCGATCTCTTCATCCGAACCCTCGAGTGCGGCCGCCCAGGTCCGCTCGGGTGTGCTCGGTTTCCCTACTCTCGTGGCACAGTCCATCGCGTTGATCTCGCCCACCATGACAGCGGTTCTGATTGTGCCGCTGACGTTTTCGTATGCGGGTAACGGCACCTGGCTGTCGTACCTGTTCGCGACTCTCATGCTGGGTTTCGTCGTGATGAACCTGAAGGTCTTCTCTTCCCGGTCGGCATCGGCCGGTTCGATGTACGCCTATATCGGGCGCGGTCTCGGGGCCAAGAGCGGTGTCCTCGCGGGGTGGACATTGCTCTGGGCCTACGGATTCATTGCTATCGCCGGGCTCACCGGATTCTCGATATTCGTCAATCAGTTCCTCGACGCAATCGGCGTCGACCTCAATGTGCCCGCGATCGTGTGTTTCGCGGTGAGTGCACTCCTGTGTTGGTTCGTGGCATACAAGGACATTCGTGTGTCGTCGTTGCTGATGCTCGTGCTGGAGGGGCTGTCGATGTTCCTCATCGTCGCGCTGTGCGTCACGATGGTGGTCAGACACGGGTCGATCGTCGACACTCCGCAGCTCAGACTCGAGGGAGTCAGTGGCCATGGGTTGATGCTCGCCGTGGTGACCTGCATCTTCAGTCTCGTCGGGTTCGAAAGTGCAACAGCGCTCGGCGGTGAGGCTAAGAATCCACTGGTCAACATCCCCCGCGCGGTGCGCTGGAGCCTGATCATCACCGGCACGTTCTTCATCCTCGTCAGCTACGTCGAGGTGATGGGGGCGCGTGACCACGGGTTGTCGTTGGCGGATCTGAGCGCGCCGCTCGACAGTCTCGCCGACGCATACGGTGTGGGCTACCTGAAAGCCCCCATCTGCTTGGGTGCGATTCTGAGCTTCTTCTCGCTGACCTTGTCATGCGTCAATGCGGGCGCGCGCATCCTGATGCCCATGGCGCGTCACGGGATGTTCAGCGGACATGTCGGGAAAGTCCACGTGCACAACAGAACTCCGCACATCGCCGTGACGGCCTACGCGGCGATCATCTTCGCTGTCGTCGCCGTCCTGCTGATCTTCAACGATCCCCTGACCATCTTTGGTGACGCAGGCACGTTGGCAGCCTTCGGGTTCCTGCTTGTCTACTTCATGGTGTCGGTCGCGGCGCCAGCCTACCTTCGTGCCCGTGGCGAGTTGCGGCCCAAGAACATTGCGATCTGCGTCGCCGCGGTGGTCTGTCTTCTCGTGCCGACGATCGGGAGCTTCTACCCGGTGCCACCGGCGCCGGTGCGCTACTTTCCCTACGTGTTCGCGGCCTACATCGTTGTCGGACTCGTCTGGATGGGACTGGTGAGCCTTCGGAATCGGCACGTGCTCAGTGAGATCGAAGCCGACCTCGAGCGAAGTGTCGACATTGGCCACACCGCAGACATCGAAGTCGCGGCGGATACGTCGGACGCGCCGCAGGCGAGCTCGACGTCGATGAAAGGTGGTCAGGTATGAGCACGACGTTCGGTGAGTCGAAGTCAGAACTCATGACCCGCGCATCGCGAGAGATAGCGCGAAATTTCGCCGAATCGTCACTGACGACACGACAAAAGGTGGCGATCACGTGTCGCGCCCTGTTCGACGCCGGTCATGACTCGGGACTTGCGGGGCAGATCACGGCGCGGGCCGAGGAACCGCACACGTTCTACACGCAGCAGTTGGGTCTTGGGTTCGACGAGATCACCGAGGACAACCTCCTTCTCGTCGATGAAGACCTGGAGGTGCTCTCCGGCTCCGGAATGGCTAATCCTGCCAACAGATTTCACTCATGGATCTACCGTGCGCGTCCTGACGTCGCCTGCGTCGTACACACGCATCCCTTTCACGTGGCTGCGCTGTCGATGCTCGAGGTGCCGCTGGTGGTCTCGCAGATGGACATCGCGCCGCTCTATGACGACTGTGCCTTTCTGCCCGACTGGCCCGGAGTGCCCGTCGGCAATGAGGAGGGGGAGATCATCACCGCTGCCCTCGGCGACAAGAAGGCGGTGCTGTTGGCCCATCACGGACACGTGATCGCGGGCGCCAGCGTCGAAGAAGCGTGTTCGCTGGCGATGCTGATCGAGCGTGGCGCAAAGCTGCAGCTCGCTGCGATGGCTGCGGGTTCGATCGCGCCACTTCCCGAACGTTTGGCTCGTGAAGCCCACGACTGGACGCTCACGCCTGCGCGAAGTCGAGCGAACTTTTCCTACTACGCGCGCCGAACACTCGCGGCGCACCGCGATGTCCTTTCCGAATCCTGAACCACACCAATTTCCGAGGAGCCCGATCACACATGTCTGACAGCCCAAGAATTCACGGCATCATCGCCTATCCCGTCACGCCTTTTACCGCCGACGGCGACGTCGACACCGCGACACTTGCATCGCTGGTGGAGTCGCTCGTTGCCGCGGGAGTTCACGCTATCGCGCCACTCGGCAGTACCGGTGAGGCGGCCTATCTCTCGGACGCGGAGTACGACACGGTCGTCGACACCGTGACCCGTGCAGTCGCACAACGTGTTCCGGTGATCGTCGGAGCCTCGGAACTGACCACCGCCAACGCGATTCGACGAGCAGAGTACGCACAGCAGGCGGGCGCCGACGCCGTCATGGTCCTGCCCATTTCGTACTGGAAGCTCAGCGATCGGGAAATAGTCCGGCACTATTCGAGTATCGGGGCCGCGATCGATCTGCCGATCATGGCCTACAACAATCCCGCGACGAGCGGCGTCGATATGTCCCCGGAACTGCTCGTGTCGATGTTCACCGACATCGACAATGTCACGATGGTCAAGGAATCGACCGGTGACCTCTCCCGGATGCTTCGGATCAAGGAACTCACCGGGAGTGACCTGCCCTTCTACAACGGCAGCAACCCTTTGGTTCTCGACGCCCTCGAATCGGGAGCCACCGGCTGGTGCACCGCCGCCCCACATCTGCGAGCCCAGGAGTGCCTCGATCTCTACGCAGCCGTGGCTGACGGGAATCATGAACTGGCGGCGAAGATCTACGACGATCTCGCTCCGCTCCTGCGGTTCATCGTGGCCGGGGGATTGCCGACCACGGTCAAGGCGGGACTGCGGCTCCTGGGCGTCGACGCGGGGGTGCCACGGCCTCCGCTCCTGCCCCTCGATGCGCAGGGTGCTGCGGAGCTGTCGGCCATCCTCGGCCACGGCAGGTGCAGCTGACGTCGAAACCGAGCCTCGGCGGTCAGTCGATGGTGGTGGCGTCCAGCGCGGCGTCGGAGTATGCCCGGGTCGCCCTGATCTGGGCGGCGTTCGGGTCGTCGACGTTCCTGATCCACTCGAGCGCATCCTCGACGCTCCGGCCGGTGGCGACGTGTCTGGCCAGGAGACGTTCATGTCGGATTGCGTCGGGGAGGTCGACGAACCACATGCGGTCGATGAGTCGACGAACGGGCGCCCACGCGCCGTCGAATGCGAGGTAGTTGCCTTCGACGACAACGATTTTCGTCGTTGCGGGGATCAGTGCCGACGCGGCGATCGGCTCGCCGAGGTTGTGGTCGAAGTCGGGTGCGTAGACCTCGGTGTCCGGCGTGGCGGCCCTGCGGAGTGTCGCGACGAATCCGTCGACGTCGAAGGTGTCTTGCGCCCCACGTCGTTCGGTGCGGCGGAGGAGGTGCAGCATCGGTGTCGCGAGATGGAAACCATCCATCGGGAGATATCCGATGTGTGCGTCGCCGAGGCGGTCGGCGAGCTCGAGAGTCGCCCGACGTGCGACCGTCGTCTTGCCCGCCCCCGGTGGCCCGGTGAATCCGACGACCACTCGGGAGCGGGTGTCCGCGAGGTCGATGATCTCTGCGACCAGCGCCTCGATGATCATGACTGAAACGATACGAGACAATCGACGGGGAATCGACGAGATGGAGTCATCCCGCCGATTCCCTGGTCGTCAGCGCTCTACGTCATTCCTCGACGTCAATCCCCGACGTCAGCGTTCGACGTCGGCACGCACGGTCGTCGCGGCGGCGACGAGGTTGCTCAGCGACGCGATCACCTCGCCCGGTGTGCGGGTCTTGAGTCCACAGTCGGGGTTGACCCAGAGTCGTTGCGGGCCAACCACCTTCAACGCTGCGCGCAGTGACCGTTCGATCTCCGCAGTGCCCGGTACCCGTGGCGAGTGGATGTCGTAGACGCCGGGTCCAACGCCGTTCGAGAACCCGACGGCGTTGAGGTCGTCGAGGATCTCCATCGCGGAGCGGGCGGCCTCGATCGACGTGACGTCGGCGTCGAGGTCGGCGATCGCACCGATGACCTCGCCGAACTCCGAGTAGCATAGGTGGGTGTGGATCTGCGACGAGTCGGCGACACCCGAGGTGGAGAGCCGGAACGCGCGCACCGCCCAGTCGAGGTAGCGCTGCTTGTCGGCATCACGTAGCGGAAGTAGCTCGCGCAGGGCCGGCTCATCGACCTGGATGATGGTGATCCCGGCCTCCTCGAGATCGACGGTCTCGTCGCGGATGGCCAATGCGATCTGATTGGCTGACTCCGCGAGCGGCTGGTCGTCACGGACGAACGACCACGCGAGGATCGTGACCGGACCGGTCAGCATTCCCTTCACCGGTTTGTTCGTCAGCGACTGCGCGTAGGTGATCCAGTCGACGGTCATCGGATGCGCGCGCACGACGTCGCCGTACAGGATCGGCGGCCGCACGCACCGGGTTCCGTACGACTGGACCCACCCGTTGGCCGTGGCGAAGAAGCCGTCGAGCTGTTCGGCGAAGTACTGGACCATGTCGTTGCGCTCGGGCTCCCCGTGCACGAGTACGTCGAGTCCGATTTTCTCTTGCAGCGCAACCACATCGGCGATCTCGGCACGCATCCGCCGCTGGTACTCGGCCTCGTCGATCTCACCCGAACGCAGCGCGGCACGGGCGAGACGGATCGCCGAGGTCTGCGGGTAGGAGCCGATCGTGGTGGTCGGCAGCGGAGGAAGGTCGAGCTGCGAGTTCTGTGCGGCGATGCGCTCCGCCGCGGGCATCCGTGTGATGTCGGTGTCGGTGACCGCCGCCAGGCGAGCACGCACCGCCGGGACGTGGACACGCGGATCACTTGCACGCGTGGCCAGCGCCGCGGCGGATGCCTCGAAGGCCTCCCGCTCCGACTCACGACCGTTGCGCAGTGCGCGGGCGAGCACCCCGACCTCGTCGTACTTCTGCGCGGCGAATGACAGCCATCCTCGTAGGTTGTCGTCGAGTTCGTCCTCGGCATCGAGTGTGTAGGGCACGTGCAGCGTCGAGCACGACGTCGAAACAGTAAGCGCGCGTGCCGATCCCAACAGGGTGCCGAGGGTTGCGAGCGCCTTGTCGAGATCGGTGCGCCAGATGTTGCGACCGTCGACGACACCTGCGACGAGAAGCTTGTCGGCGAGTTCTGGGACCACGACGACCGAGTCGACCGAGCCCTCGACGAGGTCGATACCGATGGCGTCGACGGGCGTGCGTGCCAGGGCAGCGAGAGACGCGCCGGGGTCACCGAAGTAGGTGTTGACGAAGAGCGCCGGGCGGTCGGTGACGGCACCGAGCCTCGAGTACACCGAATTGGCCAGTGCGGGAAGGTCTTCGGCGTAATCGGTGACCAGCACGGGCTCGTCGATCTGGACCCACGCGACTCCGGCCTTGGCGAGTTGCGCGAGCAACTGCTCATACACCCCGAGTAGGTCGTCGATCCTCGTCAGTGGCGACGGAGAATCGTCGCTGGCCTTGGCGAGTGCCAGGAAGGTGATCGGTCCGATGATGACCGGTCGGGCTTCGACGCCGTGTGCGTGTGCTTCGGCGATCTCGCCGAGAACCTTCTCGGGGCGCAATCCGAACGTGGTGTCGGCGCCGATCTCGGGGACCAGATAGTGGTAGTTGGTGTCGAACCACTTGGTCATCTCCAGCGGAGCGATGTCCGCGGTGCCACGTGCCGCGGTGAAGTATCGGTCGAGCGGATCTGCGATGTCGTCGAACCGCTGGGGGAGTGCACCGAGAAGGACTGCGGTGTCGAGTATCTGGTCGTAGTAGGAGAAGGTGTTGACCGGTATCGAGTCGAAACCGACTGCGGCCAACTGTTCGACGGTGTCGCGTCGCAGTCCGGCTGCGATCTGGTCGAGCTCGGCAGCGCTGACGCTGCCCGCCCAGTAGCCTTCGATTGCCCGCTTGAGTTCGCGGCGCGGGCCGATCCGCGGCGTGCCGGGCACGGTGGCGGTGAACGGCTTGCCAACCGAGTTCGACGCCATCTCGGCGACGGTGGTGTGTGCTGAATTGATGGACATGAGTTCGTGAACTCCTGCATTCGACGTGGACGGTTCACCGCCATGCAGGGAGAGTCGACGAGCCCCGGGTGGTGTGCAGAAGACACCACGACACGCTGATCGACCTGCGCCCGGTCCACGAGGCGGCGAGCCACCGGTCGCGGCGCGACCGGTACAGGAGGCAGGTCTTCGGACTCGTCGGCGGGCTCACATGAGGCGAGATTCCTAGTGGCCGTCGCTTCCCGGGCTTTCGCCCAGTGCGTGGTGACGGCGGTCGTTCCGACATACCGCTGCGGGACAGTTCCGGATTCTCACCGGATTCCCTCTCATCCGACCCCCGGTGACGGTGGTCGGATTCGACGCCGCGCGCGGGACGGAGGGGCTCCATCACAATTCCCGGCGGGCGAACCAGCTGCCGTTGCAGCATAGCGCAGCCGTTTCGTCGTCATCCTGACCGTTGTGACCTAGTAGACGACCATCGCCATGAATCCGCGAACCCAACGGTTCCGAACCAGATAGGTGACTGAACAAACGAACACGACGTATCTCATCACCGGTGCAGGCAGCGGCTTCGGTAAGGAGGTCGCACTGCGCCTCGCCGAGCGAGGCCACGACGTCATCGCAGGCGTCGAGATCATCGCGCAGGTCAACGTCCTGCGCGCCGAGGCGAAGGAACGCGGCGTCGACCTCCGCGTGGAGAAGCTCGACGTCACCGACGAAGGAGATCGGGACAAGGCCGCACAGTGGGACGTCGACGTCCTGCTGAACAACGCGGGCATCTCCGAGGGCGGGTCGTCGGTGGACATTCCCGCCGCGAACATCAGGAGGCAGTTCGAGGTCAACGTCTTCGGGCCGATCCTGCTGACCCAGCCGATCGCGAAGGCCATGGTGGCCAAGGGTGGCGGCAAGATCGTGTTCATGTCCTCGGTCGCGGGCCTCACCGTCGATCCGTTCACCGGCGCCTACGCCGGGTCGAAGCACGCCGTCGAGCCGTTCGCCGACGCGCTCGATCAAGAGCTCAGCGAGTACGGAATCACGGTGGCGACGATCAACCCCGGACCATTCCTGACCGGCTTCAACGACACGATGTTCGAGGCATGGAAGTCGTGGGAAGACGATCCGTCGACTCGACTCTTCGACTATGAGAAGCTCTCGTTTCCGCATGAGCAGTTCGACCCGGAAGAAGTCATCGAGGTCACCCTCGACGTGCTCACCGGTACCGACACCGACTACCGACACGTGCTGCCCGCCCACACGGTTGACGACATCAAGTCGCAGGTGTCGGCGTTGTGGGACCGCACGCTCAACGACGGCAAGCGTCCCGACCTGGTCCAGACCGCCTACGACATCTCGCCCTACACTCCGGTCAGCGGAGACGCGTGAGCCGCCCGAGCATCCGAGCGCGCGGCCTCAGCTCCCGCGATATGTCGAATACGAGTACGGGCTCAGCAGCACCGGTACGTGATAGTGCCGGTTCGGGTCGTCGACGGTGAAGCAGATGTCGATCTGCGGGTAGAAGCCGACAATTCCGTTGGCGCCGAACCAATCCGCCGTCGCGAACACGAGGTGGTAGGTGCCCGGGGCGAGCGGGTCGACGTTGACCTGTGAGATGCGGCCGTCGCTGTCGGTGGTGCCGGATGCCAGTTGTTCGCCGTCGACGTCGCGCAGCGCGATGGACATGCCGACGGCCGGCGCACCGGTGACGGCGTCGAGGACATGGGTGGACAGACCGGTCATGAGGTCAGCCTAGTCGTCGACGAATTCGATAGCAGGCGTCAACATCCGTTGCAGCCGACTGCGATTGATCTTCGCGAGCTCCATGCGCAGGACGCGCCGTTCGGTCGGCGCGTCGTTGCGTATGCGCTCCTTGAGGATTGCGAGTAGCTCCTCCGCGGGGCGTCCGTTGGCGAACACGAGGTAGACGTGTCCGAACTTCTCGTCGTACTCCTTGTTGAGCTGCTTGAGCTCGGCGAGCACCTCGGGGTCGGCGCCTGCGACCCCGGACTGTTCCCTGCTCGACGAGGCGTTGTCGGGGCGGTCGCCGATGCGGGGGTGCCCGGACAGCGCCTCGTCGAGGTCGGATTCGGTCAGTTCGGCGAGTATCAGATCGGCGTACTCCAACAGCGCGTCGTCGTCGACGAACGGGCGCGCCTTGGCGACGCGCAACGCCCAGATCGACGAGCTACAGCACTCATAAAGGGTGCCGATCGCTTGTCGCTCGGACAGCTCGTTGAAACTGGGCAGACCTCGCCAATCGACTCGTCGCACGCGGTCAGCCTACGAGAGCTCTGGCTGCCGGCTGAATCGAGCCGACGTCAGCGGGTTGGCGTCGGCCACCAGATCGTCGAACCGGTGGTTGGCGATCTTCGCGATCTCGATGAGCGCGAACGACTTCTCCGAGGTCTCGGAGTTGTCCATCCGAGCCCAGCCGTTGCGCAGCACGCGGTCGTAACGCTCGGCCTCCTGTGCGTCGATGACGAGCGGGAACCCGAAGTGCTCCTTGTACGCCTTCGCGAGCTCGACGACGTTCTCGTGCTCGGTCTCCTCCAGATGCGACAGCCCCTTGTGATCGACGGCGGTCAACTCTCCGACCTCGTCTTCGGCTCCGAGATCGGGGAAGGCCTGAATGAGCTGGAGTTGCTCTTCATCGCTGCCGGTCAGCATGGCCTCCTGGAAGGCGCTGCGCAGATCGTGAACGTCCTCGAACGGACGCTGCTCGTAGGCGCGTTCGACCACCCAGTCGACGTTCTGCACAAGGCCGCCGAACGTCTCGTTGAACTCGACGAAGCTCATCTTGTTCACCGCGTCGAGTGTGATCGCCCCGCGGCCCGCGACCGCTGGGCCGCGTCGTCCGATGTGGAAGAACAAGAGGTTCAACAGAACTGCGGTGATCGCGCCCATGGTGATGCCCGTTGAGAACGGGATCTGCAAGATCATGTTGGGCATCGATTGGTCGACGCCGGGCAGCGCGGGTACATCGACGTGTGCGCCGCCCTTCTCGATGACGGTGGTCGGGGTCGACGACTGCGAGAACTGCACGTAGAGCGCGACTGCCAGCGAGGTCGCCGCGATGATGAGGTTGCGGTGATCGGTGAAGTCGACCGACGTGAGCGTCTGGATTCCCACGATGGCCACGGTCGCGAACATTATGAGCGCGGCGCCACCGAGGACCGGAGCCGGAATCGACTCGACGATCTTCGCGAGCTTGGGCAGGCAGCCCAGGATGATCATGATGACGCCTGCACACGCGACAACCCAGCGGCTCTTGACTCCGGTCAGGCGCACCAGGCCGACGTTCTCGGAGAACGCCGTGTAGGGGAACGAGTTGAAGATGCCGCCGAAGATTGTGGCGACGCCGTCGGCACGAACACCAGCTGCGACGTCTTCCTTCTTGATGCGTTTGCCGACGATCTCGCCCGTGGCGAAGATCGATCCGGTCGATTCCACGGCGACCACCATCAGCACGACGATCATCGACACGATGGCCACGAGATCCCACCTCGGCGCGCCGAAGGCGAACGGCGGCGTGAAGCCGAGCCATGCTGCCTCGCCGACCGAACTGAACGTGGCGTCGCCGCAGAGCCAGGCGACGAAGGTGCCGACGACCAAACCGAGGAGCACCGCGATCGTGGCCATGAAACCGCGGAAGAAGCGCTGCATCAACACGATCAGCAGAATGGTGCCGAGCGTGTAGCAGACCCACTTCCAGTTGGCGTTGTCGTGCAGATGCTCGGCCGGGTTGGTCACCGCGTCACCGGCACCGACAGGGATCAGGCACACGCCGATGATCGTGATCAGGGTGCCGGTGACCACCGGTGGTAGGAAGCGGATCAGCTTCGCGAAGAACGGGCGATGAGGAAGGTGAACACACCGGCCGCGATCACCGCGCCGTAGACGGTCTGCAGACCGACGCGACCGCCGCCGTGTTGATTGGCGATTTGGATGACCGGGGCGAGCGTGGCGAACGTGATGCCCTGGAGCAGCGGCAGACGCACGCCGATCTTCCAGATACCGACCGACTGCAGCAGCGATGCGATGCCGCAGGTGAAGAGGTCGGCCGTGATGAGCATCGTCAGTGCGTCGGAGTCGAGTTTGATCGCGCGGGCGATCAGCAGCGGCACGAGGACCGCACCCGCATAGAACGCGACGACATGCTGTGCACCGAGCGCGACGATTTTGCCGGGAGGCGGCACCTGATCGACGGGGTGTACGCGCTTGCGCTTCTTCGCCGGCGGGGACGCCGGCGTCGCCTCGGTTGTCATGATCGCCTCCAACGGATGGTGGTGTTCCGAGCACACGAATATGGCGCCGATGCGCGAACGGATGCGCGTCAGCAGATAGATAGTGGACCCGCGCGCGACTTTGCGCGCAACGGAAAGTGCACGTTTCCGCGACGTTAAAACGGAGATCTCGGACACGCGACTACGATCGGCTTCCGTGAACATCGCACGCCTCGACGACACGGGCCGTTCCGATGGTGTCGGCAGCGACCCGGTGGTTGGCGTGGTACTCGCCGCGGGCGCGGGGCGTCGTTATGGCATGCCGAAAATACTTGCAGCGCAAGGGGATTGGCTCAACACGGCGGTGTCGGCGCTGGCCGACGGCGGGTGCGACGACGTGGCCGTGACGATGGGCGCGGCGGTGGTGGAGGCCCCCGACGGTGCTGCGACGATCAACGTCGGCAACTGGGCCGACGGACTGTCGGCGAGCGTGCGTGCAGCACTCGGGTGGGCGCACGCGAGGGAAAACGTCGCCGGCGTGGTTTTACATGTTGTTGACATGCCGGACGTCGGCGCCGAGGTGGTTGCGAGGGTGTGCAGGCAGGCGGGGCGTCGACGAGATGCCGTGGTACGCGCGAGGTATAGGGGCGTCCCTGGACATCCGGTCTATCTCGGAGCCGACCACCTTGCGGGAGTGCTTGATTCGTTGAACGGCGATGTCGGCGCCGCGGCATATCTGCGCGCGCACGCCGACATCGTCGAGACCATTGATTGTGCCGACCTGGCGTCGGGACGCGACATCGACGAGCCGTAGCGCCAAGCGGTCACCGATCTCAGGCAGGCTGCTCCTGCTTGGGGTAGGTGTAGAACCCCTCGCCGCTGGCCATGCCGAGCTTGCCCTTGTCGATGTAATTCTGCTTGAGCCACGCGCCGAGGTGGCGGTTGCCCTGATCGCCGTTCATCAGGATGTTGTACGGCGTCATCAGTCCGACGACGTCGTAGATCTGGAACGGTCCCAGCGGCGATCCGGTGGCGATGCGCCAGGTCTTGTCCACATCCTGCGGATCGGCGTAGCCGCCTGCGGCGAGTTCGAGGGCCGCGTTGAGGAACGGGATCAGCAGCGAATTGAGAACGTAGCCCGCCTTCTCCTTGTGGATCTGGATGGGCACCATGCCGATCTCGTCGGCGAACTTCACCACCTTGTCGTAGACCGCGGGGTCGGTGTCCTTGGTGCCCATGATCTCGGCGGTGTTGAACTGCCAGACCCGGTTGGCGAAGTGCAGTGCGAGGAACTTGTCCGGGCGTCCCGTCGACGATTCGAGGTCGCTCGGAAGCAGCGACGACGAGTTGGTCGCGAAGACTGTGTCCTTCGGCGCGAGTTCGTTGAGCTTGCGGTAGGTGTCCTGCTTGAGTTCGAGGATTTCGGGTACCGCTTCGATGATCAGTTGGGACTGAGCGGCTTTCGCGAGATCGTCGGTGAGGGTGATGCGCTTGCGCGCCTCCTCCGCTGCGCCGTCGGCGGCGCCGGGCACCTCACGCTTGTAGGTCTCGACGAGTTCGTCGTATCGCTTCGACGCCGCGTCGAGAGCCTTCTGATTGATGTCGTAGGACGTGACGTCGATTCCCTTGTACGCGGTCTGGAATGCGATCTGAGATCCGAGTACGCCCGCACCGAGCACCGTGACTGTGGAAAACTCTGCCATCGTGAACCATCTCCTGTAGGTCGTTACTTCCCTACAACTCAACCTACTCGCGCGCGTACTGACGAAGAGTTGATGCTCGTCACGTCTGTTGGTCGGACACCGTGACGCCGAGTGCTCCCGTGGCGAATCGGGCAACCACCGGATACGCGGCAGCGAGCGCGTCGTCGTATCCGTCACGGGCATCTCCGACGACCCGCGCGCGATCGTCGTCGAGCACTACCGACACTGTCGCCACGAGTTCGCCCGTCGTCGGCTCACAGACCGCCCAGGTGAACGACGACTCGTCGGCCCAACCCGAATCTACTTGCCGCACATAGGCTTCGGGATCGTCGACGCCCAGGTCGCGTAGTGCCGCGGCGTCGGAGATCCGCTCGTCGTCGCGGACTCCGCGCAGGTACCAGGCGCCCGCGTTGATCTCGATCGGTTCCATCGGACCTCCTCGAAACGCAGTCGGGCCCGACCATGCGGTCCTGTCTCTTATACACATCTCCGAGCCCACGAGACTAGCGCTCATCTCGTATTGACTCGTCTGGTTGTAAAAAAAAAAAGGGGGGGGGGGGGGGGGGGGGGGG
>NZ_LZTC01000036.1:0-11390 GCF_001665905.1 Gordonia sp. 852002-50395_SCH5434458
CGCGGTGGTTGTCAGTTCGCGGTCGTCAGTACGAGCTCGACGGGACGCTGGCGACGAGGATGACGAAGAAGATGACATAAATGAGGATGCTGACGACGACGCTCGCGACGCCCGCAATGGCACCCCACATGGCCCACTTCTTGGCATCATCGGCGGCCTGCTGCGCGCCCGCGTAATCGCCCGAGGCCCACAGGCCGTTCACCGACGTCGCCTTGACGATCGACACGATGCCCAGCGGCAAGCAGCAGAGCACGGTGCACAGGATCGCCCACACCAGGTTGTTTTCGGGTGCCGCGGGTCCGTAGCCGTACTGGGGCTGCTGCCCGTAGGGCTGCCCACCATATGGAGGCTGGCCACCGTACTGGGGCTGCCCATACTGTTGCTGGCCGTACTGTTGCTGATCGTATTGGGGCTGCCCATATTGCTGGCCACCGTAGGGCGCCTGACCGTATCCGCCATCCTTCTTCAGCGGGTCGCCCTGCGGGTCATACGGGTTGGTCATCGGGATTCCTCTCGAGTTTGGTCGAGTGGAGCGTAACGGACACGGCCAACGGACACCCTATACGGGCCGTCGATTCCATTCGAAGACCCGACAGCAGGAACAACGCCCGGCGAGCAGTCTCAGCCGAACAGCTTCGGCAGCGTGCCCTCGTGCACGGCGCGCAGTTCGTCGAGTGTCACCTCGAACTGGTCCTGCACGGTCACCGAGTCGGAACCCTGATCGACGACACCGATACGCGTCCACGGCATCTGTCGGGCGGTGAGCATCGAGGTGAACCGCGACTCCTCGGTCCGCGGCACCGCGACCAGCACACGTCCCGACGATTCGGAGAACAGCCACACAAACGGATCAGCGTCTTCGGGAAGCAGGATGCGACAACCGGTTTCACCTGCGAGCGCGGATTCGACGACGGCCTGGATCAGCCCGCCCTCGCTGAGATCATGCGCAGCCGAGACCAAGCCGTCGCGTGAGGCAGCAGTCAGAATGTCGGCCAGCAGTTTCTCGTGGTCGAGGTCGACCTCCGGCGGCACACCGCCGAGATGGTCGTAGGCGACCTCCGCCCAGATCGAGCCGTCGAACTCGTCGCGCGTCTCGCCGAGCAGGATGAGCGTCTCGCCGGGCTCGGTACCGAAGTCGGTCGGGAGTCGACGATGCACGTCGTCGATCACACCGAGTACACCGACGACCGGTGTCGGCAGGATCGGCGTCGACCCCGTCTGGTTGTAGAAGCTGACGTTGCCGCCCGTGACCGGAATGCCGAGCTGGCGACACCCGTCGGCCAACCCGTGCACAGCCTGCTGGAACTGCCACATCACCGCCGGGTCCTCCGGCGAACCGAAGTTCAGGCAGTTCGTCACCGCGCGGGGGGTTGCACCCGACGCCGCCACGTTGCGATACGCCTCGGCCAACGCGAGCTGTGCACCCCGGTACGGGTCGAGGAAGGTGTAGCGCCCCGAAGCGTCGGTGGCCAAAGCGATTCCTCGACCGGTCTTTTCGTCGATCCGAATCACTCCGGAGTCGGCATGCTCGGCGAGCACGGTGTTGCCGCGCACGTACCGGTCGTATTGATCGGTGATGAACTTGCGGCTGCAGAGTGCGGGCGACTCGAGCAGGTCGAGGAGTGTCTGACGCAGTTCGTCGGGAGTCGACGGACGTTGCAGGGCCTCCGTGGTCGACTCGACCACACCGTCCTGCCAGTCGGGGCGGGCGACCGGACGCTCGTAGACCGGACCCTCGTGCGCGACGGTCCGCGGCGGGACGTCGACGACGGTCTCACCGTTCCACGTGATCACCAGGTTGTCGCCGTCGGTGACCTCGCCGATCACGGTGGCGAGCACATCCCACTTGCGGCACACGGCGAGGAAGGCGTCGACATTCTCCGGGGTGACGACCGCGCACATGCGTTCCTGCGACTCGCTGGAGAGCACCTCCGCGGGTGTCATCCCCACCGCGCGCATGGGAACCTTCTCGAGTTCGATCTTCATGCCGCCGTCGCCGGCCGATGCCAATTCCGATGTGGCACATGAAAGTCCGGCGCCACCGAGATCCTGGATACCGACGACCAGCCCCGCGTGATAGAGCTCGAGGCAGCACTCGATGAGCACCTTCTCGGTGAACGGGTCGCCCACCTGCACGCTCGGCAGCTTCTTGCGATTGGGGCCGGACTCGCCGGTGTCGTCGAAGGTCTCCGAGGCGAGCACCGACACACCGCCGATGCCGTCGAGTCCGGTGCGAGCACCGAACAGGATGATCTTGTTCCCGGTTCCCGACGCGAAGGCCAGTTGCAGGTCTTCGGTGCGCAGCGCACCCGCACACAGTGCGTTGACCAGGGGGTTGCCCGCGTAACTCGAGTCGAAGACCGTTTCGCCGCCGATGTTGGGCAGTCCGAGCGAGTTGCCGTAGCCGCCGACACCGCGGACCACTCCGTCGAGCACGCGTCGCGTATCGGGGGCGTCGGCCCTGCCGAAGCGGAGCTGGTCCATCACCGCGATCGGGCGGGCACCCATCGCCATGATGTCGCGGACGATGCCACCGACACCGGTCGCTGCGCCCTGATACGGCTCGACGTAGCTGGGATGGTTGTGCGACTCAACCTTGAACGTGACGGCCCAGCCATCGCCGATGTCGACGACACCCGCGTTCTCACCGATGCCCGCGAGCATGCCCGAACGCATCTCCTCGGTGGTGGTCTCACCGAAGTAGCGCAGATGCACCTTCGACGACTTGTAGCTGCAGTGCTCCGACCACATCACCGAGTACATGGCGAGTTCGGAATCGGTCGGGCGGCGACCGAGGATCTGCTTGATCCGCTCGTACTCGTCGTCCTTGAGTCCGAGTTCCTTGTAGGGCTGGGGCTGATCGGGGCTGTCGACTGCCCGTTCGATTGAATCCACAGACGTTGAATCCACAGACACGGTCTCCACAGGATCGCTCACCTGCCAGATTCTACCGCCCGGCCCGCATCGGGCTCGGACTGTGTCGACCGCGACCCGAGCGCACGACACAACGGCTACGGTGATTGATCTACGCGAAGCGGTTCAATCGGACTTTTGGGGGGGATGATGACCGACGTCCGCAAGGCGCGGCAGCTCTTCGAGCTCGGGGTGCTCTCACTTGGGATCCCCGTCGAGGGCACCGACCCGGTCGACAACAAGGCGCAGGCAACAAAGGCATTCACGCGCGCCAGCGAGTGGGACCCGACCATGGCCGACGCCTGGCTCGGTCGCCTGGCCTGCGGCGACGCGTCGAACGAGGTGCTCTTCGCGCTCTATCGACACAGCGACCGCATCGGAGCGGAGCAACGCAGACTCGGACTGCCGCCCCGAACGCTTGTCGGGCGGTGGTACACCGGCATGTTCCTCGACTACCCGCTTACCGACGCCGTCGAGGCTGCGGCCGCCTACGCAGCGACCCTGATCGCGGGCGACGACTTCGCGGGAGCACGTGACGTCGTCGACGCGATTGCCGAGCAGCGTCGAACTCCGATCGTGACGTTCATCGAAGCCGTGCTCTACTTCCGCACCGGGCGATGGCCGGACGTGTTGTCGACGCTCGCGCGCTCAGAACAGTGGCACGACCCCCACATGAGCGCCGTCGCCGACTATCTGACGGGCACCGCCTGCGCGCAGCTCGGAATGAGCGCCGAAGCCATTCGACGCCTCGAACGAGCCATGTCATGCGCCATTCCCGCATGTGCGAGCCGGGCGATGTACACCTACGGGCTCACACTGCGCGGCGAGGGCAAACAGGCGCAGGCCACATCGATGCTCGAGCAGGCCTTCGCCAGCGATCCCTCGTTGACCGCGGCTGCCGACGCACTCCGGTCGCCCGCGACGCGACTGACCGTCACCACCGCCGACGAGATCGCGGCGCGGACCGATCCGTGGGATCCCGCGTCCGCCCCGACGACTCCACCAACACTCACATCACCGGACAAGTCCGACGAGGCGTCGCAGACCGCGGAAGATCTGGTGAGTGCCGCACAGGCAGAGCTCGACGCCCAGATCGGACTGACATCGGTCAAGGAGCAGGTCGCCAAACTGCAGTCGGCGGCGACGGTCGCCAGAATCCGCGCCGACCGGGGTCTCTCGACGTCGGCGCGCAGCCTGCACCTGGCGTTCACCGGGCCGCCCGGCACCGGCAAGACAACTGTCGCGCGCGTGATCGCCAAGATGTACTGCGGGCTCGGATTCATCAAGTCCGACAAGGTCATCGAGGCCACCAGACGCGATATGGTCGGCGAACACCTGGGCAGCACAGCCATCAAGACGTCGGCGCTGATCGACTCGGCCATGGACGGCGTCTTGTTCATCGACGAGGCGTACACCCTTGTCCAGCAAGGACTCTCCGGTGGCGACGCCTTCGGACGCGAGGCCGTCGACACCCTGCTGGCTCGCATGGAGGACAACCGCGACCGGCTCGTGGTGATCATCGCGGGCTACGACGCAGAGATCGACAGGTTCCTCGCCTCCAACGACGGCCTCGCGTCACGATTCGCCCGACGCATCCGCTTCGAGTCGTACACCCCGCGGGAGTTGGCCAGCATCGGCGACTACCTCGCGCGGCGCCGTGATTCGATACTTACCCCCGAAGCTGCGGCCGAGATCGAGCAGGCGTGTGCACCGCTCTATGAGGATGTACGCGAAGCCGGTGCGGGAACGCGGCGGGGAATCGACCTCGCGGGTAACGGCCGCTTTGTGCGGAACATCGTCGAATCTGCCGAGGAAGAGCGCGAATATCGGCTCACCGCAGGCGATCTGGGCTCGCTGTCAGCCGAAGACCTGATGCGGATCGAAGCAAGCGACGTGCGCGCCGCTATCGCGACTCTGATGTCGGGGTTGGCTCTGAACTCGTGACCTCGATGATCGCGTCGCGCAACTCCGGCAGGCAGATCACGAGGTCGGGCAGATAGGTGTCGTCCTGGTTGTAGACCAGCGGCGAGCCATCGATTCGACTGCACCACAGACCTTTTGCCTGAGCGACGGCAACCGGTGCCGCGGAATCCCACTCGTACTGCCCACCCGCGTGCACGTAGGCGTCGGCCTCACCGCGCACCACGGCCATCGCCTTCGCGCCCGCTGAACCCATCTGCACGACCTCGCCGCCGATCGCGTCGGCGACGGCCTGCGAGAAAGCGGGCGGACGAGAGCCACTGACGACGACGCGCGGGGCGTCACCGCGCGGAACCTCGGCGAGACCCTCGGTCGGCGCCACGGGCGTCTCGTCGTCGACATAGGTGATCCCGAGCGCGGGCAGCGCGACGGCACCGGCGATGAGCGTGCCGCCGCCGGTCGACGACCAGAGCGCGACGTGCACAGCCCAGTCCTTCCGGCCCTCACCGGATTCGTCGACGGCCCCGTATTCCCGTGTGCCGTCGACGGGGTCGACGATCCAGACGCGCGGCGAGATCAGCCGGGCTTTGTCGTCCGTCGACTCCTCCGAGAGGACAGCGTCGTCGGGGCGATCGGTGGCGAGGCGGGCGAGCAGGAAGTCGTTGGAGCGTCGATCTCCCTCGTCGCCGAGCGCGCGGCCGGTCAGGCCGCTGTTCGCGCGGATCTCGAGAAGCAGTTTACCTGCTGCGGTCGCCAGTTCTCCGGCAAGGCTGCGGTCGTCCACTCGTTGCCCCTTCCACCCTCTCGCCCAGGCGCCGGGATGCGCCTGCGCGCGCCGGCCACGCCGACGCCTGCTGATCGTAGACCGAGAGCTCGGCGCTCATAGCCCGAGAAGTTCGAGAACAGCGGCAGCCGTCTCCGCTGGCAGCCCGTCGGTCGGCCGGATCACGACATCTGGTTTCTCGGGCCGCTCGTAGGGCGAGTCGATCCCGGTGAAGTGACTGATCTCACCGCGCCGTGCACGGGCGTACAGGCCCTTGGGGTCGCGGCGTTCGCACTCCTGCAACGACGTGTCGAGGAAGATCTCGTAGAACGGCAGTGCGCGTTCGTCGTGAATCTCGCGGGCACGCTGACGCTCCGCCGCGAACGGCGAGATCAGCGAGACAATCGCGACGGAGCCGGAATCGGCGAACAGTGCCGCGACTTCTGCTGTGCGCCTGATGTTCTCGCGCCGATCGTCGTCGCCGAAACCGAGGTCGGAGTTGAGGCCGTGTCGGAGATTGTCTCCGTCCATCAGATACGCAGGTCGCCCCTGCGTGACCAGTCGACGCTCGAGTTCGATTGCCACAGAAGACTTTCCAGAGCCCGACAATCCGGTGATCCACAGGGTCCCACCACGGTGGGGGCGCTGCTCCCGCGACACTTTGCTGGCCTGCCACACGACGTTCGGGTTCAGATCGCGCTCATTGCCCGCCGACTGCCCGCCGTCGCCCCCGTCTGCGTTCATTCTGTCGTCATCCCCGTCGCGCCCACCTTCATCTCGCTGCTGACGCCGAATGGTCTCAGCTTGCCACGTCACGGTCGTGTCACAGCTCACAATTCCAGCTAACGATTCGGCCGTATTGCCCGAATTAACCGTCGTGCATCGCCGCACATCCCGACGCGGCGGCGTTCCCGCCAACGTTTCGCATCCGGAACCCGATCGAGGACTACACCATGCATCATCGACACACAATCCGCACCCGCGTCGCAACTGCACTTGCAGCCGCCGGGGTCGCCGCGTCGTCACTCGCCGCCCTCAGCGTCGGCTCGGGTACCGCCCATGCCGAAACGGTCGCGCCCCTCGAACGGTGTTGGGGCATCAGCCCGAACATCGTCGACCAGCCCTACAGCACCGCGCGACTGTTCGTCTCCCAGACGGGACCGGGCACAGTCACCGCCGCTGTCCGCGACATCTCGTCCTTCTGGACATTCAGCGGAGGATACGAATCCGCCGGGCGGCTCGACTGGCACAACTTGAACAACAACCGAAAAGGGACTGCCTTCAACACGGCAAAGATCGCCCTCTTCGTCGGTGGACCCACCTTCGCGCTCAACACCGGCCCGGGCAAGGTCCGGGTCACGCTCAGCGCGGTCAACCGCAACGCGCTGTGGGCAATCCCCACCACCGCCTGCAGCGGAACAATCACCGTGCGCTAAACCCCTGGCGCTACCCACCACTGCACACTGCAGGAACCGCACGCGAGACTACCAACCAAGCATTTGCTAGGTTAAGCTCGTGAGCATGAGCGACGCCGTGATCCCCGCCCCGCTTGGTCCCGACGACCTCGGCCCGGACACCTCGCCGGTCGCCTACGAGGTCGGCGGTCCGGGTGGCGCGGTCGCCTACGTGACGCTGAACCGGCCCGAGTACCGCAATGCCCAGAACTCGGTGATGACGTACTCGCTCGACGCCGCGTTCCGCAAGGCAGTCGACGACCCCGACGTCAAGGCGATCGTGCTTCGCGCGAACGGCAAGCACTTCTCGGCGGGCCACGACATCGGCACCCCGGAGCGTGACTTCGACACGTACTACGACAACGTCGCCGCCCTGCACTGGGACCACACAGACAAGTCGGGAGCCGATCAACGTCTCGCCCGCGAGACCGAGGTCTACCTCGGGATGTGCCGACGGTGGCGGGAGATCCCGAAGCCGATGATCGCGGCCGTGCACGGCGCATGCATCGCGGGCGGCCTGATGCTCGCGTGGGTATGCGACTTCATCGTCGCCTCCGACGACGCGTTCTTCTCCGATCCCGTTGCACGTATGGGTATTCCGGGCGTCGAGTACTTCGCACACGCCTACGTGCTGGGTCCACGTCGCGCCAAGGAGATCCTCTTCACCGGCGAACGCTTCACCGCGACACAGGCAGAACAGTGGGGCATGGTCAACCACGTCGTCGAGCGGGATGGCCTGGGCGCCAAGGTCGATGCGATCTGCGAGAACATCGTCGCGATGCCGATGCAGGGACTGTTCTTGTCCAAGAAGGCGGTGAACATCTGCGAGGACCAGATGGGCATGCGCACCGCGATGGACTCGGTATTCGGCTGGCACCATTTCGCGCATTCGGCCAATGCCGAATCCTCCGGTGGGGATTCGCTCGGTGGCATGGATGCCAAGTCGATGAAGGCGTCCGCGGGTTCGACGTCGAACGGACGCTGACCGATGGACCTGACGTTCGACGCCGCCGCTGACGAGTTCCGCTTCGAGGTGCGCACCTGGCTCGCAGATCATGTTCCCGCACAACCACTTCCCTCGATGGACACCGCCGAGGGCTTCGAGGCGCACCGGGAGTGGGAGCGCACAATGGCCGCCGACCGCATGTCGGTGGTGAGTTGGCCGGAGGAGTTCGGTGGCCGCGACGCCCCGCTCCTGCACTGGATCATCTTCGAGGAGGAGTACTACCGTGCCGGCGCACCCGGCCGAGTGAGCCAGAACGGCATCTTCCTCTTGGCACCAACACTTTTCGAGCACGCACATCCAGAACAACTGGCCCGAATCATGCCTCGTATAGCACGTGCCGACGACATCTGGGGCCAGGCCTGGAGCGAACCCGAAGCCGGCAGCGACCTGGCCTCGCTGCGCTCCACGGCCACCCGAACCGACGGTGGCTGGCTCCTCAACGGCCAGAAGACGTGGAGTTCCCGATCGAGCTTCGCCGACTGGGCATTCGGCCTGTTCCGCACCGACAAAGAGGCGCAACGCCACCGGGGACTCACCTACTTCATGTTCGACCTCCACAGCCCGGGCGTCACGGTGCGGCCGATCCCTCAACTCGACGGCGAGCCGGGATTCGCAGAAGTCTTCTGCGAGAACGTCTTCGTCCCCGACGACCCCGCCGACCCGGCGAACTCCGGCGTCATCGGCGACGTCGACAACGGGTGGCGGGTCGCGATGAGCACCGCCGCCAACGAGCGGGGGCTGTCGTTGCGTTCGCCAGGTCGCTTCCTCGCCACCACGGATCGCCTCGTCGACCTGTGGAAAGCGCAGCGGGACAACGTACCCACCGCCTCCGGCGTCGATACACGCGTCGCCGACGCCTGGATCGGCTCGCGGGCCTACGAGCTGTCGACATACGCGACGGTCAGCCGACTCGCGGCAGGCGGGCAGTTGGGCATGGAGTCGTCGATCAACAAGGTCTTCTGGTCGCAGTGGGACATCGCGGCCCACGAGACAGCGCTGGAACTACAGGGCACCGACGCCGAGATCGACGACGCATGGATTGACGGCTACCTCTTCTCGCTGTCCGGGCCGATCTACGCAGGCACCAACGAGATTCAGCGCAATGTGATCGCGGAGCGCCTCCTCGGCCTCCCGCGCGGGGACAGGTGAACGATGGACTTCCTGCTGTCCGACATCCACGACGACCTCGCATCGAGCGTCGACACGCTCCTCACGAAAGCGGATGCGCCTGCCGTTGCCCGTGCATGGGCCGACGGTGATCGCTCTCCCGCGGCAGGTGTCTTCCGCCAGCTCGCCGACATCGGCGTCTTCGGCCTGCTCGTCGACGAGGAGCACGGTGGCGCCGGAGCAGGCGCCGTCGAGATGGTCGTCGCACTCGAACAGATCGGCCGCCACGCGCTCCCCGGGCCGATCGTCGAATCCGTTGCGGTGGTGCCGATCCTGCTGCGGTCGGCCACGGAGTCAGATGCGCTCGACGCTGCGGCATCGGGGCGGCTGAGTTCGGCGGCAATCGCGCCCCTTTCTCCGCGTGCAGCCGACACCGATGCTGCCGAGCACGTGTATGTCGTCGACAACGGCACATTGTCGCTCGCGACGGTCGACGACACAGCACAGTCGGTCGATCCCACGCGAACGGTGTCCACGGTGCGCGCGGCCGAGGTGATCGCAGACGGTGTCGATGGCGACCGAGCCGCACAGTTCGGAGCACTGTCCACCGCGGCTCAACTACTCGGTCTCGGCTCGACGATGCTCCGACTCGCATCCGACTACGCGTTGTCACGCAAGCAATTCGGGCGCCAGATCGGATCGTTCCAGGCGGTCAAGCATCACCTCGCCGACGTCGCGATCGCCCTCGAGATGGCCCGCCCGCTCGTCCACGGCGCAGCAGTCGGCATCGACGGCGGAGTTCCCGAGGGCGTCGACGTGAGCCGTGACATCTCCGCGGCCAAGGTTGCAGCGGCCGACGCCGCGTACCTGGCATCCCGGCGAGCTCTTCAGGTTGTCGGTGCGATCGGATACACCTCCGAACACGATCTGTCGTTGTACATCACCAAGACTCGCGCGCTGGTGAGCGCGTGGGGGACGCCGGCACAGCATCGCGCGCGGATTCTGGAGTCGCTGTGAGCACGACGACACACAACACGGCAACACACAGCACGGTATCCACCGAGGACCGGGATGCGTTGCGGCAGTCCGTCGCCGATCTTCTGGCCAAGCGATCCGACTCCACAGCGGTGCGCGCGGCGATGCGCACACCCCGCCGGTTCGACAGCGACCTGTGGCGCACATTGTGCGATGAGATCGGCGTGGCAGCTCTCGCGGTCCCGGAGGAGTTCGGCGGTGCGGGAGCATCGTTCGTCGAAACCGCAACGGTGCTCGAGGAACTCGGCGCGACGCTGAGTCCCGTGCCTGTCTTCTCGACGGCACTCGCGTCCGGCGCCCTGCTGCTCAGCGGCGATACCGACGCGTGCGCGCGGCTGCTTCCCGACATCGCATCCGGAGAACGCATCGCTAGTCTGTGCTGGGCGGGCGCGACGGGGTGGGACATCCCCGGTGTCTCCAGTGAAGCCGGATTGCTCACCGGCACAGCAGAGTTCGTCATCGACGGCGAGTCAGCCGACCTGCTGCTCGTCCTCGCCGGCACACCGTCCGGCATCACACTGCACGTCGTCGATGCCGACGCCGACGGTATCGAGGTGACCGCACTCCCCACCGTCGACCCGACGCGGCCGTTGGCCCGCATCACATTCGACGACACCGCGGCCACCGCTGTCACCGCAGCGGGCAACGTGGTGTCGCGACTGCGCACGCTTGCCTGGGCACTCCTCGCAGCTGAACAGGTCGGCGGCGCCGACCGCGCGCTCCGACTCGCCGTGGAGCACGCATCGTCGAGGACTCAGTTCGGCCGGATCATCGGGTCATTCCAGGCGCTCAAACATCGCATGGCCGACATGTACACGCTCGTCGAGTCGTCGCGATCGCTCGCACGCGCGGCCATCGAGACCGTCGTCGCCGACGACCCGAATGCCGCCGACCTCGCGGCCTCGGCCCACGTGTACTGCTCGGAAGCGTTCGCCACCGTCGCGGGCGAGGCGATCCAGATCCACGGCGGCATCGGGATCACCGCCGAACACGACATCGGGCTGTACTTCAAACGCGCCCACGGCAGCGCCCAGCTCTTCGGCCAACCACACGACATCGTCGCCGAGATGGTCGACGCCCTGCGCGGCTAGCCGAGCCGCCCGAGCGCTGGTCGAGCCGCCGCACCGCTGGTCGAGCCGCACCGCTGGTCGAGCCGCACCGCTGGTCGAGCTTGTCGAGACCACCCCACCGC